>JASHOI010000299.1 GCA_030041195.1 Streptosporangiaceae bacterium | reverse complement strand
ATGTCCACGGCGCACTCGGTGAGGTCGAGCGTCAGGTCGTCCTCGGCGTTGAGGTGCCTGGGGTTCGTGATCTCCAGCACGCCGGCCCGCCCGCGGCGGGTGATCCGCACCGGGCCGAGGTCGGCCGCGCCGGTGGCCCGCAGCCCGTCCAGGTGCTCGAACGCCGCGGGAACCGGGCGCAGCATCGACTCCACCAGGTGCCGCCCGGCCCGCGGCAGCGCCAGCACGTGCGACACCAGCAGCCCCTGGGCGAACTCGATGCCGTGCTTGTCCGCGAGCATCCGGCCGCGCTCGGCGTCCATCTCGGCGGGCGTCGGCGCCAGGCCGGGCACCGCCGCCGCGGCCCGGTACACGAGGTCCTCCACCCGCAGCGGCCTGCTGCACCCGGCGGTCAGCTCGTCGTACAGGCCGGCCGCGTGCGCGCGCAGGTACGCGTCCCGCGCGCCGTTCAGGATCCCGTTGATCGCCTCGCGGGCGTCCGGGAGCCGGCCGGCGAGTTCCTGCCCCCGGACCAGGAAGGCACTGACGGCCTCGGTAACGGGCCCGAACGGTCCGTCCGCTGCCGGTGCGGACGACGCCCAGTCGGTCAGGTCCGGTGCGGAAAGACCGGCAGGAAGGTGCGCGGTGGTCATTTCACCATCATCACACCGGGGCGGCGGGTGGCGGTGACCGCCACGAACGGCTCGGTGGGCACGATGGCCTGGACGTCGGTGATCTCGAACCCGGCGGCGGGCAGATCGGCCTGCAGCTCGCCCGGGCGGGGCAGGGCGGCGGCGCCGGCCTGGCTGGTCAGCATGAGGTTCAGGTGCGCGGCCGCGACCGAGCCCGGCGTGATCTGCGTGGCGACGACCAGTTGCCCCAGCTCGCCGAGCAGGCCGCCGAGCCGGCGGTAGAGCGGGACCCGCTCCTCGGGGGGGAAGTAGTAGACGTTGTTGAGCAGCAGGATCAGGTCATAGCGGATGCCGCCATCGGGCGCCCAGTCGCGGATGTCCCCGGTGTGCAGCCGGATCCGGTCGTCCAGGCCGGCCGCGCGAAGCTCGGCGCGGGCCGCGTCCACGACGGTCTCGGCCAGGTCGATGCCGTCGACGAACACCAGCGGGTCCGCCGCGGCGGCGATCCTGGAGTAGACCGCGGTGCCGCAGCCCACGTCGAGGATCCTGGCCGGGCGGGCCGTGGCGATCACCCCGGTCAGGTACGAGGCGATGAACGGCGTCGCCGCGGTGGATACCTGGGCGATGTCGTCGGCGTAGCGGTCCAGGTCGGCGCGGCCGTCGCCGGGCCCGGACCGCAGCAGCGCATCCAGGTCCGCGTACGGGCCGGCCTGGTAGTCCAGCATCGACCGGTAGTGGGCGCGCAGCAGCGTGTCGCCGGCGGCGATCGCGCGCGAGCGGCGGCCGCGCAGCCGGTACCGGCCGCCGCGCTGCGAGACCTCGCCGAGCTCGGTTCCCACGTCCAGCCAGGCCTGCAGCCGGTCAAACCGCAGGCTTCCGGCCTGCGCCGCGATCTCGGCGAAGCTCCGGCCGCCGCCGGTGCGCAGGATGTCGAGCAGGCCGGTCCGGACGGCGGAGGCCAGCCACAGCGACCGGACCAGCGCCCGGCTGTCCGTGATCGCCAGCGCACGCGCGGATACGTGACCGGCCCGAACGGTCTCGAGGACGCCGCGCGCCTGAGCACGGGACGGGCGCTTCACCGGGTGCGCCCTGCGGCTCGTGCCGGGCGCACGTCCGCCGGCCCGCGTGCGGCCGCTGGTCTGGCCGGGGGCCGCAACCCGAACGCCCGCTGGCTGAGCCACCGCACCGACCGAGTCAGCGTCCGCGACCTGTACAACGGCGGGAACGCGGCGGTGTCCATGGCCGGCACGAACAGCTCCCCGCGGTTGCTCAGGTACATGTAGATCGGGTACGAGATCGTGCCGAGCCCGCGCAGCAGCGGCGACGAGTGCGCGCCGCGCAGCCGGTCGCGCAGCGGCGGCCCGGTCCCGTCGACGGCCAGCGGCGCCGGCTCGAGCCCGAACCAGTGGTAGGCCTGGGCCACGATCGGCGCCTTGCGGGAGTCGGTCACGCCCATGTCGGCCAGCACCGCCTCGTCCACGGCCAGGGCGTCCCGGCCGGCGTAGACGGCGCGGATCCCGGCCGGGCGGCGGCAGCCCATAACGCCGAACGGGCCGTCCGCCACCGGCGCCCACGCGTCGACGACAGCGAAGTGCGGCGCGGCGACGTCGAGCAGCATCATCGTCGCGGACCGGAAGTCGGTGTGCCGCCCGGCGTAGAACGTGGCGTCGATCGCGCCGGTGCTCCCCTCCAGCGTGGACAGGCTCAGGTGCGCGAACTCGGTCGGGTCGGTGCGCAGTTTCGGCATCACGATCCGCAGGTCGCTGCGCAGCCAGGTGCCGGTGATCGACTTCTGCACGAACCCGCGGTCGAACCGGCACGCCTCCATGTCCTCGCCGATGTCGACGATCCGGTACGAGGGCGCGTCGAAGCCGAAGTAGGCGGCCACCGACGCGACCGAGCGGTTGCCGAACAGGTTGCCGTACACGGTCGGGGCCTCGAGCACCGCGACGTCGGCCACCCCGTGCCGCCGCAGGTAGCGGGCCAGCAGGTCGACCAGTTCCGGGTCGTTGACGTTCGAGCGGTCGGCGCGGTCGTAGCCGAGCATGAACGAGACGCGGATCGCCGCCGAGCGAGCGCCGGCCGCGAGCGCGCCCAGGCCGGCCCGGTCCAGGCAGTCCTCGAGCGCCGCGGCCTTGTCCGCGTCGGAACGCCCGGTGCGCACCACGACCGGTGCCCGGGACGGGAACGACCGCGGCGGCCCGGGCTCGGCCACGGTCGCGGGCCGCTGCGGCGCAGGCAGGAACCAGGGGCTGATCTGCTCCAGGCTGCCGGCCAGGCGCTGCGCCGTCCAGCCGCCGGCCAGCCGGTCGTCGTCCGCCAGCACGTCGGTCAGCAGCCGGAACGCCGCCGCGTGCCGTGCCTCGTCGTCGCGGATCCGGTCGAACGCCACGCGTTCCTCGGCGGACCGCGCGACCTCGACCAGGCGCCGGTACGCGAACTCGGCGCTGGCCTCGAGCGCCACGTTCAGCCCGCAGTACCGCCGGAACGTCTGGTAGCGCAGTTCTCTGGCCAGCGCCGCCGGCATCCGGTGCAGCCCGCCGGCCACCGCGATCAGGGCTCCGGCCGCCCCGGTCCGCAGCGGCGCCGACCGCGCGTCCAGCCCGGTCGCGGTGGACGACGTCCACCCGGACAGCGTTCCCTGCACCGCCCGGCCGTAGACCACGAGCGACGACGCCAGCGATCCCGACTCGAGCAGCAGGCCGCGCATGAACTCGAAGTGCAGCTGCTCGTCTTTCCAGATCCACATCAGCGTCTGCCGGATCAGCGCCCGGGTTGCCTCGCCGACATCCAGTTCGGCCACCCGCCCGGCCACCGCCTCCTCGCGGTAGGCGACGGCGACGATCTGCTCTCGTTCCAGCGCGAGCAGCAGCAGCCGTTCGCGTTCCGCGCCCGGCCGGCCCGCGAACTCGCGGCGCCAGCGCTCCAGCAGTACCCGCGTGTCCTCGAGCAGCACGGCTTCGAGGTCAGTCATCGCGCCCCCCCGGGTTACGTCGTGACTGAACAACGGTAAGTGCCAGCGGGCCGGACCGGCGGCGGGCCCGCCGGCTTACTCGGTCGCGGGCACCGCAGCCGGGGTCGTCGTGGCCCAGCTGCCGGTCAGCCTGGAGGCGAGCAGGTACCCGGCGCCCGCGACGACCCAGCCGACGATCCAGGAGATGTCCGCGCCGCCGAGCACCTTGACCATCGGCCCGGTGTACAGGGTCTGGTCAAGGAACGGCACCTGGGCTCCGAGCGCGACCAGGTAGGGGATGATCGCTACCCACCGCCAGCCGCCGTAGGCCCCGTGCGGGGTGAAGAACGACTTCACGTCGTACTTGCCCTTCTTGATGATGTAGAAGTCGATGAGGTTGATCACGCTCCACGGGACGAAGAAGAACAGCAGCACGTCGATGAAGTTCTCGAACGAGTTGAGGAACGTCTTGTAGCCGGTCTCGGCCAGCACGGTGGCGATGATGAAGATCACCAGCAGCCCGATCACGCGGGCGACCCGCGAGGCCACCACCTTCTGGACCGCGCTGCGCACGCTCTCGATCGCGAGCATGCCGGTGTAGGCGTTGAGCGCGTCGCTGCCGAGCAGGCTGAGCGCGAAGATCGGCAGGATCCACTTGCCCACGATCAAGCCCAGTGACGCCGGGGCGAAGGACGTGGTGGGGACGATCGCGGTGATGTAGATGCCCAGGCCCGCGTACAGGATCGTGCCCAGCGAGTTGCCCGAGAACACCGCCCAGAACGTGCGCGGCCCGCTCACGTTCCTGGGCAGGTAGCGCGAGTAGTCGGAGACGTACACCGCCCAGCTCAGCATGTTCATGAAGAACAGCCCGACGACCGCGATGAAGATCGGGAAGCTGGACAGGTGCGCGCCGCCCATCCCCTTCGCCAGCGAGCGGCCGCTGGTCGCGGTGAGGATGACGGCCGCGATGAGCACGCCGGCGAACACCACCGTCAGCGTCGGCTGGATGCGGTGGATCCAGTCGTAGCCGTACACGGCCAGCAGCACGGCCGGGATCGTCGCGATGATGATCCACCACGGGATCGACACGCCGCTGGCGATGTCGTTGAGCGAATCCGCCTGGGTCACCTGCTGCGCGGCCAGGTAGCCGACGTCGAGCAGGATCGAGGCCAGGAAGATCAGGATCGCGCCGTAGAAGCCGAACTGGCCCCGGCTCTGGATCATCTGCGGCACGCCGAGGCGGGGGCCCTGGACGGCGTGCAGCGCGGTGAAGGCCATGCCGAGCAGCGTGCCGACGACCAGGGCGATGACCGCCCACAGGACGTTCAGGCCGAAGGCGATCGCGAACCCGCCGAGCACGAAGTTGAAGGCGTTCGCGTTGATCGCGAACCAGAGCGTGAACTGCCCGCTGACCCGGCCGTGTCTTTCCGAGTCGGGAATGATGTCGATGGAGTGGGCCTCGATCTCGGCGACGCCCTCGGGGGTGTGTGTTCCGGCCGTCGTTTCTTCGGTCTGTGCCATCGTTGCTCTCCGCGGGTGTTGCGCTAGTGGCGTATCCGGGTGCTGCGCTAGTGGCGTATATGGCCGCCGTCGACGTTGACGGTGGAACCGGTGACCCAGCCGGCCTCCTCGGAGGCGAGGAAGGTTACGGCCGGTGCTATGTCGTCGGGCGCCGCGCGGCGCTTCAGCGCCTGCAGCGTGCCGACGAAATCGAAGGCGTCCGCGTGCGGGCTGGCGAGAACGCCCTCCGAAGCGGTGAGGCCCGGGCTGACGGCGTTGACCGTGATCCCGTACGGGCCAAGCTCGGTCGCGAGGGCACGGGTGAAGCCGATGACGCCGCCCTTGGCGGCCACGTACGGGGCCATGTTCGGGGTGCCGGCGAAGAAGGTGTTCGACGCGATGTTCACGATCCGGCCGTAGCCGCGGGTGCGCATGACGTCCGACGAGGCGCGCGACATCAGGTACACGCCGTCGAGGTCGACCCGCAGGATCTTCCGCCAGGTGTCGAAGTCGACGTCGTCCCACGCGATGAACGGGACGATCGCCGCGTTGTTGACGAGGATGTCGATCCGCCCGGTGCGCCCCGTGACCTCCGCGTGCAGCGCGGCCACCGATTCGGGGTCGCCGACGTCGACGTGAAGTGCGAAGTTCGGGTCGCCGAGCTTGCCGGCCACCGCGGCCGCGCCCTCGGCGTTGATGTCGGCGGCGGCGACGGTCGCGCCGGCCTCGGCAAGGTTCGCCGCGATCGCAGCGCCGATGCCCTGGGCCGCCCCCGTGACGATCGCGGTGCGTCCGGCAAAGCTCATATCATCGACTCCTTCTGGTTGTCGGTGCCGGGCTCGGACCGGCTCGTGCCGGTCACCTCGCGCTCGTCGAGGGACCTTGGAATCGGTATTGGGGTGACCGGCGTCCCCTCGTTGGGCCAGGCAGCCGGGCTGAAGGCCGGCCCGCCTCGCCTGGGCTTAGTCGCCGGTTCCCGGCGGTCACCTGAGCGCACCCTCTCGTCGAATCACAACGGCCGCCCATTCCGGCACACGGTCAGCAGCGCCGGAATATCTCCCCAGACATAACGAGCGTCCCCGGGTACACGCGTCACGTCAACAGTGGATCTCAGACCATCACGCTTCGTAGCCGCGCCATTTCAGCGCACGGTTCCGGTACGACGTCGTGACGTGCTAATTCAGCCCGCGACCATTATTTGGCCAGCATTAATTAAGCAAGTGGTCCGCGGCTGGTCGCCGGAAAGTCAGGCCGCTCTGTGTGCCGAGGCGACAAGGTTGCTGCCGACACGCCGACGGCCGGTGTGGGCTCCGCGCATCAGGATCAGGTAGAGGATCGCCGCGACGAACCATCCGACGATCCAGGAGATATCCGCGCCGCCAAGCTTGGCCACCAGCGGGCCGGTGTAGTCGGGCTGCGACACGAACGGCCATTCGGCGCCGAGGCCGACCGCGTACGCCAGCAGCCCGCGCCAGGCGAACCTGCCATAGGCGCCGTTAGCCACGAAGAACGACCCGACGTCATACCTCGCGCGGCGGACGACGAAATAGTCGACCAGATTGACCGCCGACCACGGGATGAAAACAACCAGCAGCACGTCAAGGAAGTTGGACAGGTTCGTCACGAACGACTTGTAGCCGAAGAACGCGACCAGCACGCCGATCACCATCACGCACAGGAAGGGGATCAGCCGCACCGCGACCGAGACCGACTTGAACCGCCGCCACATGTTGCCGAACGCCAGCACCTGGAACGTCGCGGTGTAGGCGTTCAGCGTGTCCGAGTTGATCAGGCTCAGCGCCATGACGACCAGCGCCCAGGTGCCGCAGACCTTGCCGACGGCCGATACCGCACCGAGCGACGGCAGCAGTGCGGCCAGGTACGCGCCGATCGAGGCCGAGATGAAGGTGGCCAGCACGTTGCCGGAGTAGATCCCCCAGAACAGCCTGCGGGCGCTGGTTGTCTCCGGCAGGTAGCGGGTGTAGTCGGACACGAACGGTCCCCAGCTCAGCATGTCGATGACCAGCAGCGCCACGCCCGCCAGGAACAAGCCGGCCGTCGGGCTGGCGAGGCTGGTCTCCTTGACCGGCAGCGATCCGTAGCGCAGGCACTGCACCAGCATGATGATGAGCGACACGCCCACCACCAGCGCCGTCGCCTGCATCACCCGGTGGATCCAGCGGTATCCGAAGATCCCGATCACCACCGCGGGCACGGCGAAGATCACGACCCACTGCGGGATCGACACCGAGCCCACCACTCCCTGCATGCTCTGCGCCTGGATCACCAGCTGAGCGGCGATGAACCCGACATTGAGCACGAGCACGCACGGGAACAGGAACGCCGACCCGAGGAAGCCGAACTGGCCCCGGCTCTGGATGGTCTGCGGTACCCCCAGCTTCGGCCCCTGGGTCGCGTGCAGCGCGATCAGCAGCGCGCCGAGCAGCGTCCCGACGCCGATCGCGATGATCGCCCACCAGAACCTGAGTCCGATCTCCACCACGACGGCGCCAAGGACCAGGTTGAAGACGTTGCTGTTGGCGCCCCACCAGAAGGCGAACTGGTGCCACGACCGGCCGTGCCGGGCGCCGGCAGGGATCATATCGATGTGGTGGCTCTCCACATACCGGCGCAGCTGCTCGCTCGCTACCGTGGTCTCGGCCATGACCTCATCACCTCGGTGATCTTCCTGGAGTAGGCCTGCTTGCGTTCCTGGAGCCAATCCCTGCGCCCAACGCTTAAAGCGTGCAGACCGCATGCTAGCCAGAATTAGGGTGTCGTATGCCTGCTTCGCGGCAAATTACGCGATAAAAATGGACGCGGAAAAAGACCTGGTCAGGCCCCGACAATGGCGGTGAGGCTCTCCTGCGCCAATCTGGTTATCGGATCGCCCGGAGGCAGCACGAGCTGGCACCGCTCCAGCGTGTCGCGCAGCAGCGTGGTCGCGTTGGCCACGTGACCGACCGCGATGTAGATCCGGCCCAGGTTCACGCACGCGTTCAGCGTGTCGGGGTCATCCGGGCCAAGGGCTCGCGTGCAGCTGTCTCTGGTCAGCTCGTACATCGACACCGCGTTGCCAATCTTGCCGGTCTGCTGGTACACGGCCGCGAGCGTGCCCCGGGCCCGCAGCGTGGCCCGGTGGTCTGGCCCGTTCACCCGCTCGGAGTCCTCGACCGCCCGGCGGTACAGCGACACCGCGTCCTTGAGCTTCCCGGCGGCGACGCAGGCCTCGGCGAGTCGCTGCCGGGTCTCGATGGTGTCACGATGCGTCGGGCCGCCGCTTCGCTCTCGTTCCGCCAGCGTCGCCTTTAGCACGCGCATCGCGTCACCGGCGCGTCCGGCCGCCAGGTATGCGGCCGCGAGATCATCCCGGATGCCCAGTACCTCGGGGTCGGACGCACCTCGTCGCGCCTCGCTCGCCGCGAGGGCCGCGGCGAGCACGTCGACCGCCGTGCCGAAGTCGCCGGCGTCCACCAGCGAGCGGCTCAGGGCAACCTGCCCGGCCAGGGTGAGCGAGTGCTGTGGCCCAAGCGCGTGAGCCCGTTGATCGGCGACGCGCCGGCGGGACGCGATGGCCTCCGCGTTCAGCCCGGCAGCGGCGCAGGACGCTCCGAGCAAGTTGGCCAGCCGCAGCGAGTCCGGATGATCGGGACCGAGAATCCGGTCGCTGGCTGCGCTCAGCTCGCGCCAGTACTCGACGGCCGCTCCCGGCATGCCGGCGGCGTCCAGGCTCTGCCCCGCGCGGATCAGCACCGCGGGGCAGTTGCCTGCCCACAGCGCGTCGGCGTCGGCGCGCAGCAGCGCCACCGCGCTTCCCCGCGCCAGCTGCGCAACGGGCGTGCTCTGGTCACCGTCCGGCCAGAACTCGAGCAGCGCCGCCGCGGCGGCCCCGGCCGACTGGGTCAGTAGGTCGGATCGCATCGCGGCCTGCGTCGACCGCTGCAGCGCCGGGCTGAGCCGGACCACAGCAAGATCCGCCGTGCCGTCGAGGCTGAGCAGGCCCACCTGTTCCAGGCTGGTCAGCGCGAGCTGGATCCGCGCGGTCATCGGGCCGGGCTCACCAGGCTGGCCTGGCTGGCCGGGTGAGCCGGGGCCGCCCTGCCCCGGCGCGATGAACTGGCCCGCCGCCGACGTGCCGAACAGCCCTACCGGGATCCCGTGCCCGTCCAGCATGGCGGCGAGCGCGAGGCAGTAGTGTGCGGCCCCGCCGGGCGTCATGTGATCGGCCTGATCGAGCGCCAGCCGCCAGGTCACCGCGGCCGCCGCCTGGCCGCCCGGGCCGCCCACCAGGGTCTGCCGGCGGCGGAACTGCTCGCAGTAGTCGTCGCAGGTGATCCACGAGCTGGCGATCGTGGCGGTCGAGTGCGCGAGGGCGGTCGGCTGGCAGCCCACATCGCGGATCAGGTCCATCGCGCCGCGCCGCTGGTCGGGATCGTTCGACAGCCTGCCCACCAGGTACTTCATCGCCTCGCGAGCGCTGAACGGCCCGATCTCCGCCACCAGCGCGTCCGGCACGCCGGTGGCCGCCTGCGAGCTCGCGCCGGTGATCACGACGTGCCCGCCCGGCCCGGCCGGGATCAGGCCGTCCAGCAGCCTGCCGTCCGGCACGTCGTCAAGGACAACGAGCCAGCGCAGGTTGCTCTGGCCGAGCCACGCGAGCAGGCTAACCGCCACGGGCGCGGCCGGACCGGTCATCGGGGCTCCGGTAATGGCCCTGGCGCCGTCGACGTAGCCGGCCAGCACCGATGCCGTGCTGCTCCCGTCGATCCAGAGCAGCAGGTCGATTGCCCGCGATTGCCACTGCGCCTCAGCGAACGCGACCGCCAGCTGGGTCTTCCCGCTGGTACGCAGCCACTGCTGGGTCAGGCCGGAGTCGCTCCGGCCAGGCTGCGGGATCAGGACGACCCTGGCGGCGTGCTCCAGCGCCCGGTGCAAGTCCGGCGCGGTCTCGGGTCTCGGGTCGAACCTGTCGGCCAGCGACGGCACGATACCGCACCGCACCGGCCACTTTGCCGTGACGACCAGCGGGCTCGGCGGCGGCGCCTGGCCGCCGATACCCGTGACCGAGTTCATCTGCACCAAGAACCGCTCCGGTAGCCGTTTACAGGTCGGAAGCTACCGCATTGCGGACAATGGCGTGCAGCCGACGCGGAATTGTAGCCCAGCAGGGTTCTCGTATTACGGCGACGGATGGTTTTGCCTGGCAGCCGTGTCTTTGCGGCCGCCTCGCCGGAGGGAATGCGCCGATCGATCGGCCGGGCCGGGTCGGCTACGCTGGGACCACGACTGGACGCAGCTAGGGTTCCGTCGCTCAGGCGAGACTGGTCCGAGCGCTGCGACCCGCGTCAGCGGGCATCTGAAGGGACAAAAGCCTGGTCGAGTGAGGTCGGCGGTCGGTCACGCCCACCCACTGGAGGCTCCCGATGAAGCCTGTCGACTACAACAGCCAGCAGCATCGCGGCTACGTGCGCGGCCGCGCGCTGCGGCCGGGCCAGCTGGACTTCTGGATCCGCGCGTTCGTGGCCCGGCTGCCGCCGCGCCGGCCGCTGCAGGGCCTGGATCTCGGCTCCGGCACCGGCCGGTTCGCCCCGGCGCTCGCAGCGGCGTTCGGCCCGGTGACCGGGGTGGAGCCCGCGACGGCGATGCGCCGGATCGCCGAGGCTGCGGCGCATCCCGGGGTCAGCTACCTGAGCGGGTCGGCCGAGGCGATCCCGCTGCCCGACGCGTCCGTCGACTACACCCTGATGTTCCTGGTCTGGCACCACGTCCGGGACCAGTCCCGCGCCGCCAGCGAGCTGGCCCGGGTGACCAGGCCCGGCGGCACGGTCCTGCTCCAGTCGCACTTCCGCGACCACATGCCCCGGCTGTGGTGGCTGGAGTGCTTCCCGCGCGGGCTCGAGATCGACGCGGCGACGTTCCAGCCCCTGGCCGACGTCGTGGCGGTCTTCACCGGCGCCGGATGGCGGGTCGCCGGCTTCGCGAAGCCCATCGGGCCGTCGGCCGGAACCCGCGCCGACGTCCTGGCCCAGCTCCGGCTCCGGCCGTTCTCGGTCTTCGAGCGGCTCACGCCCGAGGAACTCGCGGCCGGATTCCAGCGGCTTGAGGCGGCGGTCGCCGCGGACCCCGACGCCGTGGCCCCCAGCTACCAGCAGCCGCTGCTGACGCTGACCAGGCCCTGAACCCGGCCTTGCCGTCGCCGGCCTACGCGCCGCCGAGCAGGTGGCGGGCGAAGAATCGCGCCGAGCTCTCGAGCTCGAACGCGGGCACCTCCCGGTGCGGGCCGGTGTTGGCGTGCAGCGTCTTCTCGGCGGAGGCGAGCGCGTCGAACAGCGCCAGGCCGGAGTCGCGCGGCACGACCTCGTCGTCCCACTGCAGCAGGAACTCGACCGGGATCGTGATCGTGGCTGCCGCCTCGGCCAGGCCATCGCTGCGCACGAGGCCGAACACCGCCGCGGTTATCCGGGGCTCGGCAGCGGCGAGCCGCACCCCGACCGCGCCGCCCATCGACAGCCCCCAGTAGCCCACCGGCCCGCGGGCGCCGACATGGTCCAGCCGCTGGAGCGCGTCCAGCGTGGCGCGCCATTCCGGCACGGCCCGTTCCGCCACTGCGGCGTTGTAACCCGGTATCAGCGGGCCCACCGGCTCGCCCGCCTCGGACCGCTCCCTCATGGCCGCGACGAAGCGCCGGTGTTCCTCGGTTGACGGGCGGTCACCGTGCGCCGGCGCGTCGATGGCCGCGACAGCGAAACCGCGGGCCGTGTACTGGTGGGCGCGTGCGACGACGCCGGGGGCCGTCTTGTGCTGACCGCCGCCATGGCCGAGCAGCACGAGCGGTTGCGGGCCTGCGGCCCCGGCTCGTGTCCACAGCACGCCGGGGATCTCGCCGAGCGTGAAGAGCCGTTCCGAGACGCCGTCGACGACCGTCTCCGAGGTGAAGTGCATAGGTCAGATGCCTTCCGGGATGCTCGCGGGCGCTCCCGGCGCGACCTGTCGTGGGTCAGAGCCGTACGTGCCGGTCAAACCGCGCGGCCGCGAGCGAGAGCACCCAACCTCCTGCTACAGCGGTAATGGGTCTCACCTCCTCGGGTGGTCGCGTGCACGCCGACGGTATCAGAACCGGCCGCCCGGTCTTGAAGCGATGTCGGCCTGCCGCTGTTGTCCCGGCTCGGTGCCGTGCTTTTATTGAGCTAGCGGAGTGATACTCGGCAAGGTCACCGGCCTACCCGGCCCCCGGGAAGGGGCAGCGATGCGATTCGCGCTGCGGGTGTTGTTCTTTGAGTGCGCGCTGTCATGGGCGATGGTGCTGGCCGGGTCGGCACGCGTCGCCGCGGGGATCTGCCCGCTCGTCAGCCATTCGCTGAAGGTCCGTCTCGGCGGCCGCGCGTGGCGCACGGGCCTGGGCCTCATGATCGCCATTCCGGTCGTCGCGGGCTGGCCGGCGCTGTTGCTGCCGAGCGAGGCGCAGAACGCTGCTGGGGATTGGCTGATGGTCGCCATCCCGTGGTGGATCCTCATCGGCGCGCTCGGCGCTCAGATGCTCGCCGCGAGACTCACCGCGCACAGGTGAGCGGAGCAGGTCGGACTCCTGAATCAGGCGCTGCGGCACAGGGCGCGTTCGGCGGTGGCGGTCAGGGCGTCGGCCACCTGCTCGGCCGGCAGTGACCGGCCCGTGTAGAGCGCGTCGAAGGCGTCGAAACTCGTCAGCAGCCACAGCAGGTCCGCCGCCTGGGCCTCGGTGACGTCCGCGCGGAGTGCGCCCTGCTCCGCCAGCCGGCGTGCCCGGGAGGCGATGCCGATCGCCCGGCCCTCGTCCATTTTCTGCACGGATCCGCCGCCGGCCTCCGCGTCGAGCTGGGCCATGGAATGCAGCGCCCGCAGCACGTCCCGCTGACTCGCGTACATGCGGACGATGGCGCGGATGCCCGCGCGCAGGCTCTCGATCGCATCCGGGCACGCGGCTGCCTCGAGCACCGCGGCGAAGCCCCCGCGCTTCGCGATGTCAGCGCCGAGCGCGCAGAACAGGCCCGGTCTCGAGCCGAAGACCAGGTAGACGGTGGACCGGGAGACGCGGGCCATCCGGGCGATCTGGTCCACGCTTATCGGCTCCGCGGGCGCCTCGCGCAGCCGCTCGTACAGCGCGTCCAGGATGCGGCGCCGGGTCCGTTCCGCCTCCTCGGCGCGCAGCCGCTGCTCGTACTTGCGCGTCGCCACGGAACGTAATCCTAACATTCACTTGACAGAGTGACTTTTAAAATACAGGCTTTCCAGTGAAAGACAGGTCGTCCGACGGAATCAGAGTTGCGCCGCCCCCGCGCCCACAGGAGCCAGCCGCCCCCGCGCCCACAGGAGCCAGCAGTGCAGGTGATGATCAGCTACAAGGTCCGGCCCGACCAGATCGAGCGCAACGCGGAATTGCTGGGCGATGTCTACGCGGAGCTCGCGGCGACCCGGCCGGCAGGTCTGCGCTACGTCACCTTCCGCGCCGATGACCAGGGCAGCTTTGTCGCCCTCGTGGAGTTCGACGGCCCGCCGGGCACCGCGCCGCACCACCGGCTGGCGTCGTTCCAGCGCTACCGGTCCACCCTGGACGAACGGTGCGAGCAGCCGCCGGTCGTCACCGTGCTGGACGAGGTCGGCTGCTATGGCTTCCGCTGAGTGAATCCTGAGACTGGAAGGAGGCTGCTCGTGCCCGATCCCAAGGTATGGTTCGCCGCCGGGCTTGGCGCCTGGAACGGGGCGGACGTCGCCACCGCGGCCGATTCGGTTCGGCTGGTGACCCAGGCGGACCGCGACGGCCTGGACCTGTTCACGCTGGCCGATCACCCCTACTTCGGCGAGAAACTCGACGCCTACGCGCTGCTGTCGTTTCTGCTGGGCCGGACCGAGCGAATCTATGGCGCGGTGACGGTCACCAACCTGCCCAGCCGCCCGGCGCCCGTGCTCGCCCGCGCGATCACGTCGCTGTCGGCGCTGTCCGGAGGGCGGGTCGTGCTCGGCATCGGGGCGGGGGGAATCTGGGACATGATCGTCACGCTCGGCGTGCCCCGGCTCAGCGGCGGGTCGGCGGTGCGCGCGATGGAGGAGGGGATCACGGTGATCCGGGCGCTGTCCGGCGGCGGGGATCCGGTCACCTTCGAGGGGGAGTTCTGCCAGGTATCCGGCCTGGACCCGGCTGATGTCCCGGCACCGCCGATCTGGACCGGCTCGGTCGGGCCGAAGTCGCTGGCGGTCACCGGCCGGGTCGCGGACGGCTGGGTTCCGCCGATGGCCTCGGACTGGCAGAGCAAGCTGTACCGCGAGTCCCGCCCGCTGATCGATGCGGCCGCCGCCGCGGCCGGGCGAGACCCCGGGGAGATCATCGACGTCTACAACTTCGGCGGCCAGATCACGGCCCAGCCGCTCGCCGTCACCCGCGGCGACGACGGCCGCTGGATCGGCGGCTCGGTACGGCAGTGGGTGCACGAGCTCACCGCCGCGGTGCTCGAGCACCGCGCGCGCGGCTTCATCTACCGCAGCCCCGGCGACACTCCCGCTGCCGAGGGGCTCGCCCGCTGGGCAAAAGAGATCGTCCCCGCCGTCCGCGAAGCGATCG
>JASHOI010000298.1 GCA_030041195.1 Streptosporangiaceae bacterium | reverse complement strand
CCGCGGCCAGGGCGGCGAAGGCCGCCCGCGCCGCCGCGGCGTCGCGCTTGTCCGGGGCCGTGGCCGAGCGCGGGAGCCTGGTGGCCTGGGCGGCCGCGCGGTCGAAGAGCAGTGCGCCTTCGGCCAGCGTCAGCTCCACGTCCTGGCCGAGCGGCACCTTGATGTCCGCGTCGTGCCGCCACCGGGCGATGGGGTCGCCCCACGCTTCGACCTCGAAGTGCCACATGCCCGCCGAGGTGACGGTCACCTCGGCGGCATAACGGTCGGTGCCGGGGGCAAGCTCCGCCATCGGCACCAGGGGGCGGCGGCGCCCGTCCGGCCCGCGCAGCACCACGCCCGCCCCGAGCATCCCGTGCCCCTCGCGAAAGACCGTGGCGCTGACCGGGAAAGACTCGCCCACGACGGCCTTGGCGGGGTACTCGCCGTCGGCCACCACTGGCTGCACATCAACGATGGGAATCCGGCCGATCACTTAGCAAAAGCTACCCGTCGTGGCCGCGGTCATGCTGCATCCCCCGCACGCTTACCGGGCCCGGCCCGCCTCCCGCAAGCTCCTCCCCGCGCCCCACCCCGTCCCTCTCCACTCCCGCTTCACTGCCCAGCCGGCGCCGCCCCGCCCCCCACCCACCTCCCCGTCCCTCTCCGCTCCCCCTCACGCCCGCTCAGTGGGATCGGCATGGCCAGCGAGGCGCGTCGGTGTCCGGTCCGCTCTAGACACCTATTAGGGTCGCTGTCCGTGAGAGCTATCCGCCGGTTCACGATCCGGCCGCAGCTGCCAGAGCCGCTCGCCCCGCTGCGCGGGCTGATGCTGAATTTGCGCTGGTCCTGGCATGCGGAGACGCAGGACCTGTTCGCGTCGATCGATCCCGAGGGGTGGGAGCGCGCCGGGCGCGAGCCGGTCGCGCTGCTGGCCGAGGTCTCGCCGGAGCGGCTGACCAGCCTCGCAGCCGACCGGCGGTTCCTGCGGCGGCTGGGCGACGCGGTCGACGAATTGCGCGAATACACCACGGGTCCGCGCTGGTACCAGGTCGACCCGAGCCTGGGCGGGAAGCCGGCGGCCATAGCGTACTTCTCGCCCGAGTACGGGATCACCGCCGCGCTGCCGCAGTACTCGGGCGGGCTGGGCATCCTGGCCGGCGATCACCTCAAGGCGGGCAGCGATCTCGGGGTGCCGCTGATCGGCGTTGGCCTGCTGTACCGGCACGGCTATTTCACGCAGGCGCTGTCCGCCGAGGGCTGGCAGACCGAGCGCTACCCGGCGGGCGACCCGAACGGCCTGCCGCTGACCCTGCTGAGGGAGGGCGGCGAGCCGGTCAAGGTCAGCGTGGCCCTGGCCGGCGGCGCCATCATCGCCGCGCAGGTGTGGATCGCGCAGATCGGCAGGATTCCGCTGCTGCTGCTCGACTCGTACGTGGAGGAGAACGACCCGGCACTGCGCGAGGTCACCGACCGGCTGTACGGCGGCGGCAGCGAGCACAGGCTGCGGCAGGAACTGCTGCTCGGGATCGGAGGGGTCAGGGCGGTCAGGGCCTTCTGCGCGATCACGTCGCACCCGGAGCCCGAGGTCTTCCACACCAACGAGGGGCATGCGGGGTTCCTCGGCCTCGAGCGCATCCGCGAGTACCTCGGCCTTGGCCTGACCTTCGACGAGGCGCTGGCGATGTGCCGGGCGGGCACGGTGTTCACCACGCACACGCCGGTGCCCGCCGGAATCGACAGGTTCGGCACGGATCTCGTGGCCGCCCAGTTCGGCGACGTCGCCGACCCTGAGCTGCCGGTGGACCGGATCCTGGCCCTCGGCGCCGAGACCTTCCCCGGTGGCGACCCCAACGTGTTCAACATGGCCGTCATGGGCATGCGGCTGGCCCAGCGGGTCAACGGCGTCAGCGCCCTGCACGGCCGGGTCAGCAGGCAGATGTTCACCGGGCTGTGGCCTGGCTTCGACACGGCGGAGGTGCCGATCGGGTCGGTCACCAACGGGGTGCACGGGCCCACCTGGGTGGCCACGGAGATCCTGGCCCAGGGCGGCCAGGCCCAGGAGCCCGCCGAGGACGAGGCCGCCTGGGATCGGGCGGCGGCGGATCCGGCGGCGATCTTCGCTGCCCGCGGCCTGCTGCGGGCCAGGCTGGTGGCGGAGACCCGGCGGCGGCTGCGCGCCTCCTGGATCCAGCGCGGTGCCTCAGAGGCCGAGCTGACCTGGATCGACGATGTGCTCGACGAGAACGTGCTGACGATCGGGTTTGCCCGCCGCGTCCCCTCCTACAAGCGCCTGACGATGATGCTGCATGATCCGGCGCGGCTCACCGCCCTGCTGCTCGACCGGGAACGGCCGGTGCAGATCGTGATCGCCGGGAAGGCTCATCCGGCCGACGACGGCGGCAAGCTGATGATCCAGCAGATGGTGCGCTTCGCGGATGACCCGCGGGTGCGGCATCGCATCGTGTTCCTGCCCGACTACGACATGGCGCTGGCCGGCGCGATGACGGCAGGCTGCGACGTGTGGCTGAACAACCCGCTGCGCCCGCTGGAGGCGTGCGGGACCTCCGGAATGAAGGCGGCGCTGAACGGGGCGCTCAACCTGTCGATCCTGGATGGCTGGTGGGACGAGTGGTTCGACGGGCACAACGGCTGGGCCATCCCGTCGGCCGACGGGGTCGCCGACCCGGAGCGGCGGGACGAACTCGAGGCGTCCGCCCTCTACGACCTGCTCGGCCAGTCGGTGGCGCCGCTGTTCTACGACCGGGGCCCCGACGGCCTGCCGGGCCGCTGGCTGGAGATGGTGGCGCACACGCTGCGGACGCTGGGGCCGAAGGCCCAGGCGACCAGGATGGTCCGCGAGTACGTCACCGAGCTGTACCTGCCCGCCGCGCGGTCGTCGCAGGCGCTCGCCGGCGGCCCGGGGTTTGCCGGTGCGCGCGAGATGGCGGCGTGGAAGGACCGGGTCACGAAGGCCTGGCCCGGCGTGGCGATCGAGCATGTCGAGGCCGAGGATGGCGAGCAGAGCCCGGGGGCGAACCTCGTGGTGCGGGCCAGCGTGGCGCTCGGCGGGCTGTCACCCGACGACGTGACCGTGCAGGTGGTCTACGGCCCGGCCGGGGACGACGACGAGATCATCCCCCCGGCATTCGCCGACCTGGAGCTCGAGGGAGAGCCGTCGGGCGGTTCGGCCGCACGGTACGCAGGCGAGGCCGAGCTTGGCCGTCCCGGGCCGTTCGGCTACACGGTCCGGGTGCTTCCCCGCCATCCGCTGCTGGCCTCACCAGCCGAAATGGGCCTCATCACGCTGCCGGACGCTCCGGCCGGGATGACCAACGGCGATCTGCGGTAATTCCCTGGTTTGGCTCCGCCAGCCATTGTCGCGACGTACCGTATCTGACGGGTTACGCGCAGCGAGTTAACCGCCGCGTTGGCCGTGGCGTCCAGCTAAGAAGGACAACATGGCCTGCCACGGAAATTTCTCCCCGTGCCACGCAGAACGCCAGCAAAACCCTGGCCGATGTGACATCCTGTGATAGAACGCTGGCGGTAAGTAATGGTCAACTGTCGTTACTGTCCGTCATCATGCAACTACCCCCAAGCGCGAGAGGACCATCCGTCGTGAGAACCCAGATCAAGCCGGAGAATCGTCTTCTGACCCCGGCCGAGGTTGCCGCGATGCTTCGGGTCGACCCGAAGACCGTCACCCGGTGGGCGAGGGGCGGCAAGCTGTCGTCGATCCGCACCCCGGGTGGCCACCGCCGCTACAGCGAGACCGAGGTCCGCGGATTCCTGAATGGCTGGCAGCACGTGTCCGCGCCGCGGTCGTCGGGCGAGTAGGCAACCGCACCTGCCGCAGCCTCTTCGGGCGCCCGCCGGCCATTGCCGGGGGCGGGGGAAACGACGTGGCGGGGGGGATGAGTCCCAGGCGGTGCAGGCCGCCTCCCGCGCGAGCCGTATGTCCGGCAGGCCAGCGCCGCATCGGCGGCGGCCTGCCGGTGAGATGTCGGGTCCCAGCGCCGTCGGCGGCACCGTGACGCAGCAAGTCCCGGTGCCGTCGGCGGCGCGCTCGAATGCTCCACGCGAGGCCACCGCCCCGCTGCCCCGTTAAATGGCTGACCGCCAGCCGGGGCCATTGCCCGCCTGCCCGTTAATGACTACTGCCAGCCGGGGCCATTGCCCGCCTGCCCGTTAATTACCGACCGCCAGCCGGCGCCATTGCCCGCCTGCCCGTTAATGACCGACCGCCAGCCGGGGCCACTGCCCCCTGACTGCTTCTGCTGCTCCCGTGGCACGGCGCCGCGATCATCTCGCTGCACGCCGTCGCCGGCCCCGTTCGCTACGTGCCGTAACGGCGATCTTCGGCGTCTGGCCCCGCCGCTGGCACCCGGATTCCCAGCTGCACCGCGATCGCTGCCAGGAGCTCGCGTGCCTGGTCCGGATTCATCTCCCTGACCCGCTGCAGCATCTGCTCGTGGCTCGCGTCCGCCTCCTGGGCGGCGAGCGCCTTTGCCGCGTCCGGTCGGCCGGTGTCGGTGAGCTGCGCCGGGGTGACGCCTGCCGCGGCGGCCATCCGCGCCAGGGTCCGCGCCGGCCCTTGCACCGGCGCGTAAACGCCGGGGCTGACCACCTGATACCCGCTGGCGATCTGCCGCCAGCGCCCCTCGCTGATCCCGGCGCGCTTGGCGGCCTCCCTCGCCGAGAGCTGCGCGTCGGCGAGGGCCTTGGTCAGCAAGGCTCCCCACGGTGGCGGCGGCGGGCGTTCGGCCATGGGCTTACCTTCGCACGACCTTCGCGTGCCTGTCTAGTCAATCAGACCGATCTGTGTGCTTACCGCGGCCTGCCCGCCTGCATATTTGCGGCGGAAACGGAGCGCCGCCCAACTGCGAAGAAACTTCGCGCGCACCGTTGACCCTTCGCACCTCGCCCATTAGGGTGGCACAGGGATCCGCGCCGCAGCGCCCGGAGGCCAACCGAGGGGGGACGGCACATGGGAGTCATGCTCTCGCTGGACCGGCACCGGCCCGCGACGGGTCACCGCCGGGCCCAGCACGCGCGTCGTGATGACCTCCGGGCGCGCGCCAGAGCCCTGGCCACCACGCGCCGAGGCGAGGCGCCCGTCAGCGCGGGATTACTGCGCAGGCTGGCCCGACTCCTGGTGCCGTGGCGAAACAGATCGGCCGGGACCGGCCGGTCCGGGGAGCGGCTCGGCGAGCGGGCATGGTCGCGTTACCCCGGGCTGTGCATCGCGTGCCTGCTCGGCGAGTGCCGGGCTGGGACGGGCCACCCCGCCTGCGACGACGACACCTGTGAGCATGATTGCCACCGCGATGCCCCGGCGCCAGCCGGCGGACAGGGCACGGGCAGGGCGCCGGCCGCCTGACCGCGGTGCGGGATACTGGCGGGATGGCTGAGTTCGTACAGGTCGAGGCCGATGAAGCGGTAGCCACAATCCGTCTTGACCGCCCGCCGATGAATGCGCTAAATCCCCAGGTCCAGGACGAGATCGCGGCGGCGGCCGCCCAGCTGACCGCCGATGACGGGATTCGTGCGGCCGTGATCTACGGCGGCGAGAAGGTCTTTGCCGCCGGGGCCGACATCAAGGAGATGGCCGAGGCCAGCTACGGCCGGATGGCCGCGGATTCCCGGCGCCTGCAGGACTCGTTCACCGCCGTGGCGAAGATCCCGAAACCCGTGGTGGCCGCGATCACGGGATACGCCCTCGGCGGCGGGCTCGAACTCGCGCTGTGCGCGGACTTCCGGGTGATGGGCGAGAGCGCGCGCGTCGGCCAGCCCGAGATCCTGCTCGGCATCATCCCCGGGGCGGGCGGCACGCAGCGGCTGCCCCGCCTCGTCGGCCCGGCCAGGGCCAAGGACATCGTGTTCACCGGGCGGTTCGTCGGCGCCGAGGAGGCGCTGGCGATCGGCCTCGTCGACCAGGTGGTCCCCGACGCCGAGGTGTATGACGCGGCGCGCACGCTCGTCGCCCGGTACGCTCGAGGCCCGGCTCTTGCGCTGCGCGCCGCCAAGCAGGCCATCGACGAGGGACTCGACGCCGACCTGTCCACCGGGCTCGAGATCGAGCGGCTGCAGTTCGCCGCGCTGTTCGCGACCGAGGACCAGCGCGCGGGAATGCGCAGCTTCGTGGAGAATGGACCGGGGAAGGCGACCTTCGCCGGGCGGTGAGCACCCGCCACGGCGGCCGGGGCGCGTTGTGCCGAGGAGTAACCGCGTTTATGTGCAGAGCAACACACACCGACGGGCGGGCAGGGCAGTGACCGAGCTGGACAACGGCTCCGGGGGCCCATCGCTCGACATGGTCACGGCCGCGCTGCGCGCCGACAGTGCCGACGTCACGCTCTACACCCGTGTGCTCACCAAGTCGCTTGGCGAGGCCCTTCCGCCCGAGTGGGTTACGGTTGAGTGGGACCGGAGCATGTCCGACCGGATGCATGGCCGTCCCGGCCAGGTATCGAAGATCACCGTACGGCTCGGGGACCGGGTGATGACGCTGGGCATTCAGCGCGGCGCGCCGGTCGCCGAGGTCTGCAGCGAGGTGCGCGGGGTGGTGCTGTCGCGTCAGCAGGTTCCGCTCGGCGTATGGGCGGAGGAACTGGCCAAGGCCCTTGTCGCGCATGCAGAGCAGAATGCCGAGGCAGCCAGGGCGCTGCGTCGGCTTGTGGCTGGAAGCTAGCTCGCGGCTGGCGGTGTGCGGCGGGGGACCGCTGAGCCGCTGGCCGCGGAATACGAGGGGTCATGCAACACGCCTGCCAGGACGTGCTCGTCACCACCGGCGGGTCACCCGCCGTGCTTCCGCCAGCCGGCGCCGCCGGCCCCCTGCAAGTCGGTGCCACTGCCCTTCCGGCAGCCGGCGCCACCCGCCTTCCGCCAGCCGGCGCCACTGCCCTTCCGCCAGCCGGCGCCACCGGCCCCCTGCAAGTCGGCGCCACTGCCCTTCCGCCAGCCGGCGCCACCCCCCCTCCGCCAGCCGGCGCCACCCCCCTTCCGCGTCGGCCAATTCAGGTACAGCTGGAAGCAAGTCCGTAGGCTGGTGGGGTCATGACAGCTCAGGACCACACGCCAGACAGGCTCGGGCCGTATCACCTGCTGGAGCGGCTCGGTGAGGGTGGCATGGGCGTGGTCTACCTGGCAGCCGACCCACAGCAGCGCCGGGTGGCGGTCAAGGCGCTGCGGCCGGCGATAGCAGCGGACCCGAACGCCAGGCGGCGGCTGGCCCGCGAGGTCGAGACCATGCGGCGGGTGCGCAGTCCGTTCGTCGCCGAGGTGCTCGACGCGGACGTGACCTGCGATCCGCCGTACATCGTAACCAGGTACGTGGGCGGCCAGACGCTCGAGGATGTGGTGAGCCAGGATGGCCCGCTGACCGGCCTGCAGCTGGCGAGGGTGGCCTCGGGTCTGGCACTGGCCCTGTCCGCTGTGCACGCGGCAGGCGTGGTGCACCGTGATCTCAAGCCGGGCAACGTCATGATCGCCAACGGCGAGCCGGTCGTGATCGACTTCGGGATAGCCCAGGTCCCCGACTCCACCAAGCTCACCCAGACCGGCATGTTCATGGGTACGCCCGGCTACCTCGCGCCCGAGGTGATCGAGGGCAAGCCCAGCGGACCCGCCTCGGACGTGCACTCCTGGGGAGCCACGATGGCGTTCGCGGCCACCGGGCGTCCTCCGTTCGGCACCGGGGCGTTCGAGACGATCTTCTACCGGATCATCAACGGGCAGCCCGACCTGAGCGGTTTCCCGGCGCCGCTGCTGGCGCTCGTTGGGCAGGCGCTGTCCCGAGACCCCGCCCGCCGGCCGGACACGGCCGAACTCTGCAGGCGGACCGCCGCGCTCGACCCGTCCTCGCTGCTGCCCGCCGCCGCGGCCGCGGCGGGCGCCGTGCCGTTCGTCACACCGGGAACCGTGGCCGACCGGCCCGCACCGACGCCGACCGCACTGGCCGACGGCGCGAGATCCGCCCCGCCTGCCCCGGCATGGCCGTCGGCCACCAGGCCGTGGGCGTACGGCACAGCGGGCGTTGCAGGCAACGCCGCTGCGGGCGCCGGCGGGATGGGCGGTGTCGGCGCTGCCCCGCGGGTCCCCGACGGCTACGGGGACGTGCTCCCCCCGGTGCGCTACGGCCCGCCCGGCCACCCATCGGCACCGCCGACCT
>JASHOI010000297.1 GCA_030041195.1 Streptosporangiaceae bacterium | reverse complement strand
CTCGATCCCGCCGGCCCCTCGGGTACCACCAGCCACTCAGGTTCGGGCGGCCCTGGCGTCGATGTACCGATGGGCTCATAAGAACCAGCCTTTTGGTACATCGATGCGCCAGGAGCGGGGTCAGCGGCCTGGTGGCCGGAAGCCGTGAGGCCGGGGGCCGGGTGGCCGGAAGCTGAGAAGCCAGGGGCCGGGGCGGCGGGGTATGGGGTACCGGGGGCGGGGTCCGCGGCGGGGTATGGGGTACCGGGGGCGGGGTCCACGGCGGGGTCCTCGTGCGCGTTGCCGAAGATCACCGCCGAGCGGTCGCCGCGCTGGGCGGCGAGCGTGAGCTGCTGCTCCAGGGCGGCGTCCGGCACCGCGAGCAGGACCAAATCAACCGGGTCGGGCAGGTCAGCGAGCGATGGGACGCACGGCCGCCCGCCGATCTCCGCGTACCTGGGGTTGACCAGGTGGACCCGCGGCCGGGCCGGGCTCTTGGTCACCTCGTCGACCATCCGCTGCCCGAACGAGCCGGGCCGCGGCGAGGCCCCGACCAGCGCGATACTGCGCGCCTCCAGCATCGCCGACACCGGATGCGGGCTGGCCCGGGCCACGCTGCCGCCGCCGGACTGCCCCGGTCCCCACTGCGGCCGCATCAGATCCGGGCCGGGATCGGGGCCCGGCCCGGTGGGCGGCACCACGGTCGTCGGCGGAGCCGTGGACGGCGGACCCGCCGTGGCGTCGCGTTCAGGCCTATGTCGGATGGTCATGACCGGCGGAGGATCCTGCGGACCTGACCGGTCCGCCGCGCCGCCTTCTTGTCCGCGATGGCGGCCCGGGCCGCCTGCCAGCCGGGGATGCCGCACACGCCGCCGCCGGCGTGCGTCGCCGAGCTGCCGTAGTACAGGCCGGCCACCGGGGTCCGGTAGTCCGCGTAGCCGGGCGCCGGGCGCATGTGGAACAGCTGCTCCAGGGACAGCTCCCCGTGGAAGATGTTGCCGCCGATCAGGCCGTACTCGTGCTCCATCTGGTACGGGCCGACGATGTCGCGGTGCAGGATCGACGCCTTGAAGTTCGGCGCGAGCTCGTTGTAGCAGTCGATCATCCGGTCCGCGTAGGCCTCGAGTTCGGCGGTGTGCGGCGCTTCGTTCCAGTCATCCGGCACCCACTGGGTGAACAGCGACATGATGTGGGTGCCCTCGGGGGACAGGGTCTTGTCGAACGCGGTGGGGATCACGCCGTCGCTGAACGGGCGGGCAGCGGGCCGGCCCTCCCGGGCGTCCTGGAACGCGCGCTCGATGTACTCCATGGTCGGCGCCATCTCCACCGAGCCCGTGTGGTGCTCCTGCAGGTTGGAGCCGGGATCCGCGGTGAAGTCCGGCAGTTCGGCCAGCGCCAGGTTGATCTTCACGACGCCGCTGCGCGACTTCCAGTGCTCGATGTCGCCGACGAAGTCCTCCGGCAGGTGCTCCTTGCCGATGTGCTCGAGGAACGCGGTCTTGGGGTGCAGGGTGGAGACGATGACCTTGGCGCGGATCTCGTCGCCGTTGTCCAGCACGACGCCGGTGACCCGGCCGCCGTCGACCAGCATGCGGGCCACCCGGGCGCCGGTACGGATCTCGGCGCCGTGGCTGCGGGCCGCCCGCTCGATCGCCGCGGAGACGGCGCCCATGCCGCCCTCCTGGAACCCCCAGTTGCCCAGGTGCCCGTCGCCGACGTCGCCGATCGAGTGGTGCGCCATCACGTACGCGGTGCCCGGCTCGTACGGGCCGGCCCAGGTCCCGATCACGCCGTTGACCGCGAGCGCGCCCTTGACCTGCGACGATTCGAACCAGTCGTCGAGCAGGTCGGCGATGCTCATCGTCATCAGCCTGGTCACGTCGGCGATCGTGCGCACGTCCAGGCCACGATGCCGCCAGGCGAGCCGCAGCGTGTCGGTGAGGTCACGCGGCTTGCGCGACCCGATCGCGGGCGGGACGGTCAGCAGCAGCGGGCCGAGCACCTCGGCGAGCCCGGCGAGCCACGCGTCCCACTTCGGCACGGCGTCCGCGTCCTTCTTGGACCACTTGGACACCTCCTCGTGGTTGCGCTTGGCGTCGTCCGCGTACAACTTGATCGATCCGCCCTCAGGGAATGCCTGGTAATACGGCCCCATCGGGTAAATCCTGTACCCATGGCGGGGGAGGTCGAGGTCGTTGATAATGGTCGGCGGCATCAGGCTCATCACGTAGGAGAGCCTGGTGACGCTGAACTCTGGCGCGTCCGGCCATGGCGCCTCCGTGGTCGCCGCGCCGCCGGTCTTGTGCCTGCCCTCGAGCACGACCGTCCTGGCGCCGGATCGGGCCAGGTACGCAGCGGCGACAAGACCGTTGTGCCCTCCGCCAACGACAATGGCGTCGTATGTTGCGGCCATGAGTCCGCCTTCCGCGAGTCCGTCCGGTGCGGCCAGGCGGGGTGCTGGCCGCATAAAAACATCTTTGACTGAATGTTCAGTCTAGAAACCTGATACCGTTGTCCACAAGAGGCCAAGATGAATGAGGCGGGATGTCGAGGGATGTCGCGATGACAGATGCGGCCCAGGCCGCCGGGGCGCTGGGCACCGCCGATCACCGCCGTGAGCAGATGCTGCGCGCCGCGCTCGAGGTCATCGCGGATCGCGGCTACGCCGATACCAGGATCGCCGACGTGGCCGAGCGAATCGGGATCAGTCCGGCCCTGGTGATCTACTACTTCAAGACCAAGGACCAGCTGCTCACCGAGTCCATCAGGTACCTGGAGAACATCTGGTACGCCGATGGCCAGCGCCGGATGGCCGAGCTGCCCACCGCGGCGGCGCGGATCGAGGAGATCGTGGCCATGAGCTGCCTGCCCGAGGCCGACACCGAGCCGGGCAGCTCGTGGCGGCTCTGGCTGGACTTCTGGGCGCTGGCCGCGCGCAACGCCGACGTGGCCGTGCTGCGGCAGAAGGACGATGAGCGCTGGCGGGACATGATCGGCTCGGTGGTGCGCTCCGGCCAGCAGGCCAGCGAGTTCCGGGCGGTCGACGCGGACAACTTCGCGGTCCTGCTCTGCTCGCTGCTCGACGGCCTTGCCATCCAGATCGCGCTCGACGATCCTGTTGTCGGTCCGCACCGGGCCTTCGAGCTCTGCATGCACTTCATCGCCGAACAGCTGGGATTTGAGTGGAAAGCCAGCCAGCGCGGGCGCGGCGGGGCGCGCCGGGCTGGCCAGTCGAATGGAGCTCGTCAGAAGGGCAGGTAGCCACCATGGCCGGAGGCCGGATTGAGCTGATCTCGCTGACCAAGCGGTTCACGGAGATCGCCGCCGTCGACTCGATCAACCTCACGATCTCCAGTGGTGAGTTCTTCTCGCTGCTAGGCCCGTCGGGCTGCGGCAAGACGACCACGCTGCGGCTGATCGCCGGTTTCGAGCAGCCGACCGCCGGCCGGATCCTGCTCGACGACGCCGACGTGTCGGCCGTTCCCCCGAACAAGCGCAACGTCAACACCGTGTTCCAGAGCTACGCGCTGTTCCCGTTCCTCAACGTGTTCGACAACGTCGCGTTCGGGCTGCGCAACCGCCGCATGGACAAGGGCGAGATGACCACCCGGGTAAACGAGGCCCTCGACCTGGTCAAGCTGGGCTCGTTCGCCAAGCGCCGCCCCGGGCAGCTGTCCGGCGGCCAGCAGCAGCGGGTGGCCCTGGCCCGGGCCCTGGTGCTGAAGCCGTCGGTGCTGCTGCTCGACGAGCCGCTCGGCGCGCTGGACGCCAAGCTGCGCCGGTCCCTGAAGGTCGAGCTGAAGGCGCTGCAGGAGCAGGTCGGCATCACGTTCCTGTACGTCACGCACGACCAGGAGGAAGCGCTGACGATGTCGGACCGGCTGGCGGTCATGCGCGACGGCAGGATCGTCCAGATCGGCGGCCCGCACGAGGTGTACGAGGAGCCGGCCGACACCTATGTCGCCGACTTCCTCGGCGTGTCCAACCTGATGGAGGTGGACATCGTCTCGCGCGGCCCCGGAACGGGCTGCAACGTCAAGCTCGGCGAGTCCGTGCTGCAGGTCGACCACGGCGGCGACTCCGCGCCCGACCGCTCGCACGCGGTGATCCGCCCGGAACGGGTCCGGGTCGAGGAGTTCGGCACGGATGGCCCGAACCGGATTCCGGCCATGGTCGAGCGGTTGGTCTACCTGGGGTCGTCCACGCAGGTCTTCCTGCGTCTGGCGCCGGGGACCGAGCTGCAGGCGCTGCTGCAGAACGACGGCGACCAGGGTCAGCTCGCCCAGCTGTCCCAGGGCACCCCGGTGCATGCGTTCCTGGCCCCCGACGCGATGCGGGTGCTGGCCGGCGGCGGCGAAGTCGCCGACGAGGGCGAGCTGCCGCTGGTCGACATCGCCGCTGTGGAGGGCGAAGCGCTCAAAGCCAGCTGACGTCGGCGGCCGGCCAGGTCCGGCCAGGTTTTGCCGCGCACGGCCTGGCACGGCGCGGGGTGAACAGCCAGCGAGCGTTAGCGGTACAGCGGGTGCAGGCTGTCGACCTTTGCGCAGACCGTCGCTAGCGTCGGGAACATGCCCGGTCGCCAGCAGCGGCGGGGCGTCGAGGCCTACGACCGCTACGTGCGGTTCAGCCAGGCGCCGATGACCGCGCTCGCGTTCCTGATGATCCCGGTGCTGGTGATCCCGCTCGTCCACCCGCTGCGTGGCGCCGTGGCCGCGTCCTTCGACGCCGTGGACTACCTGATCTGGGCCCTGTTCGCCGTTGACTACGGGGCGCGGTTCGGGCTGGCCCCGGACCGGCTGAGGTTCGTCCGGACACACCTGTTCGACCTCGCGGTCGTGGTTCTGCCGTTCCTGCGGCCGCTGCGCGCCCTGCGCGCGGTGCGCGGCCTTGGCGAGCTGCGCGCGGTGCGGCTGCTGCAGGCATCGCGCCTGGCGGCGTTCCTGGGCACCGGGATCGGCCACGCCCGCGAGATCATCCGGCGCCGGGGCCTGCACTACGTGGTGGCAGTCGTGATCGCGGTGATGTTCGCCGCGGCCGGGCTCGAGGTCGCGTTCGAGGCGCACGCCAAGGGCAGCAACATCCACAGCTACGGCGACGCGCTCTGGTGGGCGGTGGTCACGGTGACCAGCGTCGGTTACGGCGACAAGTACCCGGTGACGGCCGCCGGGCGCGCGGTCGCCGTGGTTCTCATGATCACCGGCATCGCGCTGTTCGGCGTCGTGACCGCGTCCATCGCCTCGTACTTCGTTGAGCAGGACAAGGACCGCCGGGTCGAGGAGCGGATAGACGAGATTCTCACCCTGCTGCACCGCCTCGAGGCCAGGCTGGACGCGGCGGAGCACGAGCCGGTGCGCGGGCCCGGTCCCGGTTCCGGTACCGGATCCGGGACCGGTCCTGCGCCGCCCGGCGCCCAGCCTGCGCCGGTGGCCAACTTCTTGGGCACCGCGTCGGCCACGCCCGCGACCGATCCGCTGCGCACGGCCGCGTCCCCACCAGCGCTCGTCAGCGAAGATCGCCATGGCTAGCGATCATTTGTTGGTCGTCCCACAAATGTGATCTTGACCCCCGATCTGGTCGCGCGTTTCGCCGCGCGGAAGCGGCGGCCCTCCGCCGGGGCGCAGCTTGGTATCGGTCACCAGTCTGCGACGCCTGACCGCGCTGGAGGGCGCCATGGTGATCAGCTTGGACGCGCCGCCCCGGGTGAGGCAGCGCAAGTGATCCGGGATCACCGCCCCCGATAAGGCGGTCCCGTGTATCTGAAACCTCGCCCGGGACTCTAAACAAGCAGTAACTACCCTTCTCAGAACATTCAGGGGGAAACAAGTCATGACCACTCAACAGAGCGAACAGCAGGTCGGCGGGGGGCCTGGCGGGCAGGCGGCCGCGTTCAGTGAGCAGGCGGCTCCCGGTGACGGGGCGCCGGTGCAGCAGAACGAGCAGCAGGTCGGCGGGGGGCCTGGCGGGCAGGCGGCGGCGTTCAGTGAGCAGGCCGCGCCGGGCTACGGCTACGGGGCGCCGGTGCAGCAGAACGAGCAGCAGGTCGGCGGTGACCACTTCGGGCAGGCGGCGGCGTTCAGCGAGCAGGCCGCGCCGGGCTACGGCTACGGGGCGCCGGTGCTCGAAGAGCCCACCCACGTCCTCAGCGAGGAGCCCTCGTTCGAGGACGCCGGCCAAGCCGCGGCCGCCGGCGACGCGGGCGGGTTCGCCGGGCACGACGCCGATGGCGGTCAGGAAGTGCACCACGGCTGACGTGGCGTGAAATTGGCCCGGTAGTTCGGGCAAGGGGGGCGAGCAATGTCCGGTCAGCAGGCGCCGAGCGCCGCAGCACGGCACGCGTTGGAGACCCTGGACATGGCGATCCGGGGAGCCCGCGCGTACGAGCGGGAGGATCTCGCCGAGCGTCTGTCCAGCGCCCGGCGCCTGCTGACGGACTCGACCGTGATGGTCCATGTCGTGGGGGAGTTTAAACAAGGCAAGAGTTCGCTGGTCAACGCGCTACTCACGGGCCCGATCTGCCCAGTGGATGACGATATCGCCACGGCGGTATCCACTGAGGTGCGTTATGCCGAGCAGGTCTGCGCCAGCGCTAATTTCGAGTCACTCGACGGTTCCGGCGGGGCGGGATGGACCGAGGCCATCGCCCCGTCGGAGATCGCTGCTTACGCTTCGGAGGCAGGCAACCCCGGCAATCGCCGCCGGCTGCGGTCGGTCACGGTGGGCATCGACCGTCCTTTGTTGTCGTCGGGCTTGGTGCTCGTCGACACGCCTGGAGTGGGGGGGCTCGGCTCGATCAAGAACGCGGCGGCACTGAGCACGCTGCCCCAGTCCCACGCCGTGCTGTTCGTCAGCGACGCTTCGCAGGAGCTCACCGCGGCGGAGTTGCGGTTCCTGTGCACCGTGCAGGACCTGTGCCCCACCGTCGTCATGATCCTCAGCAAGATCGATCTGTATCCGCACTGGGAGCAGATTCGCTGGCTGGACGTGGCTCACCTCGATCGTCACCGGATCGCGATCGAGGTGCTGCCGCTCTCCTCGGAGGTACGCACGCGGGCGGCCCGGACCAGCGATCAGGAGCTGAACAACGAGTCGGGGTTCCCTCCGTTGGTGAGCCGACTCGGCGAGATCGTCACCGGTTCGGAGCGGCTGGCTCTCGACGCGGTGATGGCACACGTGCTCTCGGCCCTGCACCAGCTCGAGATCACTGCCCGGGCCCGCCGCGCCGCACTGATCGACCCGCAGGCCGCCGACGCGCTGATCGGCGAGTTGACCACGGCTAAGGAGCGCGCCGACGCGTTGCGGGAGCGCAGCGCCAAATGGCAGCAGCTGCTACAGGACGGGTTCTCCGACATCGCCTCGGACGTCGACTTCGACCTCCGGGACCGGTCACGGACCGTGCTGCACGAAGCCGAGGCCGCCATCAGCGAGGGCGACCCGGCCAACAACTGGGAGGAGTTCGAGGACTGGCTGCGGCAGCGGCTGGCCGGGGAGGCGTTGGAGAACTATGCGATGTTCGTGCGACGAGCCAAGGAGGTCGCGGCGGCCGTCAGCGAGCACTTCGCTTTCGCCGAGGCCGACGTCATCGGGGTGCGCGAGGTCGCGGCCCCGGTGGAACTGATCGGCAGGTTCGCCGTCGACTCCGGGTTCGTAGGCAGGAAGGCCAAGGGCGCGGGCCTGGCGACCTTCCAGAAGGCCTACAGCGGGCTCCTGATGTTCACCATGTTGACCCGCCTGGCTGCGTTGGCGATCCCGGCGCCGTTCGGTTTGGCCGCAGCTGTGCTGATGGGCCGCACCGGGCTCAAGGACGAACGCCGCCGTCGGCTGGAGCAGCGACGCGGCGAAGCCAAAATGGCAGTGCGGCGGTTCGTCGACGACTTCAATCTGCAGGTCGGCAAGGACTCCCGCGACGCAGTTCGCCAGGTGCAACGCGAACTACGCAACGCGTGGGCCGAACGGGTGAGCGAGCTGCAGCGCTCGGCGAGCGAGGCGCTGGCCGCAGCGCAAGCCTCGCGGACCGACACCGAGTCCGCCGGCGCGCAACGCGAGCGCATCGACAGTGACCTGGCCAGCCTGGCGTTGCTGCGAGCCCGCATGGACGACCTGGCCGCACACCGCCAGCGCACCGAAATCCCATTCACGCCCGCGAACCTGCCCAGCGCCGGTTCCGAGATCGCGGCTCTGCCACCGACGCCGGCCGCCCTGCTGCAACGAGTGCGGTCGTGACCCGCCTCCAGGGGCCCCCGGCGGGTCCCTCGCCACTGCTCGACGCGGTGCGGGCGTTGGTGTGCCGCGCCGGTCAGGTGTACGAGGGGAGCCCGGCGATGCCCGAGTTGCACGCCGTCGCCAGGCGCCTGGACGAGCCGCTGCGAGTGGCGATCGCCGGCCGGATCAAGGCCGGGAAGTCGACCCTGCTCAACGCGCTGGTCGGCCAGGAACTCGCCGCGACCGACGCCGGTGAATGTACCCGCATCGTGACCTGGTACCGGGACGGGCACACCTACCGGGTGACGGCCTACCCGCACTCCGGGCCGCCCCGACCGCTGCCGCCGGGACCGTCCGGCGGCGTGCTCGACGTGAGCCTCAGCGGGTTGCGCGCCGACGAGGTCGACCGCCTGGTGGTGGACTGGCCGTCCGCGGCGCTGTCCAGGATGACCTTGGTGGACACCCCCGGGATGGACTCGCTCAGCACGGAGCTCTCCCGGCGGGCGGAGTCCACCCTCGGCACCGACGGCGAGGACGAGCAGGCCGAGGTGGACGCGGTGGTCTACCTGATGCGTCACCTCCACGGCTCCGATGTCCGGTTCCTGGAGACCTTCCGGAACGATCCCGCAGAGCGCCGCCCGATCAACACCATCGCCGTCCTCGGCCGCGCCGACGAGATCGGCCACGGCCGAGTGGACGCCCTCGAAAGCGCGGCCCGGGTAGCGGCCCGCTACCAGCAAGACCCGCGGCTGCAAGCCCTGTGCCAGACGGTGCTGCCGGTGGCCGGGCTCTTGGCCGCGACCGCGGCGACCCTGCGGGAAGACGAGTTCCGCGCCATCACCACACTGGCCCAGGCCGACGAGGCCGAGCTGGAGCGGCTGCTGGTCACCGCGGCCCGGTTCACCGGCGCGGAGACCGACATCGCCGTCGACGCCGCGCGCCGGGCTGCGCTGCTCGACCGGTTCGGGTTCTTCGGGTTGCGGCTCTCGGTGCGACTGGTGCAGAACGGCGCCGCCACCACCGCAGCCGCGCTCTCGCGCGAGCTGTGTGCGCGCGCCGGCCTCGGCCCGCTACGCGACGCCCTGAGCGTGCGCTTCGCCGGCCGCGCCGACGTCCTCAAGGCCAGGTCGGCGTTGCTGGCGGTCGACGCTGTGCTGCAGCGCTGGCCCGCCGCCGCCAGCCTGCGCCACGACTACGAACGCATCACCGCCGGCGCGCACGAGTTCGCCGAGATACGCCTGCTAGACATCCTCCGCGCCGGGGCGTTGATGCTCACCGACGCCGAAAAGACCGATGCCTACCGCGTACTCGGTGGTGACGGGGCCGCCCCAGCCACCCGCCTCGCCGTGGACCCGCAGAGCCCGCCCGACGAACTGCGCCGCGCCGCGATCGCCGCCCTGGCCCAGTGGCAACGCCGCGCCGAGCATCCCTCCTCGACCCGCGGCGTCCGCGAGGCCGCCCGTGTCCTGGTACGAACCTGCGAAGGGCTGGTCCTGGGCACCCCGCCTCACCCGCGCGGCGCGGATCCGCGTCCCGCCGCGGAAGGGATGCTGTCATGAACGCGACCAGCCCCAGTCGGGTCGCTTCGGCATGCGGCGCTCCCGCCGGCATGCCGGCCCGGCTGTGGGAAGTGGCCAAACGTGGCGCCCGGGGGACGATTCCTCAGTGGGTGCGCGCCACCCCCGACGCCGGCGCCACCGCCCCACCCCGCATCGGCCAGATGGCCCGCCGGGCCGCCCAGGCCGCGGCTGCAGCCGGGGTCGTCGGCGTCGGAATCGGCGTCGGGATCGGCGCGGCCGAGGTGGCGTCACGCCCGGTCGGCCTCACCCACCCTGGCGACGGCGTCCCCGGTGCGGACCATACGGATCCCGGTACCGGTTCGCTCGCCAGTTCGGTCTCCCACTCTGGCGGCGCTTCCGGGCCGCTGGGCCCGGCATCGGAGGGTGATGTCACGCGGCACACCAGCAGCGACAGCGGCCACGTCGCCACCGGCCTGACGACGACCTGGCGGGTTCCCGGCCATGGCGCGGTCGGCGGCGGGCACGGGGAAGACGGGGTGGAAGGAGGACACGACGGGCTGACCATCCAGATGTACCAGGACGTAGTCGTCACCCAGGGCGCCGACGGCATGTTCAGCGTCGACGCGGTCGAGTACGTCGTGGTCCGCGACGAGGACGGCCACGCCTACGTGTTCCGCGAGAACTACCACACGGTGGTGCCCGACCCACCGGGTCAGGAAACCGACCTGGTCATTCACGAAACCGACCGCGCCCAGATCGTGGAGCACCCGGACGGCAGCTTCTCGGTCACCCAGGCCGACAACAGCATGAGCGTCACGGTCGGCTCCGACGGGGACGGCCGATCCGAGGTCACCGTCACCCAGACCGAGAGCGTGCAGATCGATCACGATCCCCACGCCGACGGGCACGACACCGCCTCGCTGACGGAAAACGAATACGGCGCAAGCACCAGTGACCAGACTGAAGTGGTCGCCGAGCAGACCCTGCCCTCGACAGCCGGCACCGGCCAGCCCTCGGCGAGTGTGCCCCAACCGCCCATCGCCGAGTCGACGACTACGTCGACGGCCCCCACGGCAGCGTCAGCTCAGGTGGGGACAGCACCGCCGGAAACCTTCCCCGCGGCTCGGGTGATGTCCACGCCGCCGCTGGCCACCAGCCTGGGGGTCGCCGGGACGACAGCCGGCGGACTGGTGTCGGGCCACGACCCGCACACGTCGAGCGCCTTCGCCGGTCTGCGCGGTGGGGCGGCCGGGGCCGGTTACGGTGCCGCCCCGGCGGGGCACTTCCCGAACGAACCGGTCCCGGCGCAGCACCCGGCGGGTGGGGCGTTCGACTCCGCGCTCAGACCGGACCCGCACCGCGGCGCAGACCTCGCCGGCCATGACCAGCCCGGTCTCGACGAACCCGGCGCCCATGCCGGCATCGATCTGGCCGTCGTCGACCCGACCGAGCCCGGCCCCAGCGCCGACGCCGACAGCGCCGGCGAGCACGAAGGGGCAATCGGGGCTTACCCCGACTCCCCGGAGGGCTCGGCACCGTCCGGGCACGACCCCGGAACCGACACCCCCGTCATCCACTGATCCGTACACGCGCAGAAAGAAGAGATTCGATGAGTTACGGGCTGGGTGTCGACCTGGGAACCACCTTCACCGCCGCCGCCGTTGCCCGCGACGGGCGAGTCGAAATGGCCACCCTCGGTGACCACACCGATGCCGTCCCCTCGGTCGTGCTGATCCGCGACGACGGCACTGTGCTGACCGGCGGGGCCGCCGATCGCCGGGCCACGGTCGAGCCCGACCGGGTCGCTCGCGCGGTCAAGCGCCGCTTCGGCGACCCGGTGCCGGTGATCCTTGGCGGGGCGCCACATCCGGCCACCGCGCTGATCGCCCACCAGCTACGCGACGTCGTCGACATCGTCAGCGACCGTGAGGGCGGCCGGCCCGGTATGGTCACCCTGACCCACCCGGCGAACTGGGGGCCCTACAAACGCGAACTCTTCGCCCAGGTCCCCAGGATGGCCGGACTCGGCGAGGTCCATATGCTCACCGAGCCCGAGGCCGCCGCCGCGCACTATGCGCGCAACGATCGCCTCGACCCTGGGACGCTGGTCGCGGTCTACGACCTCGGCGGGGGCACCTTCGACGCGACCGTTCTGCGCACCACCGAGCATGGCTTCGACATCCTCGGGCGGCCGGAAGGCATCGAGGGACTCGGCGGCCTCGACTTCGACGAGGCCGTGTTCACTCACGTCGACCAGACCCTCGACGGCGCAGTCTCCCGGCTCGACCCGGCCGATCCTCTAGCCACCAGCGCCGCCATCCGGCTGCGCCACGAGTGCGTCACCGCCAAGGAAACCCTGTCCGCGGACACCGAAACCACCATTCCGGTGCTGCTGCCCGAGCTCCAGACCGAGGTCCGCCTGACCCGCGGCGAGTTCGAAAAAATGATCCGCCCGGCGATCGACGCCACCATCGCGTCCCTGTGCCGGGCGCTGCAGTCGGCCCGAATCGATCTCCCTGAGCTGCACACCGTGCTGCTAGTCGGCGGTTCCTCGCGCATCCCCATGGTTGCTCACCTGGTCTCCGCGGAACTCGGACGCCCGACCTCCGTCGATACCCACCCCAAACACGCCGTCGCCCTCGGCGCCGCCGTGGTGGGCGCCGATACGGCCGGGGCCGGCGCCGCGGCGGCAGCGCCGGTTCGCCTCACTCCGGCGCCCGCCGGTAAAGCCGGGCCCACCGAGGCATCCACGCCCGTGCCGCACACGGCCGACACCCTGGTGCTGCCGTTTCCGGCCGTCGCGCCCGCGTTGGCCCCAGCCGGCCACCGGATCGGCGGGCTGCGCCAGCGTCGGCTCCCCATGGTGATCGGCATGCTCGTGCTCGTCGCCGCCCTCGTCGGGGGCGGAACCCTTGCCAGCCGTGCGCTGTCCAACCCGACCCCGCTGACCAACCACCAACCCCCGCTCCCCGCGTCCCACAGGCCCCGCACGGCCACAGGCGGCGGCACCGGGAACGGAGGCAGCACCGGCAGCGGGTCCGGCACGGCCACCGGCAGCGGGTCAGCGTCGCCCACGACCACGCCGAGCCCGACGCCGAGTCCCACGCCATCGCCTTCCCCGACACCGAGTCCGACGCCATCGCCCACCCCGAGCCCGAGCGTGACACCCACGCCGAGCCCGAGCCCGAGCTTGAGCCCGTCGCCGGCCGCCTCCTCGTAGCCGGCCGGACCACGCCGCCCACCGCGGCAACGGTGGTCTGGTGTTCAGGGCGCACGATGGTCGAGCAGGCTTTCACCGCGCAGGTCGGCCCACAAGCCCGCGGGTATTTCGGCCTGGAACGATTCGGCGTTGCCCCGCGCCTCCTCGGCGGAGCGCATGCCAACCACAATGCCGGCGACAACGGGATGGCGCAGCGGGAAGGCCATCGCCGCCTGCGGAAGCGTCACGCCGTGCGCACGACAGACATCGGCGATGCGTTGCGCCCGGCGCAGTACTTCAGGTGAGGCGGCCTCGTAGTCGTAACGAGCCCCAGCCGCAGGCTGCGGCACGGCAAGAATGCCCGAGTTGAAGATGGAAGCCGCGAGCAGGGATACTCTGCGCTCGGCGCAGGCGGGCAGCAAGTCGTCGAGGGCCCGCTGATTGAGCAGCGTGTAGCGGCCGGACAGCATCACGACGTCGATGTCGGTCTCCTGGACGAGCCTGGTCAGCTTGGCGGTGTCGTACATGCCCGCGCCGATCGCGCGCACCACGTTTTGCGCGCGCAGTTCGGCAAGCGCTGGGTACCCGTCGCGCAGCGCGGCCTCGAAATGCTCCTCCGCATCATGCAGCAGCAGCACGTCGATACGGTCGACGCCCATGCGGGCGAGCGAGTCGTCAACGCTGCGCACGATGCCGTCGCGGGAGAAGTCCCATACCCGGCGGTGGTTCGCGGGCACCTGGAAGCTCTCGTCCATGCGTCCCGCCGGATCCTGCGGGACGAGCAGCCTGCCGACCTTCGTCGACAGCGTGAACTCCGCTCGCGGCTTACGCCGCAGAAAATCGCCAGTACGGCGCTCGGAGTGCCCGATACCGTAGTGCGGCGAGGTGTCGAAATAGCCGATGCCGCAGTCCCAGGCAGCCGCGAGCGCCGCAGCAGCGGTGTCATCGTCCAGCGGCGCGAACAGAGCGCCCAGCGGCCCGCCGCCGAAGCCGAGCTCGGTGACCTCGACCGAGCTACGCCCGAGCCGGTTCCTCCGCATCTGGCGATCCTACGCATATGCTGCGCGGCAACGTGCACGCACAACCATCCTGCCGGATCAGATCACCGCTCCCCCCAGGCACCTGCTGGCCAGCCCAGGCACGTTCGGGCGAATGAGGCCTGGCTTGTCAGCGTCATGGGCTGACCGGGTGGACGGTGGGCAGGCCAAACCGGGGGAATAGCCCGGGGTCGCCGAACACGACGATCCGGCCGATGCCGGTGGTGGTCGCGGTGAGCACGACGATCGCGTAGGCGTGGTGGGCGCCGTCGCGACCGCGGCGGTAGGCAGCGGCGGCGGGCTGGCCGTTCGCGGTGGTGGCGATCATCTTCCAGTCGCCGGGAGTACCCAGGCCCGATACCGCGCAGGTGATCGCGTTGTCGCCGGCGAACCAGGTCGGCGACGGCGTCATCTCCAGCATGGCGTCTTTGCGCAGGAGCCCTTCGAGGGCGACGGGATCGGAGTTCTCGAACGCTGCGATGTACTGTTCGAGCAGCGCGCGGGCCTGCGGTTCGGCGGGTTCGGTGAGCCGCTCGGCCGCCGGGGCCGTCTCCTCGATCCGGGCGCGGGCGCGCTGCAGCGCACTCTTGACGGCGGCCGTGGTGGTACCCAGGATGCGGGCGACCTCGGCGGCGGGGAAAGCGAGGACTTCGCGCAGGATCAGCACCGCCCGCTGCCGCGGCGGCAGGTACTGCAGGCTGGCTATCAGGGCCAGGCGGAGGCTTTCCCGCGATATGGCGATGTCGGCGGGATCGCCCGATCCGGACGACACCAGGGCGTCCGGGATCGGCTGAAGCCACGCGATCTCCGGCCGGGCTGGATCCGGTGGTGAATACGGGTCGTCCCCGGGCCCGCCGAGGCCGGAAGGCAGCGGCCGGCGGGCCCGGTTCTGAAGGGCGCTCAGACATGCATTGGTCGCGATCTGGTACAGCCAGGTCCGCAGCGATGAGCGGCCCTCGAAGCCGGCGTAGGACCGCCAGGCCCGCAGGTAGGTTTCCTGGACCAGGTCTTCGGCGTCGTCCACCGAGCCGAGCAGCCGGTAGCAGTGCGCCAGCAGCTCCCGCCGGAACGGTTCGGTGAGCTCGGCGAACGCGACCGCGTCCATCGCGGTGCCTGTCTGCTGTGGCATCGTGTGCTTCCCTTCCGGTCCCGCTGCGCTGTCAGCCAGCCTGGCCGGCCCGGGCCGGCCAGATCGCTCGCAGCCGGGCGATGTCCCGGCGGGCCTGGGCCATCCCCGCGGCCACGGCCGCTGGCGCGGCTTCCGCGGCTCCCGGGTCGGGGCCGATCGCGGCCAGCGACTCCTGGTCGGCGGTCAGCAGGTGGAAGGCGGCGGTGCCGAGCGCCGCCACCTCCGCGTCGAGAGTGGCCCGGAAGTGGTCGTTGACCGCCATCGGGGAGAGCACGGTGACGACATCATGGCCGGCCGCCAGGTCGGCGTTGTACAGCGAATGCACCCCGCCGTCCGCATACCGCCGCCCGCCGATCGTCACCAGCGGGAACATGCCCGGCAGCGCGCCGCTGGCCGCCGCCGCGTCGAGCAGCCCGGCACCCGAATCCGCGCCGAAGGCGACCCGGCGCCCGGTTTCCGCGTCCACGGCCGTGATCAGCAGCCGCTGCCCGGGCCAGCCGGCGGCCGGGAGCAGAGCGGCCACCATCCGGTGCCGCTCGGCGGCCGAGGCGAGCTGGCCACCGAGCGGCCCCATGTTCGCGACGCGCCGCGCGGCCTCCTGCTTGTCCGGGGCTTCGGCGATGACCCGCATCGAGGCGGCCATGAACTGCGGGAGCGTGGCGTGCATCTTCACCGCCGGGATGTCACCGCTGCGGTACCTGCGCACGGCCTGGCCGAGCGTTCCGGTCGCGAGCTGGGCGGCGGTGCGGGCGCCGGCGGATGTTCCGATGATCAGGTCGGCGTCGCCGAGGTCAACCCCTTGTCCGCGCAGCGCGCTGATGTATCCGGCCATCCACGCGCCCCCGGCGGTGCCGCCGCCAGACAGCACCAAGGCCCTGGTCCGTGTCTGCTTCATGATGATCGCTTCCCTTCAGGCGCCGTGCCCGGTCGCGGCGGTGTCGGCCGGCGGGATGTACTCGGGGACGTAAGTGAGCGCCACGATGCCGTTGCCGAACGTCTTCGTCGCGGTCAGCGTCAGCGTCATGCCGCTGGTGTCGATGCCGTCAAACAGCCGTGCGCCACGCCCCACGACCACGGGAAAGACCGAGAAGTGGAACTCGTCGACCAGGCCGTGCCTGATCAGCGTGCGGTCTAGCCGGCTCGTCGGGTACTTCATGATGGCCTTGCCCGGCTCGCTCTTCAGCCGGGCGACCCCGGCGGCGACGTCACCCTTGATCACGGTCGCGTTCCAGGTAGCCTCGGCCAGGCTCGCCGAGGCCACGAACTTGGGCAACCGGCTGATCATGTCGTAGTACGGGTCGCCGGTGACCGGCGACCACGCGGCCGCGAACATCTCGTACGTCACCCGTCCCAGCAGGAACGCCCCGACGTCGGCGAGCGCGGCCTGGGCGAAGGCCTTGTTCTCCGCATCCCAGCGCGGCAGCGCCCACTCCTGCGGCGAGCCCACCACCCCATCCAGCGACACCAGCGTGGCCTCGATCAGCTTTCGCATCTCCATCACTCCCGTCAGCAGACGATGCTCGGTAATACGGCAATGGAGACTCGCGGCCCGCAGCAAAGGAATCGCGGGACGATCCCCGCGGCAGACGCGGGCATGACGCACTGGCAACGGGTCATGGTGCCGGCAGGGAGGCGCCTGGTGCGCGGTGGCGCCGATCCGGGCGTTCTCAGACGGTTAGGTTCGGCGCATATTGAGTCGGCGCTTCGGCGGTGAGCGCCTAGGCTGCTGGGGTGAGCATGGCACACTCGCGGCGGCCCGAACTCGCCGATGTCACGCGGCTCGCGCGGCGGCTGGTGTACCGCGCGGTTGATGCCGCACGGGCCGAGGACAAGCCGCTGCGGCGGCTGCTGCTGGACCACCTGGGTGCGGACGCCGATGGCGTTCAGGCTGTCTCCGGGTCGTGGCCGACGTATGAGCACGTGAACCTGCAGGCTG
>JASHOI010000296.1 GCA_030041195.1 Streptosporangiaceae bacterium | reverse complement strand
TGGCCGTTGATGCTGAACCGGATCCGGCGGACCGGGACGGCACCCGCCCCCTCGGCCTCGTCGCCGAGGTCCTCATACACGACAGTCATGGGTCAGGCCGCCCTTTCCTGCGCCGGCTCGATGCGGCCGAGGATGCGCGTGACGAACGTGCGCACCATGTGCCGCTTGTACTCGGCGCTGCCGCGGTGATCGGTCCTGGGCCGGGCCGCCTCGGCCGCGAGATCGGCGGCCCGGCCGATGCTCTCGGCGGTCAGCGGCCCGCCGACCAGAGCGCCGGCGGCCGCGCTGGCGTCGATCGTGGAGCCGCCGACCCCGGTCAGCGCGATCCCGGCCCGGGTCACGGTCTCGCCGGAGGTCTCCACGGCGACCGCCACCCCGACCGTCGCGAAGTCGCCAACCCGGCGCTCGAGCTTGAGGTAGCCGCCGGCCCGTGTGCCCTTGGCCGCCGGGATCACCGCCTCGACCGCGATCTCGTCGGGCTCGAGCACGTTCTGGAACGGGCCGGTCACGAAGTCCGCGATCGGGATCGTCCGGCTGCCGCCGGGCCCGCGGGCCACGACCGAGCCGCCGAGCGCCATCACCACCGACGCCCAGTCGCCCTGGGGGTCGGCGTGGCAGAGCGAGCCCACCAGCGTGCCGCGGTTCCGCACGATCGGGTCGGCGATCAGCGGCGCGGCGGCGGCCATGGTCGGCTGGTAGCTCTTGAGCAGTTCGGAGCGCTCCAGGTCGACGTGCCGGCAGAGCGCGCCGACGTGCAGGGTGCCGTCGGGGTCGGCACGGTGGTAATCGAGGCCAGGGACGTTGTTGATGTCCACGACCAGGTCCGGCGAGGCGAATCGCAGCTTCATCAGCGGGACCAGGCTCTGGCCGCCGGCCAGCACCTTCGCGTAGTCCCCGCCGTCGTGCAGCAGGCCGATCGCCTCGTCGAGCGATTGCGGTGCCTCGTAGCGGAACCGAGACGGATACATAGAACCCTCCAGGTGAACCGCTGGTCAGCGCTGATCGGGCGGGCTGGGTTCGGTGCTCTCCTGCGGTGGCGGCGCGGCGGGACGTTCCGCCGGGGCCCTGGCCGGCGATTCGGGGTCGGGCACCGCGACGGGAAGCGACTCGTAGTCGGGATCCGGCCGCGGCTCCTGATGCGGCGGCCACGGCCCGGCCACCGGCTGCCCGGCGATCTTGAGGTAGTCGACCAGTTCCGGCCAGGCCCAGACGGTTGGGCTCTTGCCGGTTTTCGGCGCATGCTCGATAAGCTCGTACAGCCGTGGGTTACCCCGGCTGTGCCCGTCGGACTCTATCCGCATGCAGCACGCTCCCGTTTTCGGATAGCCGTAAATCTCCCGTTACTCGCGGTTACAACTACGGCCATGATTCATCGCGTGGGATTGCGCCGCAAGCCACGAATAAGTGCTTGCTTAAGAGGGGCCTGCGGAGCCGGTCAGCTCCAGATCGTGACGTACACGGGCGGCCGGAACCGGGACGGCGGGACCCCGGTGGCGGGCGACCGCATCAGGTGCATCGACTCCGGGGTGGTCAGGAAGCGCCGCAGCGCGCTGGCGACCGCGCTGCGGCTCTGCCGCTCGAGCAGCGTCGCGTGCCAGCAGCCGGCGACCGGGGTGCCTGGCACCTCGGCCAGGGAGAGCTCGCCGCGGCGCAGTTGCTGCGTGACCAGGTGCTCAACGGCCGGCGCCACGCCCGCCCCGTCGGCCGCCGCCGCCCAGGCGGCGGTCTGGTTGGGGAACACGCCGATCCGGCTGTCCGGTATCCGCAGCGCGGCCAGCAGCCGGCCGGTGTCGCTGTCCGGGTCGGTCCCGGCCGGATCCACCAGCCACCGCCACTGCCGCGCGTTGCCCTTCAGCCGGGACTCGCCCGCCGTGACCACGACAAGGCGGTACCGGAAGATCGGCTCGCTCACCACCGGCAGGCCCGGGTCGGGGGTCACCGCCTGGCCGATCGCCACGTCCGCCAGCCGGTTCGCGACCAGCACCGCCATCTCGCTGGTCACCGCCACCCCGGCGGATACCTCCACCGCGCCGGCGAAACGCCGGGTGAACGCCTCCATCAGCGGGCTGACCACGAACTCGGCGAGCGTGGACGTGGCGACCACCCGCAGCTGCTCCGGGGCGCCCTGCGCGGCGCGTACCGCGGCGTGCGCCTCGGCGCCGAGCACGACGATCTGCGACGCGGTGGCCAGCAGCCGCGAGCCGCCCGCGGTCAGCGTCATGCCCGTGGGGCCGCGGCTCACCAGCTGGTCGCCGAGGTGCAGGCGCAGCGCGGACAGCGCCTGGGACACGGCCGACTCGCTGACCCCGAGCGCGTTCGCGGCGGCGGTCACCGAGCCGAGGCGAGCCACCAGGACGAAGGCGTTGAGCTGCGTCAGCGTCATGACATTCCCAGTATCACGCAGCGCCGCTGCTGGCCGGCACGACGAGCGGCGGAGGGGCCGCCCTCGCCCCGTCCGCGTGCCCGGGTCATCCGGATTCACGGCTAATACCGGTGAAATCGTACTCAGCAGCTCCCGCTCCCGGGGCGTGGTGTCCGCACGGCGGCCGCCCGCCCCGGAGTCACGTTCGGCCACTTCCGCGAGCGGACCGTAAACTCATGACGCGTGCCGAGGCACGAGGGAGGGCGCGTGCAGGTTCCGGCGTACGTGGAGTACGAGAGGGCAACCAGCGTCGAGCATGCGCTCGCGCTGCTGGCCAGGTTCGGCCCGGAGGCCCGCATCCTGGCCGGCGGGCACAGCCTGATCCCGATGATGAAGCTCCGGCTGGTGCAGCCGGAGACGCTGATCGACATCAACGGGCTGACCGAGCTCTCCTACATCGGCGTGACCGATGGCAAGCTGCGGATCGGCGCGCTGACCCGGCACGCGCACCTGCTCGACTCGGCGGTCGCCGGTGAGCACTTCGCGATCCTGCACGACGCCGAGCGGGTCATCGCCGACCCGGTGGTGCGCAACTGGGGCACGATCGGCGGGTCGCTGTGCCAGGCCGACCCGTCCGAGGACCTGTCCGCGACGTTCGCGGCGCTGAAGGCCAGCATGACCATCCGCGGCCCGGACGGCGTCAGGACCGCGTCGGCGCGGGAGTTCCACACCGGGCCCTACGAGACCGTCGTGGCCCCGGGCGAGCTGCTGACCGAGATCAGCATCGCGATCAGGCCCGGCGGCGGCAGCGCCTACGAGAAGGTGGGGCGCAGGGTGGGCGACTGGCCGATCGCCGCGGCCGCGGCCGCGGTCTGGCTGGAGGGAGAGACGATCATCGACGCCGGGCTCGGCCTCAGCGCGGTGGGCGCGCGGCATTTCGCCGCGGCCGAGGCCGAGGACTTCCTGCGCGGCGCTCCGGCCACCGAGGAGAGCTTCGCCGAGGCGGGCAGGCTCGCCGCCGAGCACTGCAACCCGAGCTCGGATCAGCGCGGCCCCGCCGACTACAAGCGGCACCTGGCCAGGGAGCTCACCGTGCGGGCGCTGCGCCGCGCCGTACGCCGGGCGGCGAAGGCGGAATGGGGCGGCGGCCGGGGTGCCGGAGGCGGGCAAGAGGCGGGTCGATGCAGATAACGGTGAACGTCAACGGCGCCGACTACGCGCGCGAGGTCGAGCCGCGGCTGCTGCTGATCCACTTCCTGCGGGACGACCTGGGCCTCACCGGCTCGCACTGGGGCTGCGACACGTCGAACTGCGGGGCCTGCGTGGTGCTGATGAAGCGGGCAGGGGAGGCGGGCGGGGGCATACCGGTGAAGTCCTGCACCGTGCTCGCGGCCATGGCGGACGGGCACCGGGTGACGACCGTGGAGGGTCTGGCCATGAAGGGGGAAGGGGAGGCGGGTGGGGGGGAGCTCGACCCGGTCCAGCAGGGCTTCGCCGAGTGTCACGGGCTGCAGTGCGGGTTCTGCACCCCGGGAATGATGCTGACCTCGCGGTGGCTGCTGGATCACAACCCGGACCCTTCGCCGGCGGAGATCCGTGAGGCGCTGTCCGGGCAGATCTGCCGGTGCACCGGGTACGAGAACATCGTCCGGTCGGTGCTCTGGGCGAGCAAGCACGGGGGCGACAAATGACCGAGCCGGAAAACACAGCGTACGGGCCGGTCAGGCGCAAGGAGGACGCGCGCTTCGTGCGCGGCCAGGGCAACTTCACCGACGACATCCAGCTTCCCGGCATGCTGCACGGCGCGGTGCTGCGCAGCCCGCTGGCGCACGCCAGGATCGTCTCGATCGACACCCTGGCCGCCGAGGCCCATCCCCGGGTCAAGGCCGTCATCACCGGGGAGATGCTCGAGCAGCGCGGGCTCGCCTGGATGCCGACGCTGTCTCAGGACGTGCAGGCCGTGCTGGCCACCGACAAGGTGCGGTTCCAGGGACAGGAGGTCGCGTTCGTCGTCGCCGAGGACAGGTACTCGGCGCGGGACGCAATCGAGCTCATCAACGTCGAGTACGAGCAGCTTCCGCCGGTGATCGACGCCACCAGGGCGCTCGACCCGGGAGCCCCGGTGATCCGCGACGACCTCGCGGGCAAGCAGGACAACCACATCTTCGACTGGGAGGCGGGCGACAAGGCGGCCACCGACGCGGCGTTCGCCAACGCCGACGTCGTCGTCGCCCAGGACATGCTCTACCCGCGGTCGCACCCGGCGCCGCTGGAGACCTGCGGCGCCGTTGCCGACTTCAACGACGTCACCGGCCAGCTCACGGTGTGGACCACCAGCCAGGCCCCGCACGCGCACCGGACGCTCTACGCGCTCATTCTCGGCCTGCCCGAGCACAAGATCCGGATCATCTCGCCGGACATCGGCGGCGGGTTCGGCAACAAGGTGCCGATCTACCCTGGGTACCTGTGCGCGATCATCGGCGCCATGCTCACCGGCAAGCCGGTCAAGTGGGTCGAGGACCGGTCCGAGAACCTGATGTCGACGACGTTCGCGCGGGATTACCACATGCACGGCGAGATCGCCGCGACCTCCGACGGCACGATCCTCGCCCTGCGGGCCCGGGTGCTCGCCGACCACGGCGCGTTCAACGGCAGCGCGCAGCCGTCGAAGTTCCCGGCCGGGTTCTTCCACATCTTCACCGGTTCCTATGACCTGCGGGCCGCGCACTGCGAGGTCACCGGCGTGTACACGAACAAGTCGCCGGGCGGGGTGGCCTACTCCTGCTCGTTCCGGATCACCGAGGCGGTGTACCTGGTCGAGCGGATGGTCGACCTGCTCGCGCACGAGCTCGGGATCGACGCCGCCGAGCTACGGATGAAGAACCTGCTGCGCCCCGAGCAGTTCCCGTACACCTGCCCGACCGGATGGGAGTACGACTCCGGCAACTACCCGCGGGCGCTGCAGGTCGCGCTCGACATCGCCGACTACCCGGAGCTGCGCCGCGAGCAGGCGGAGAAGCGGGATCGCGGCGAGTACATGGGCATCGGGATCAGCTTCTTCACCGAGGGCGTCGGCGCCGGCCCGCGCAAGCACATGGACATCCTCGGGCTGGGCATGGCCGACGGCGCCAGCCTGCGGATGCACCCGACCGGCAAGGCCGTGCTCAGCGTGTCCTGCCAGACCCAGGGCCAGGGGCACGAGACCACGTTCGCGCAGATCGTGGCCCAGGAGCTGGGCCTGTCCCCGGACGACGTCGACGTGGTGCACGGGGACACCGACCGGACCCCGTTCGGGCTCGGCACCTACGGCTCCCGGTCGACCCCGGTGTCCGGCGCGGCCGCCGCCGTGGTGGCGCGGAAGGTCCGCGAGCGGGCGAAGATCGTGGCGTCGGCGATGCTCGAGGTGTCCCCCGACGATCTGGAGTGGTCCGGCGGCCGGTGGCAGGTGCGCGGCGACCCGGAGAAGGCGCGCGGCATCGCCGAGATCGCGATGGCCGCCCACGGCGCGCTCGAGCTGCCCGACGGCGTCGAGGGCCACCTCGACGCGGAGACCGTGTACAACCCGCCAAACCTCACCCACCCGTTCGGCGCGTACATCTGCGTCACCGACGTCGATCCGGGCACCGGCCAGGTGGAGATCCGGCGGTTCATCGCGGTCGACGACTGCGGCGTGCGGATCAACCCGATGATCGTCGAGGGCCAGGTGCACGGCGGGCTCGCCGACGGGGTCGGCATGGCCCTGATGCAGGTCATCGCGTTCGACACCGACGGCAACTGCCTGGGCGGCTCGTTCATGGACTACCTGCTGCCGACCACGATGGAATGCCCGTCGTGGGAGCTCGGCGCGACCGTGACGCCGTCGCCGCACCACCCGATCGGTGCCAAGGGCGTCGGCGAGTCGGCCACCGTGGGCTCGCCGCCCGCGATCGTGAACTCGGTGCTCGACGCGCTCCGGCCGTTCGGGGTGCGGCACGCCGACATGCCGCTGACACCGGGATGCGTGTGGACCGCGATCCAGGGCCGCACCCTGCGCAGTGACCTGGCGTTCCCGTGACCGGCGGTCCCGTGACCCGAGCAGCCCGCTGCCTGCAGCATCATGGAGGAATGCGTAATTTCGGTGACCCCGCTGATACAGCTGATACAGCTGATACCGCTGATCCATGGTGCGATCCCGGATGAGCGGCCTGGCAGAGCAGCTGCCCGACGTGGACTCGCTGCTGAGCGCGCTGGACGCCGGGAACTACCTGGCCGACCCGCCGCTGGGCACCGCATTGTTCCTGGCCGCGCGGATGGGCCAGCCGCTGCTGCTCGAGGGAGAGCCGGGCGTCGGCAAGACCGAGGCGGCGAAGGCGCTGGCCGGCGCGATCGACACGCCGCTGATCCGGCTGCAGTGCTACGAGGGCCTGACCTCGGCCGAGGCGCTGTACGAGTGGAACTACCCGCGGCAGTTGCTGGCGATCCGGCTGGCCGAGGCCAGGCACGAGACACCGCGCGAGGCGGACCTGTTCGGCCCGGAGTACCTGCTCGCCCGGCCGCTGCTCGCCGCGATCGAGCACCCGGGCCCCCGCCCGGCGGTGCTGCTGATCGACGAGGTCGACCGGGGCGACGACGAGTTCGAGGCGTTCCTGTTCGAGCTGCTGGCCGAGTCCGCTGTGACCATCCCCGAGCTCGGCACCATGCGGGCGAAGTTCCCCCCGGTGGTGGTGCTGACCTCGAACCGGACCCGCGACCTGCATGACGCGCTGAAGCGCCGCTGCCTGTACCACTGGATCGACTACCCGGGCATCGACCGGGTCGCCGAGATCATCCGGCGCCGGGTCCCCGCGGCCGCCGCGTCGCTGGCCGGGCAGGTCGCGAACGGCGTGGCCCGGCTGCGCGGCCTGGACCTCGCCAAGCCGCCCGGGGTGGCCGAGGCGATCAGCTGGACCGCGGCGCTGCACATGCTCGGTGCCGAGAAGCTCGACGAGGACTCGGCCGAGCAGACCGCCGGGGCCGTGCTCAAGTACTCGGAGGACCTGCAGGCCGCGCGGGAGAACGGGTTCGGCGCGCTGGTCACCGGCGATGGCTAGGAGCGACCTCGCCGAGGTGACCGCGCGGTTCGGCGCCGAGCTGCGCCGAGCCGGGCTGCCGGTCGGGCCCGGCCGTGCTGCGCGGTTCGCGAGCGCGGTCACGATCGCCCGGCCGCAGAGCCTGGACGCCCTGTACCGCTGCGCGCTGGCGACGCTGGTATCCAGCCGGGACGACATCGACATCCTGCGGGCGGTGTTCAACCAGGTGTTCGGCGGCCTGGCCGACCCGGCGAACCGGCGCGCTCCCCAGGACGCGCCGCCGATGCCGCTGCGGCCGCCGGTCACCCCGGAGGACCTGCTTGCCAAGGCGGCGCGCGCGGCGAAGTCCCACGTCAGCGACACCCAGTCGGCGCCGACACCGGACGCCGGCGAGGATGACGCCGACGCCCCGGAGCCGGAACGCGAGATCGAGCACCGTTACCTGGGCAGCACGGTCGAGCGGCTGGCCGGGCAGGACTTCGCCGAGCTGTCCGAAACCGAGCTGGCCCTGCTCGTCGGCCTGATGCGCAGCATCACCCTGGCCGTTCCCATGCGCCGATCCCGCAGGGAACGCCGCCGGCCCGGGGGGCCGCGCACCGATCTTCGATCAACCCTTAGGCAGGCCAGACGGACCGGCGGGTACGCGTTCCGGCTCCTGTCAAGGGCCCCGACCCGTCGGCCACGGCGGCTGGTCGTGCTGTGCGACATATCGGGATCGATGGAACCGTACGCGCGGGCCATGATCCAGCTGCTCTACTGCGCCGCGGGCGGGGCGCGGGCCGAGGTGTTCACGTTCGCCACCCGGCTCACCCGGCTGACGCCGGCGCTGCGCCGGACGCTGCCGAGCGTGGCGCTGCAGCGCGCGGGCGAGGCCGCGCCGGACTGGCTCGGCGGGACCAAGATCGGCGAGTCGATCAAGGAGTTCAACGACGTCTATGGCAGGCGCGGGATGGCACGCGGCGCGATCGTCGTGATCATTTCTGACGGCTGGGACACGGGCGATCCCGCGGTGCTGCGGCGCGAGATGGAGCGGCTGTCGCTGGTCGCGTTCCGGATCGTATGGGTGAACCCGCGGACCAAGAGCGCCAGCTACCAGCCGCTGGCCGGCGGCATGGCCGCGGCCTGGCCGCACTGCGACGCCGTGGTCAGCGCGCACACGCTCGCCGCGCTCGACCAGCTAGCCGGCGCGCTCGCCGACCCGGTCCGGCGCCGCGCCCCGGTGCGCCCCCGCCCGGCCGAGTCGCCTGCTGCCTGATCCGGCCTGAACGGGCCGGGATCATGAAATGGCTTTGCGCTTGGACTTGCGCCGCCGGTGCTTGACGCCGATGCCGCCGAACACGCAGACACCCTTGATCCGGAGCACCGGAGCGTCGGGGGATTCGGATTCGGGCGTCTCGCCCGAGACGTCCCGGCCGCCGAACACCGCGATCCCCGAGTCGACGACCCGCATCTCGGGCGGCACCGTGATCGACATCCCGCCGAACACCGAGACGGCGGTTATCGTGATCTCCCGGCCGGGCAGGATCGCGTCGCGCAGGTCGATGTCGGCGCCGCCAAACACGGTCACGATCGTGCTGGCCGGCGGCACCCGCCAGGCCCCCTTCCGCGACGCGCCGCCGAAGATGGCGATGATCGGCCCGCTGTGATAGGAGCGCTCCGCCGCACCGCGCGCTGGGACCGGCTCGGTGGCGCCGGACACGGTGGGCAGGTCCTCCAGCAGCGGCACCAGGTCCGCCTGGGTCTTGGCAGCGTAGATCGACTCCAGCCGCTCGGAGTGCTCCTCGGCGGTCAGCCGGCCCTCGGCGAGCGCTTCGTTGAGCACCGACGCGGCGCGGTCCCGGTCCGCGTCGGACGCCCGCAGCCGCGAATTTGAGTTGAAGGCCTGGGGGTCCATCCAGCTATTGTCGGGCCTGCAGCGACGTCGTGGATAGGGGACCAGGTGGGCCACATCGAGGTCGCACACGTGAGCCACGTTCTCCCCGACGGGCGGGTGCTCCTTGACGACGTGTCGTTCCGGGTCGGCGACGGCATGGTCGCCGCGCTGGTCGGCCCGAACGGCGCGGGAAAGACCACGCTGATGCGGCTGGCCGCCGGCGACATGGCGCCGCAGTCCGGATCGGTCAGTTCCAGCGGCGGCATCGGCGTGATGCGTCAGTTCATCGGCGGCATCCGGGACGACTCGACCGTGCGTGACCTGTTGCTGTCCGTCTCGGCGCCGCGGGTGCGGCAGGCCGCAGCCCAGCTTGACGCCGCCGAACTTCTGATGATGGAACGCGACGACGAGCCGGCTCAGCTGCGCTACGCCGCGGCGCTGGCCGAGTGGGGCGACGCCGGCGGGTACCAGGCCGAGGTGCACTGGGACTCCTGCTGCACCGCCGCGCTGGGCGTGCCCTACGACCGCTGCCGGTGGCGCGAGGTGCGGACGCTGTCCGGCGGTGAGCAGAAGCGGCTCGTGCTCGAGTCGCTGCTCCGGGACCGGACCGAGGTCCTGCTGCTGGACGAGCCGGACAACTACCTGGACGTGCCGGGCAAGCTCTGGCTCGAAGAGCAGCTCGCCACGACGGCCAAGACCGTGCTGCTGGTCAGCCACGACCGGGAGCTGCTGGCGAACTGTGCCCAGCGGATCATCACCGTGGAGGACCGGAACGTCTGGGTGCACGGCGGCGGGTTCGCGACCTACGCGCAGGCGCGCCGGGAGCGCAACGAGCGACTCGACGAGTTGCGCCGGCGCTGGGACGAGGAGCACGAGAAGCTCAAGCAGCTGGTGCGGATGTACCGGCAGAAGGCGTCGTACAACTCGGACATGGCGTCCCGGCTGCAGGCCGCGATGACCCGGCTGCGCAAGTTCGAGGAGGCCGGGCCGCCCGAACTGGCGCCGCGGGAGCAGAACGTGCGGATGCGGCTGCGCGGCGGCCGCACCGGCAAGCGGGCCGTGATCTGCGAGAACCTCGAGCTCACCGGGCTCATGCACTCGTTCAGCCTCGAGGTCTGGTACGGCGAGCGGGTGGCCGTGCTCGGCTCCAACGGGTCCGGCAAGTCCCATTTCCTTGGGCTGCTCGACGGGGAGCCGGTGCGGCATACCGGCGTCGCCAGGCTCGGGGCGCGGGTGGTGCCGGGCCTCTTCGCCCAGACGCACGCCCGCCCCGACCTGGCGGGGCGGGCCGCGCGGGAGATCCTGATGACCTCGCACGCGATGCTGCCCAACGAGGCCATGGCGGCGCTGGCCAGGTACGAGCTGCAGTCCAGCGCCATGCAGCCGTTCGAGACCCTGTCGGGCGGGCAGCAGGCCCGGCTGCAGATCCTGCTCCTCGAGCTCGGCGGGTCCACGCTGCTGCTGCTCGACGAGCCAACCGACAACCTCGACCTGGCCAGCGCCGAGGCCCTGCAGGAGGGCCTGGAGTCATACTCGGGCACGGTGCTGGCCGCCAGCCACGACCGCTGGTTCGCCCGCACCTTCGACCGCTTTGTGGTGTTCGGTGCCGACGGCGACGTGTATGAGGCGCCGGAGCCGGTCTGGGACGAGGCTCGCGTGGACCGGCCGCGCTAACCACGCACTTGCTAGGCTTCAGAAATCATGGAACTTGGCTATCGGTCGGCCGGTTCCGCGGTAGCCAAGGTGAGGGGTGTGCCTGTGAAGAAGCTGCTGTTGCTGGCCGTCATCGCGGCCGGGGTTTTCGCCGTCTGGAGGAAGGTGCAAGCCGATCGCGCCGAGCTTGACCTGTGGACCGAGGCGACAACGGACGACGACTAGCTTCCCCCAGGCCCGGCCGTGTCGGCGCGCGAAGGTGATCAAGCGAGCGGCGCGATACCGGTCTCGCTGGCGTGCTGCGGCCTGATCGGCACGATCGTCAGCGACGGCGGCATGGTCGACCGGGCCTACGCCGAGGCCATCGCCACGCAGGGGGTCGTGACCGGTACCGCCGCGTATGCCCGGTGCATGGCGCAGGTGCACCAGAACCGGGGATGCTCCACCGTGGACGTCCTGCAGGCCATGTTCCCGGACAGCCAGGCCCGGGGGCAGGCCGCACACCTCGCGCTTGACCGTTCGTTCTCCGACGCCGTCGGCCGTATCGGCGCCACGCCGGCGCCGGGAGCCGAGGCTGCCCTGGCGCAGCTTGCCGGCGCGGGCATCCGGATCTGCGTGCTGACCGGCTTCTCCCGCCGGGTGCTGACCGCGGTCCTGGACACCCTGAGCTGGTGGGACCGCATCGACCTGGCGCTGACCCCCGAGGACGTGCCCAGGGGCGCGCCGTGGCCGGACCTGGTCCTCGCGGCGATGCTCCGGCTCGGTGTGACGGACGTGCGCGAGACCGCGGTGGCGCACGACACCCAGGCCGGAATCCTTTCCGGGCGGCGTGCCGGAGTCGGCATCGCCGCCGGAATCCTGGGCGGAACGCACAGCGGCCAGCGGCTCCGCCAGGCCGGGGCCACCCACCTCATCCCCGGCATCGCCCAGCTGCCGGAGCTGCTGATCCCGGCCCGGGACCCGGCGCCGGACCAGACCCTGCCGCCTGCCCCCGCCGTGGCCGACGAAGCCGCGCAGGCCCGCCGTGGGAGCGGGGCGGACGGCCGGATAGCTGGGTAGCCGCCCCGTTCGGGCCCGTGGCCGCGCTGCGGCCAGCAGCTCGCGCAGGTACCCTTAGGGCGGCGCGGAAGCGCTGGGGCTATAGCTCAGCTGGAAGAGCACCTGCTTTGCAAGCAGGGGGTCAGGGGTTCAAGTCCCCTTAGCTCCACCAGGCAAAACACAGCAAATCAAGATCGATAACGTCCCGTTTGTAGCTGCCGCTCAAGCGTGATGCTGATCCGGGCATGACCAGTACGAGAAGCGCTGCTGCATCCGCGACCCGGACGGCCACCTGGTCGAACTGAGCCAGACCACCGATCCGCAGGGCGACCGGACACCTGCTCACTGGCCGTCGAGCGCGCCCGCACACGAAACCGATTGAGTGCTGCGCTCCCTCTCGCGCCGACGGTTGACGTACACTTGACGTACAAGGTTGGGGAGATTGGAGCGGCTCATGCCTGACGCACGTGACACTCGCATCGAACTGCGTGCCACCAAGGCCGATCGAGCCCTGATCGTCCGCGCTGCTGAGGCTTGCAACATGAAGCTCAGCGAGTACGCAGTCTCTCACCTCGTCACCGACTCGCGCCGCGTCCTGGCTGACCGCACCCAATTCGCCCTCAGCCCGGAGGCCCAGGCTGAGTGGGAGGCCATCAACGCCGGTCCGGCGCGCGACCTTCCAGGCCTTCGGGATCTGATGAGGCGACCTTCCCCGTTCGAACAGTGAGCTACCTGCCGCCAGAGCGGATCACGCGGCGCCACGAGGTCGCTGATTTTCTGTGTAGTTCGGAGGAGCAGACTATCTGGCTCCAGGATTATGCTCATCAAGCTGACGCCGCCGGGACGTCGAGGGTCTTCGTCGTGACGCAGGACGATCAGCCAGAGGTCGTCGTTGCCTATTACGCCTGGTGCATGGCAGCTGTCGGAATCACGGACGCCCCGTCGCGGCTGGCCAAAGGATCTGGCGCCTACCCCCAGCCAGTCGCGCTTCTGACCCGCCTTGGCGTCGACATCCGCCATGAGCGCAAGGGATTGGGAGCAGCGCTCATGAAAGACGTTTTCACCCGCCTTGTGGGTCTGTCTTCAGAGATCGGCTGTCGTGGCCTGCTCGTCCACTGCGAGACAACGCAGGCCAGGCAGTTCTATCAGCACCTCATTCCAGAATTTATGCAGAGCCCTACCGATGAGCTTCATCTGGTGCTTCTCATGAAGGATATTCGCAGAACACTGCAATAGCGGTATCGGAGTTCCAGCCTGAGTTATTGGTCGCTTACGACTGCAGGCTGCCACGCTGCGCGATCAGGGCGGACAGTTCGGGGAAGTAGCCGATGTAGAGGTCCGGAGCCACCGTGCAGATGAAGGTGTGGGGAACACCGATCGGCGCGGTCATCACCCCTCGGGCAGCTACGTCAGCGTGCTCGCGGGCGGACGTGAAGCGCATTGTCCCGGACAGGACGTAGAACGTCTCGGAGTGCTGACGGTGGATGGGGCTCGCAGATCATCAACACGCCGGTTTGATCTTGGCGCCAGGCCCGTTTCCATGATCGCGGTGGGTTTTTCGCAGATACGACAACAAATCCACCGCGATCATGGAAAACCGCTGTCTGACGCCAGCAAGTCAAACGTAGATTCGGCCAAAGCGCTCACTCTGGCGCGCCGTGCATACCATGCGCCAGGACGCTACAACAGAAAGCAACGGGTTATTTCGCTGCGAGCACATG
>JASHOI010000295.1 GCA_030041195.1 Streptosporangiaceae bacterium | reverse complement strand
CGCCGGATCCGGCGCCCGGCGGCAACGGAGGGCCCCCGTGACCACGATCCTCACCCCGGCGCTCACCGCCTACTGGGACCAGCCTGACTCGTTCACGCTGGACGGGTACCGCCGCGACGGCGGCTACCGGGCGCTGCCCAAGGCCCTGGCCATGTCGCCGGACGAGGTCATCGCGACGGTCAAGGAGTCGGTGCTGCGCGGCCGCGGCGGTGCGGGCTTCCCAACCGGCGTGAAGTGGGGCTTCATCCCGCGCGGCGACAGCAGGCCGCACTACCTCGTGGTCAACGCCGACGAGTCCGAGCCGGGCGCCTGCAAGGACATGCCGACGATGCTGAACAACCCGCACGCGCTGATCGAGGGCACGATCATCGCCTCCTACGCGATCCAGGCGAACACGGCGTTCATCTACGTGCGCGGCGAGGTCCTGCAGGCGATCCGCAGGCTGCAGTATGCGGTCGCGCAGGCCCGCGAGGCGGGGTTCGCCGGCCGCAACATCCTCGGCTCAGGCTTCGACCTGGACATCATCGTGCACGCCGGGGCCGGCGCGTACATCTGCGGCGAGGAGACCGCGATGCTGGACTCGCTCGAGGGGAAACGCGGCCAGCCGCGGCTCAAGCCGCCGTTCCCCGCTACCGCCGGCGTGTACGCGAACCCGACGAACGTCAACAACGTGGAGTCGATCGCGAGCGTGCCCTGGATCATCGAGAACGGTGCGAAGGACTTCGCTTCGCTGGGTACCGAGAAGTCCACAGGGTTCGGGATCTTCTCGCTGTCCGGCCACGTCACCACGCCCGGCCAGTACGAGGCGCCGCTCGGTACGACCCTGCGCGAGCTGCTCGGCCTGGCGGGCGGCATCCGTGCCGGGCACCGGCTGAAGTTCTGGACGCCGGGCGGGTCCTCGACGCCGCTGTTCACCGAGGAGCACCTGGACGTGGCGCTGGACTATGAATCGGTGGCCGCCGCCGGGTCGATGCTCGGCACCCGCTCGATCCAGCTGTTCGACGAGACGACCTGCGTGGTCCGGGTCGTGCTGCGGTGGGCCGAGTTCTACCAGCACGAGTCGTGCGGCAAGTGCACGCCGTGCCGCGAGGGCAGCTACTGGGTGGTGCAGCTACTCGACGATCTGGAACACGGCAAGGGCAGCGAGGCCGACCTGGACAAGCTGCTGGACATCTGCACCAACATCACCGGCCGGGCGTTCTGCGCCCTGGGTGACTCGATCGAGCCATCGGTGAAGTCGTCGATCGGCTTCTTCCGCGACGAATACATCGAGCATCTGCGCAACGGGGGCTGCCCGTTCGACCCCGCGGCTTCCACCCTGTTCACCATGGAGTCCGCCCGATGACAGTACAAGCCAGCCAGGGCGGCGGACAGGTCGTCCGCCCGGCGGACGGCGTGAAGGTCACGATCGACGGGTTCGAGATCACCGTGCCCAAGGGGACGCTGGTGATCCGCGCCGCCGAGCAGCTCGGCATCGAGATACCCAGGTTCTGCGAGCACCCGCTGCTGTCCCCGATCGGCGCCTGCCGGCAGTGCCTGGTGCAGATCGAGGGCCAGCCCAAGCCCCCCGCGTCGTGCACCACCGCCTGCACCGAGGGCATGGTGGTGCACACCCAGCTGACCTCCGACGTGGCCGAGAAGGCACAGCTTGGCGTCATGGAGCAGCTGCTGGTCAACCACCCGCTCGACTGCCCCATGTGCGACAAGGGCGGAGAGTGCCCGCTGCAGAACCAGGCCATGTCCAACGGCCGGGGGGAGACCAGGTTTCACGGTCCCAAGCGGCATTTTCCCAAGCCGGTCGCGCTGTCCGCGCAGGTGCTGCTGGACCGGGAGCGATGCATCCAGTGCACGCGCTGCACCAGGTTCGCCGACGAGATCGCGGGCGAGCCGCTCATCGACCTGTTCGAGCGCGGCCCGCACGAGCAGATCGGGATCGCCGAAGGGAAGCCGTTCGACTCCTATTTCTCCGGCAACACCGTGCAGGTATGCCCGGTCGGCGCGCTCACCGGCGCGTCGTACCGGTTCCGGGCCCGCCCGTTCGACCTGGTCTCCACGCCCAGCGTGTGCGAGCACTGCGCCTCAGGCTGCCGGCAGCGCACCGACCACCGGCGCGGCGCGGTCACCCGGCGGCTGGCCGGTAACGACCCGCAGGTGAACGAGGAGTGGAACTGCGACAAGGGCCGGTGGGCGTTCACCTACACCACGCAGCCCGACCGCCTGGTCACCCCGCTGGTCCGCGACGCCGACGGTGAGCTCCGGCCGGCCTCCTGGCCGGAGGCGATCGCGGCGGCCGCGGCCGGGCTGGCCGCCGAGCGGGGACGCGCGGCGGTGCTCACCGGGGGACGGCTCACGCTGGAGGACTCGTACGCCTACGCCAAGTTCGCCCGGCTGGCGCTGGCCAGCAACGACATCGACATGCGGGCCCGCCCGCACTCGGCGGAGGAGACGCAGTTCCTGGCGGGCAGCGTCGCGGGCCAGTCATCCGGCGTGACCTACGCGGGCCTGGAGCAGGCGGGAGCGGTGCTGCTGGTCGGCTTCGAGCCGCAGGACGAGTCGCCGATCGTCTTCCTGAGGCTGCGCAAGGCGGCCAGGTCCCGCGGGCTCGCCGTGTACTCGATCGCGGCGCTGGCCGGTCCCGGGCTGGCGCTGATGTCCGGCACGCTGCTGGCCACCGTGCCCGGCGAGGAACCCGAGGTGCTCGGCCGGCTGGCCGGCGGCCGCGGCCTGGATGAGGCCGGGGCCGCGGCGGCGCACGCGCTGCGGCAGCCGGGC
>JASHOI010000028.1 GCA_030041195.1 Streptosporangiaceae bacterium | reverse complement strand
GGCCTCGCCTGCCGCTGGCCGCGCTGGCCGGTGAGCTGCGCGAAACGGCCGGGCGGCTGGACGTCCTCGACGGCGGCGACCCGGCCGCCAGCGTGCGGGCGGTGTTCTCCTGGTCCACCCGGCAGCTCAGGCCGCAGACGGCGCGGATGTTCCGGCTGCTCGGGGTGCACCCCGGTCCCGACATCACCGCCCCGGCCGCCGCCAGCCTGGCCGGGGCGAGCGAGCGCGAAGCGCGGCAGATGCTCAGCGAACTCACCCACGGCTGCCTGGTCACCGAGCACACCGTCGGCCGCTACGCGCTGCACGACCTGCTCCGCGCCTACGCCGCCAGCGAGGCCTGCGCCACCGAGAGCCAGGCTGAGCGCCGAGCGGCCGCCGGCCGCGTGCTGGACCACTACTTGCACACTGCCCACGCCGCCGCGCTCGTGCTCAACCCGGCACGCGACCTGATCAGCCTCGCCCCGCCCCGGCCCGGCGTGGCCCCCGAGCGGCCAGCCGGCTACGAGCAGGCGATGGCCTGGTTCGAGGCTGAGCTGCAGGTGCTGCTCGCCGCCGTCGCCGTTGCCACCGAGAGCGGATCCGACGTCCATGCCTGGCAGGTTCCCTGGACGATGACGGACTTCCTCAACCGGCGCGGGCGCTGGCAGGAGTGGGTCTCCAGCCAGCGCACCGCCGTGGCCGCCGCTGCCCGGATGGACGATACGGCCGCGCAAGCCGAGTCCCGCCGCCTGCTGGCCAACGCCTGCAGCAAGCTCGGCGACTACGACGAGGCCCGCGCCCACCTCGGCAACTGCCTCGAGCTGTACCGGCAGCTCGGCGACCGCATCGGCGAGGCCAAGACCCGCCAGTCGCTTGCCTGGGTCGCCCAGCGACAGTCGCGCTACGCCGACGCGCTCAGCCACTATGAGCACGCGCTGCGCTCCTACCAGGCCGCGGGCCACCAGAGGGGGCAGGCCGAGTCGCTTAACAGCGTCGGCTGGTGTCATGCGCTGCTTGGCGACTACGCGCAAGCGCGCGCGTTCTGCCAGCGGTCACTGACGCTGAGCTCCGACATCGGCCACCGGAAGAACGAGGCCTATGCCTGGGACAGCCTGGGTTACGTCGAGCACCATGTCGGCAACCTTGCCGAGGCTGCGGTCTGCTACCAGCACGCGCTCAGCCTCAACCGGGAACTCGGCGATCGCTTCTACGAAGCGGACTCCCTCACCAGCCTCGGCGACACGCGTCAGGCCGCCGGCGAGCTGGACCAGGCCCGGGAGGCCTGGCAGCAGGCGCTGGCCATCCTCGAGGACATCCAGCACCCGGACGCCGGCCAGGTCAGCGCCAAGCTGGCCAGCACGAACCGCCACGTCTCGCTCAGCCCATCCGGGTAAGTCATTCCCCGGCCTGCCCGGCGGCTCTGCGCAGCAGCCCCGCCGGGTCGGCCGGCGGCTGGTCGCCTGCCCACGCGACGTACTGGTCCGGCCGCACGAGGATGTACCGGCACCCGTACGCGTTCCGCCCGTCGTCGACGGTATCGGTGAGGACGCGCAGCGGCACCCGCGCGGCGCGGGCCGCGTCCTGGAGCGCCGCGACCGGCGCGAGGTCGTCCGTGAGTGCGATCAGCGTGTAGCCGCGGCCCAGCTCCTCGAACACATTGCGTCCGGAGGACAGCGGCGCCGGGGACAGGTGATGCCCGGCCCGTGCCTCGAGCGCGTGGTCACTGCGGACGCCGCACGCCGAGCCGGCCGGCCCCGGCACGATCGGTGATCCCTCGTAGTGCGGCTCGTACCACGCGGGCGCGACCTCGCCCACGTTGAGACCGCCCCACGCCTGCTCGAACTCGGCGCGGTCGCGCCGCGGGCTGTACCGTTCCAGAAACGCGCGGTCGGCCGCGATACCGTCGATGATCGCCTGTCCGGTCTCGACCGCGATCGGGCGGCGCTCGGCGGTGTAGCTGTCCAGCAGCCCGGGCGGGGCCCAGCCGCGCAGCACGGCGGCGAGCTTCCAGCCCAGGTTGACGGCGTCCTCGAGCCCGGTGTTCAGGCCGTGCGCACCGTAGGGCGGATGGCTGTGCGCCGCGTCACCGGCGATGAAGGCGCGGCCACGCCGGTAGGTGCCCGCGATGTCCACGCGCATGTTCCACAGGCCCACGTACCCGAACTCGCACCCGACCGGGAACCCGGTGGCCCGCTCGACGAGCGCATGCGTGTCCAGGTTTCCGGTGGTCGCGTCGGCCGGCACCGGGGAGTGGAAGAACCACGTCTGCGCGTCCACCCGGCCGAAGAACCGCCAGTATCCGCGCAGTTCCGGGTGCAGCACGCGGTATGTCGTCCGGTCCGGAAACCGCTCCAGGCCCCCGTTCATGTCGGCCGAGCGGAAGACCGCCAGCACCATCCGCTGGCCGAGGTCGGTTTCGCTGCACGTGATCCCGGCTTGCTCCCGGACCATCGAACGCGCCCCGTCGCAGCCGACAACGAAGTCGGCCCGGATCTCCCGCGCCTCGCCGGAGTCCTTTCGCGCGGCGACCCGCACGCCGCCGTTGTCCAGCCGGACGTCAGCGGCCGACCAGCCGAACATGGTGGCCACGGAGTCCAGCGCGGCGACCCGGCTGCGCAGCACCGACTCGGTCAGGTACTGCGGAAGCCGCTCGGCCCGCTGGAAGTAGAAGTCGCCGACCGTCTCGCGGCCGGGCGGCGCGTACCAGTACCTGCCGGCGAGGCTCTCATACGCGGTGATGCCGCCGATCGGGAATCCCGGCGGCAGCAGCCGCGCGGCGCGCAGCTGATCAACGCAGCCCCAGAAGTAGAAGTGCTCCAGGCTCCGCGCGGTCAGGTTCTGTCCCTTGGGGATCGTCGATGGCTCATGGCCGCGTTCCACCAGCACGGCCGGTATTCCCGCGGTGCCGAGCGCGGCGGCCAGGCCCAGCCCGACGGGTCCGCCGCCCACGATCACGACCGACGTGGAGATCTGCCCGGATCCGCTCATCCCCGATCCTCCCCGGGCCGGCTCGGGGGAAGCGCCGGCCGGTCACGCCCCCCAGGTGCGTGACCGGCCGGTCCGGTGCCCCTGATCACAGAATCGAACCGGCCGCGGTCCGCCGCGACCAGAGCGTGAATGTTGCACGAATGCGGCACCGGACCGGCTGACCTGCGGCCGCTCAGGTCTTCGCGTCCGGCCAGAGCGCGACGAGCTGCGCCGGGCTGACGTTGCCGCCGCTGCAGACCATCGCCACCTTTCGCCCGGCGAACCTGGCCGGGTCCGACAGCACGGCGGCGAGCGCGGCCGCGCCAGCCATCTCGACAAGGTTGCGGGTCTTCTCGATCATCGTCCGGGTCGCGTCCCGCAGCGCGTCCTCCGACACCAGGACGAAGTCATCGAGCTTCTCCCACAGAATCCTTTGCGGTAGCTCGAACGCTGTCCTCGTGGCCAGTCCCTCCGCCAGGGTGGAGTTGGTGTCGGTGCGCAACGCGCGCGCCCGCCAGGACCGCTGCGCCGCCGGCGCGGCCTCGGATTGCACGCCGATGACCTGGATCGACGGCCGGGCCGCCTTGGCCACGGTGCAGACGCCCGCCGCGCCGCTGCCGCCGCCGACCGGCACCACGATCATCTCGGTGTCCGGCTGCGCCTCCAGGATCTCCAGGGCGTAGGTGGCGACCCCGGCGATCAGCGCGGGCTCGTTGCCCGAATGGACGTACCGGTAGCCGTGCTCGGCGGCCAGCTTCTCGCAGTGCTCGCGGGCCTCGTCGAAGTCGCGCCCGTGCAGCACCACCTCCGCGCCGAGCGCGCGCATCGACTCCACCTTCACCGGGTTGGCCCGTTCCGGCGCGCAGACGATCGCGCGCACCCCGAACAGGTTCGCCGCGTAGGCGACCGACTGGCCGTGGTTGCCGGTCGACGCCGCGATCACGCCCTTCTCCCGCTCTGCGGGGCTGAGCTGGCTCACCAGGTTCACCCCGCCGCGTACCTTGAACGCGCCGACCGGCTGGTGATTCTCGTGCTTGACCCAGGTTTGGGCGCCGGTGACCGCGTCGAGCGCGGGATAGCGGTACAGCGGCGTCGGGCGCAGGTACGGGGCGATGCGCTGGCGCGCGGCGAGCACGTCATCGAGATCGGGTACCGAGGGTGCGCTCATGGGCCGTTTCTACCACGGCTGGCAGAATCTGCTCCATGCCAGGCACGGGGGCGGGGTCGGCGGCCGGGGCGCGTCTGCGCGCGCACCTGGTGGCCGAATACGGGATCCGGGTCAGCAAGGTCTCCGAACTGGACCTGGGCGTGTTCCGGGTCGACCGGAGCGAGCGCCCGTCCTGGGTGGCCCGGGTCTTCCCGTCCGGGCGCCCGGTGCCGGCCGCGGCTGGCGACGCCGAGATCCTGCGGTTCCTGGCCGGGCATCGCTTTCGCGCCGAACGGCTCGCCTCGCCGGAACCGGTGTCCGAGCTGGACGGGCACGGCGTGCTGATCACCGAGTACGTCGACGATGTGGTGCCGAGGCTGCAGCGGCGCGACGAGATCCGCCGCCTCGGCGGGTTCTGGAGCCTCGGCGTGATGCTCGGCGAACTGCACACGCTGCCGGTGCCGGATGCCCCCGACGCGGTCGCCAGGCCGGGCGGGGCCTGGCACCACCTGGCCGAGGGGCTGCCGCGCGACGAGATCGCCGCGGCGGTCAAGCTCCTCGACGACGCCGGGCAGCGCGTCTCCCCCGGCGAGCTTGACGCGCACGCGGCGCTGCGCGCCGAGGTGGCCGGCTTCGACGACGGCGACGGGCTGCCGCATGCGCTGATCCACCCCGACTTCGTGCTCGCGAACGTCATCCCGTCTCCCTCACGCGGGCTGGTGATGGTCGACTGGACCGGGTCCGGGCAGGGCCCGCGGCTGTGGTCACTGGCGTTCCTGCTGTACGCCGCCGGCGGACGCGGCCTGAACCGGGTCGACTCGGCCGTCACCGGCTACCTCACCCAGGTCCGCCCCGAGCCGGCGGAACTGGACCGCCTGGCCGGCCTGATCCGGGTCCGCCCGGCGCTGCTCCAGGTCTGGTCCGTCGGGCAGGGCAGGAAGAGCGTCACCGAGGCCTGGCAGGGCGTGGCCGAGACGCGCAAGCTGGCCGACGCCGTCGCGGCCAGGGCGCTGGCCGCCTTCGATCGCGGCATGGTCAGGTAGCTCGTTGTTCCAGCGTGTTCTTGAGCCAGGTGTTGCGCTGCCGGAGCAGATGCGGCATGTAGTGATCGAGCACCAGGCGGTCGGCGACATACCCCAGCAGGCCGAACGGGGACTGGAACTCCACGACGTCGCTCATCAGGGTCCGGCCGTCGGGCAGGGCAGTGAACGTGTGCTCGTGCCACCAGCGCCGGAATGGGCCGTGCTGCTGCTCGTCGACGAACCGGCTCGGGGGCTGGTACTCGGTGATTGCCGAGGTCATCCGGAACACGATGCCGAAATGACGGGCGCGCCAGGTGACCGTGTCTCCCAGTTTCATGACCCCGCTGGTCACTCCGCCGATCGCTTGCTCGCCCGATGCCCGCATCGAGGCGGCGTGTGCGTCGACCGACAGCGACAGATCGAAGCAGTCGCCGATCGCCGCGGCGATGACGGTCTCGAGCCGGATCGAGCGCATCAGCATACCCGCTAGCCTGTCATCGGTAACGGTGGGGCCGCCGTGCGCGCCGCTTTTGCCGGTGATCCGCGAGAAAGGCGCACAAGTTGGGCAGCGAAGGCAAGCAGGGACCTGGCAGGGAACCGGATGACGTTGCCGGCAGCGGCACGGAGCGGCCCGCCTTTGACACCAGCGTGGCGCACATCGCGCGGGTGTATGACTACTGGCTGGGCGGCAAGGACAACTTCGCCGCGGACCGGGCAGCGGCTGAGCAGGCCATCGCCGCCTACCCGGACATCGTCTTGTCGGTTCGCGCCAACCGGGCGTTCCTCGCCCGCGCGGTGCGCTACCTGGCCGGCGAGGCGGGCATCAGGCAATTCCTGGACATCGGCACGGGCATCCCGGCCGCCAACAACACCCACGAGGTCGCCCAGTCCGTGGCGCCCGAAAGCCGGGTGGTGTATGTGGACAACGACCCGGTCGTGCTCGCCCACGCTCGCGCGCTGCTGACCAGCGGCCCGCATGGGGTCACCAGCTATCTGGACGCCGACCTGCGCGACACCGGCCGGGTGCTGAGTGCCGCGGCCGGGACGCTGGACTTCTCCCGCCCCGTGGCCGTCATGCTGATGGCGATCCTGCAGCACGTGGACAATGCCGCGGAGCCCTACGCGATCGTGGCGACGCTGCTCGGCGCCCTGCCGCCGGGCAGCTACCTGGCACTGTCTCACCCGGCTTCGGACATCGAAGCCGAGGCGCAGGGTGAACTGGCCAAGCGGCTGAACCAGACGATGGCGGAAAAGGTGACCATGCGCGACCACGCTCAGGTCACGCGTTTCTTCGACGGGCTGGAACTGATCGAGCCGGGAGTGGTGCGGGTCCCGGAATGGCGTCCCGCATCGGAGGCCGAGGCGAGCGGCCCGGCCGGGCTGTGGGGCGGCGTGGGCCTCAAGAACTAAGGCGACCGCACCGATCGCCGGGAGGGCAGGATGAGCCAGCAGCCCGGTCCGCTGGGCGCCGACGTCGCGGTCACGCACATTCTCGTGGTCGCCGACCCGGCGGTCTCTCGTGATTTCTGGATAAATGTCCTGGGCGCGGAACTGTACCGGGAGTACGGCGGCACGAGCGTCGTGCTCAAGTTCGCCGGCACCTGGCTTTTGCTGGTGAGCGGAGGAGGCCCGACCGCAGACAAGCTCGGGGTCACCTTCCGGCCGCCTGCCGACCCGGACCAGGTCAGTCACGCCATGACACTGCGGGTCGCCGACTGCCGCGCAGCCTACACAGCATTGACGGCCCGGGGCGCGAGCTTCCTCACCCCGCCGCACGATTGGGGCGGTGAAATCCGCTGCTTCCTTCGAGATCCCGACGGCCACCTCGTGGAGATCAGCGAGTCGGTACCGACCTGATAGCGGGGCGGGATTCCGGCGCTATATGAATGAACCGGACAGCCGGTTAGCCTTAGGCCGTGGTTGTGCTCCTGTCGGAGAGCGCGAGCCTTACCGCGCGGGAGACGCTGACCGTGCTCGGTTCGGGCGGCGTCAAGGCCGATGTGCTAACTGCGGGCGGGTTGTCGATCGGACGGTTCAGCCGCTGGTGTCGCCGGCTGATCGCGGCTCCGCCGCCAGGCACCGACCCGCTGGGTTATCTGTCGCTGGTGTCGGGGCTGTGCTCGGCCGGAGAGTACGAGGCCGTGCTGGCCACGCATGAGCAGGCGTGGCTGTTCGCGGCGGGACGGCATCTGCTGCCGCCCGATGCGCCGGTCGCTGTCGCATCCGCCGAGGCGTTTGACCGGGTTGCGGGCAAGGTGGAGTTCGCGATGCTCTGCGACGAGCTCGGCATTCCGCAGCCGCGGTGGTGGCGATGCGATCAGCCGCCCGCGCAGGTGCCGTATCCGCATTGGGTGAAGGCGTCGTACGGGACCGCCGGGCGTGCGGTGCGCCGGGTGGACACCGCGGAGCAGGAACGCCGGGCTGTTCGCGAGCTGTCGGAGACCGGCGGAGCGGTCATGGGCCAGGCGCCCGCTGCCGGCGAGTACGGGCAGGTACAGGCCCTGTTCCAGCACGGCCGGCTGGTGGCGGCACATACCAGTGTCGCCATCGGTGCCGGGGCAGGCGGGTCTGCGGCGGCACGGCTGAGCGTCGATCACCCGGCCGCCCGCGAGTACGTGACCCGGCTCGGTGAGCATCTGCGCTGGCACGGCGGGCTGACCCTCGATTACTTCCACGTCGGCGGCCAGCCGCAGTTCATCGAGTGCAACCCGCGCACTGTCGAGCCTGGCAACGCCGCCCGCGCCGGAATCGACCTGCCCGCGCTGACCATTGCCCTGTCCCGGGACGGGCCGCTGCCCGGCCGCCCGGTCACCGGCCGCCCCGGCGTCCGGACCCGCGGTGCCCTGGCGCTCGCGATCGGAGCGGCCGAGCGCTACCGCAGCCGCGCTGCCGTGCTCGGCGTGCTGGGTAAGTGTGCCCTGCGGCGCGGCGAGACTGGCCGGGCCGCCGAGGTCCTCACCCCCATCGTCCGTGACCCGCCCAGTGCCCTGCCGCTGGGCGCCGCGACCATCCTGCTGCTCGCCAACCCTCATCGCGCGACCACGATCTCGAGTGGCGCCGTCAGCTCCTACAGCATCAGCCCGGCCACCATCGCGGTGGTCCGGGCGGCGGTGCCAGGGCAAGCAGCGCCCACCCAGGCCGCGCCGCCGTCGTAGCGTTCACGTCCTGTTCACGGCGATGGATGCCCAGGATCGGCGTTGCAGCCCAGACGGTGGCTGCGGTATGCCGGCGCGAACCTGCTGGCCATATTCCCGAGCAGTGCCCCGGCTCCCGCTGCCGCGGCAAGGAGAACGAACGCACGGGTAAAGCCCGGGTAGCTTCGCGACGGACCGAGCAGCAGCGTCAGCACGGTGAGGGTGAGCGCGCCGGATAGGTACTGGGCGGTGGTCAGCAGCGCGCCGGCCGTTCCCTGGTGAACTGCTGGCACGTCCCGGCTAGGCATTGCTCCGCAGGGTGACGCAAAGCCATATCAGCCCGGTCAGGGCGATGAGGAATCCTGCGGTGAGCGCGGTCGGCGGGCTGATCTTGCGCACGGCGCGTCCAGTCGCGGTGCTGCCCGCCGTCACCATGATCGCCAGCGGCAGGAACGCGAGTCCGGCGCGCAGTGGCGAGTAGTGCTTCACCGTCTGCAGCAGAAGGGTGAGCACGTAGAATTCCGATCCCGCGCTCGCCATGTACAGCGCGGCGGACGCCGCGCCAATCCGGACCGAGCCGTCGTGCCGCAGCGCGGCCTCGATCAGCGTGTTAGCCGACGTGGCCTCGTTCCTGAAGAACCAGCCGGTGAGGGCACCGGCCAGCAGAACACAGGCAAGCGTTGCGGGCGCAGTCCATCCCTGCTGCCCGCCGAAGGTAACGCAGAGGGCGAGTGTGAGGACCGCACCGGTGCCCAGTACGGCCGCCAGGAGCGGGATGCGCTGCGCCCTGGCGGCGCCCGCCGACTTCGCTGTACCCAGCCAGACAGCGGCGGCCAGTGCGCACAGCAGCGCCGGCGGCACGTTCACCAGCAGCGTGAACCGCCACGAGGCGGTCGTGAGAAGGCCGCCGAGCAGCGCGCCCGCTGCAAGCCCGGCGGCACCGACAGCGGCCCACACCGCGAGCGCCCGCGAGCGGGCAGGCCCTGCGGGAAACCTCGTCCCGATAAAGCCGAGCACCGCCGGCTGCAGCAGCGCCGCACCAAGTCCCTGCACACCCCTCGCGGCCACCAGCTCAGCCCCGTTGCCGGCTGCCGCCCCGGCCCCGCTCGCCATCCCGAACAGCGAGATGGCGAGAATGAACATCCGTGCCGGGCCGAACCGGTCGGTCAGACGGCCGCCCACGATAAGAAACCCGGCGAACAGAACCGCGTACGCGCTGACCACCCACTGGATGAGCGCGGGAACGATGCGCAGGCTTGCCGCGATGCTCGGCAGCGCCAGATAGACAATGGAATAGTCCAGTGCGATAAGGAACTGGGCCACCGACATCAGCACCAGCGTGACCGCCTGCCGCGCCCTGATGTCCGCAGCGGACGCTCCTGACCTGCCCGGCAGGGCGCGGCTCAGCCCTCGGATGACCATGACGCCATCGTGAAACATTCGCGTTAGTGTCAGGGAAAGCCCTGCGAGGAGCCACGATGCGGATCGGGGAACTGGCCAGGCGCACCGGCATAGCCGCCCGGCGGCTGCGCTACTACGAAGAACAGGGACTGATCAGCTCAGATCGATCAGCGAACGGCTACCGGGATTACGACCCGCAGGCCATCCAGCGGGTGACCCAGATCCGGGGTCTCATCGACGCCGGCATCCCCACCGCGATCATCAAGGACATCCTTCCCCTCCTGGACAACCCCGATACCATCCACGTCACCGGCCCGGCAAAGGAACTCATCAACGCGCTCGAACACCACCGCGAGCAACTCGACGCACGCATCCAGTGCATCACCAGGAACCGCGACGCGATCACCCGCTACCTCAACGCCGTCCGCGCCGGCCCCGATGAGAACGGCGCTTGAGGAATTGTCAGGACCTGTGTGTCAGCTTGCCCGCAACTCGTCGAGCAGGCCCGTGTGCAGCAGCCCGGCGGTCAGTCGACGGTAACCTGACGTTTGTGGGCCGGGTCGAGGACGAGATCCGCATCGACGCCGAGGACGCTCTTGGTGCCATCGAGGGGCTAGAGGTCCGGCGCGTGTTCAGCGGCTGGGGCTTCTACCGGCGCGGCCTGCTCTTCGCCGCCGCGTGGGAGGGTGAGTTTCGCTTCCGCACTCGCCAGGACCGTCACTGGATATATGAGGCTGTTGACCGGGATCTGCTGAGCCGGCCGGACGAGCTTGTCAGCGTTGCCCGCGGAATCCTTGCGAGGCTCGATTCCGAACCGGCGGCTGCCGGCACTGGCAAACGCCGATCAGGAGCCGCGCGTCGCGCGAGGTAGCGGGCACTCGGGCGCGACCGAGGGCTGTTCACGTTCTTCCCCGGCCTCTCTCCTCCGGCCAGCTGCGCCGAAGGATTCAGGTATCAAGGTCACCAACGCGGCACCAGCAACGCCGAAAAAGATTCCAGAGAGAAATGCCCGATGATTATCTTGCTGGAGCCCTGCAATGCTCGCCGCAATGACCGGTATGGGCGCGCTAGCCTGACTATCGAGGTTATTGCTCAAGGCACTCTTCCACACCCATTGTGTGCCGTTCATTGCGCCGGGAGACACTCCGCCCTGCAAGGTATACTGCGACAAGGTTTCTCCTGGCAGCTGCAGAGTGCGCGTCACGGTCCCTGTTCCTTCTGCCAATGTTACTCGCGGCAACTCCGCCGACAAATATGAGCCGCTTGACACGATCGGTGAGCTCCGTTGCCAGCAGAAGCGCACGAAAAGAAACGGCTGATCTCGTGTCTGGCCTGGCGGTACGCCACTCGATGATCCCTTGATCACATAGCCTGCTGCTCTGGCGGAGACAGGGCCCGATATCCTTTCCGAGGGGACCGGCGCGGGCCGGGGCTTACAGTTGTAGCCGCTGAATCCCATTACATCAAGGGTCCACGCTATCGGCGACACGCGGGCGCGGAAGTTGCCATATACTTCCAATGTCAGCCGTGCACGCTCACTCGAAAGTTGCCTGAGGTAAGAGTAAACCGACAGGCTTCCTGGCACTAACGTGCGGGGAAGGGGATTGAAAGCCAAAACGAGGGCCGGAGCGCCAGGGATCTCAGGTGGCCCACCCGCGGCGGGCTCAGTCCGGAATCCTAGGGCAAAGAATATGACTGAGACAGCGGCGAGGGCACCGATCTTCGCGAAAATCAGCCTGCCACTCTGCGGGGATTCGGAACGATAGGACGTGCGTTTACGCGGAAGGTCCCGCTGGTTTGGAACTGCTGACGCTCCAGGTGAGCTGACGCCCTTGGGGACACCGTCGACTGCCGCTGGATCGGTAAAGCGGGTCATGGCTTCGGCACCTGCAAAGCGCCCGCTGGCAGCCGAATCTGAGCCATAACAGCACCTATCACCTCCACCACAGCCTCTGCCGACCACGGCCGTCCTGAATGCTTGCTATTGATCGTGTGCGGCCAACCGGCCTGGGGGATCATGGGGATCCCAAAGGTGACGGGCCGAGTCCCGCCGGCCAGGGGATGGGTTGGGGCCTCGTCGGCGTGACGGGCGGGGGACGCGAGCAGAGGCAACCCAAGGAGACAACGATACTGATCTGCGAGTGGGGTTCGACAAGCGTGCCCGCACTTGGAACCGACTGGATGATGAGACCGGACTCGACCTCGGCTGTATGTTCACCTTTCGTCATCCCGAGCCGCAAGCCGACCTGACTGAGGACGATCACCGCCTGCGCCGGAGCCTGGTTAATGATTGAGGGCACGGCGATTCTCCTCGAGGCGGGCTTACCGATTGCCGATCCTGCTGACGTTGGACCCGTTGGGACGGACCCGCCAGAACGCTTAGCAGTTGAGACGGGCCCGCTAGAAGGCCCAGTGGCCGGGACCGACCCGCTAGAAGGCCCAGTGGCCGGGACCGACCCACTGGAAGGCCTAATCGTTGAGGTGACCCCGGTTCGGCTCGCGTTCCGCCCGCTTGCTAAGCCGTTGGATATACCGCACGACGCTATCGCCACGCTAAAAGCGATTGCAGGCGGGATGGCTCTAGCGCGCCGGGCCCAGGGCTGTCTGGTGCCGCGACCCGTCGGGCGTGATCTCGCTTGACCGGCGGGGCGCTTCCACCGCAGGTGCACGGTCGTCTCCTCAGTTGCTGTCCGCATCTGCATCAGTTGCCTTGACCCGCGCCAGCCGCCTAGGCAATCGCTCGCAATTCTGCAGAGTCGCTGGTGCCGCTTCTGGTACACATTCGGCGCAGCATTCTCCCTGAAACTGAAAGGCCAATAAGCGCCGCAGCAGCGTCTCGCTTGCTAATCGGCTGATGCCGCAGACTACCACCCGCCCATCAGCAGATGAGCTGGTCAGATGCGGGCGATGGTCCAAATTTTATTTTGGCTTCCGCACGGCACCCTAAGCTTTTGTCCGGAACGGAACGGTGGGCACGCTGATGTTCCCGGAGCGTCCTGGGATGGCGCCGGTCAATTAGTGGGGAATCCTGTCAGAGTGGGGAATCGCGTCAGTCAATACGACTGACAGGATTCCCCGTTAACCCGATCATGAGGACTTATGCCTGGATTGCGCGGATTCTGGGAGCAGCCGCGGACGCCGCGATAAGTTCCGTTTCGGTTGCCGGCGCTCTCACGTCAAAGTCGTGGCACCGACGGTGCCCTAGGGCCAGGGCAAGCCATGACAGGCTGGGTTCCTGCGACGATATCGAGACGATCGACGACGACGAAGCGCGAGCGGATGTCGGCGGATCACGGCACTTGCTCTGCGCCGCGTCGAGGCTGGCTTGCGAGCCGCTCTTGGCACGGCTCAGTGAAGACCTGGCACTGTGCAGCGATCCTGATCCCAGCCCGATCTGATCCGGCGCGACCACCCGGTACCCCGAGCCGGCCGGCGGCTCGGTCACTTTCCGGAAGTATTAACGGCCGGACGCTGCTGCCGGGCGGCCTGGGGGGATCGGCGGGCGAGGACGACGATCCCGACCGCCATCACGAGCAGCGACACTGCCTGACCCGCGATCGCCGCCGGGCCGCTGGCGAGTTTCTCATCCAGCAAGAGCCAGGCCAGCCCGACGTCGCCGATCGTGTCGGTGATGGTGATGATGGCCAGGACCGGCGCGAGCAGGATTCCCGCCTGGAACGCGTTCTGGTTGAGCACGAAGCCGATCGGGCCGGCGATGGCGACGGCGTAGAGCGGCCAGTGGGTGAAAAGACCGGCCAGTCCGTGGGTGAGTTCGGCGGTCACGAGCTTGATCGAGAAGTCCGTGACCGCGAAGGCGGCACCGCAGGCCAGTGCGAGCGCGAGCGGCCGCACTGTCCGGTTCCACCGGGCCAGGGCCAGGCAGCCGGCCAGCACCGCCACGAACCCGGCCAGCAGCGGCAGCACCTCGATGAAGCCGATGGTCTGCCGCCCGGCCGACGGCCGGGCGATGAACAGGAACCCGGCCACCCCGCCCGCGCACGCGACGACTCCCGCGCCGATAACCAGGTCCACGTGCTTTCGCAGCGCCGCGCTGATCAGGCCGGCGAATATCAGGTCGCACACCAGGATCGGCTCGACCAGCGCGAGCGGCCCGAATCGCAGCGCGACGACCTGCAGGGCGAAGCTGGCCACGTTCGCGGCGATTCCCGCCAGCCACAGCGGCTGCCTGAGCAGGTCCAGCAGCAGTTCAGGCGACAGCGCGCGGCGGCGCTGGACTCGCTTGGTGCTGAGCTGCTCGGTGACGGCCGTCACCGCGTACGCCAGCGAGGAGCCCAGCGCTGCCACCACGGCGATCAGCGGGAACAACGACCCCTCCGTCCGCTCGGCCCGGCGTGCACGCTGGTCACACCCTGCACCCTCCCCCCGAGGTAGGCAATGGGCGGCCGCGGCCGCCTGGTCAGGCCGCCTCCGCCTGGAGTACCTCGGCCACCGGGTGGCGAGCCCCGATCCGTGCCGGGATGAGGGTGAGGCCGGCCATCACGAGCACGGCCCCGATCAGCGTTCCGGCGAGCCAGAGCGCAGGCGCCTGGGTTCCGCCGTGGACCGCGGCGTGGAACAGCAGGAGACCGAGCGGGATGCCGACGATGGCGCCGGGCACAGCCGAGAGCACCTGCGTGACCACCAGCCCGGTGCTGACCTGCCTGACCCGTGCACCGAGCGCGCGGATGAGCGCCGAGGCGCGGCGCGCGTCGGTGACGGTTGCCCACGTGGTGAAGATCGCGTTGAGCGCCGCGAGCAGGACCAGCATGACCGTGATGACCGCGAGCATCTGCTCGTCCCGCGTGACGACCGGGTCGGACAGCCCGCCGGCGGTCAGCGACGACGCCCCGCCGAGCTTGCTGTCGACGTCGGCGTGGAAGGACAGCACCGCCACGATGCCCATGACCGTGACCGCGACGTTCGCCGCCGACAGCAGCGCACGGCGGGGCCGCCGGGCGGCGAGGCGGAGCCCGAACAGTGCCGGGACGGGCAGCCGGGTGGAGATCGTGACCAGCGCGCCGCGCCGTTTTGGCGGGCGCGCGACGTCGTTGATCGCGGCGACGGTGCTGGTGCGGGCGGCGCGGATGGCCGGGACGAGGGTCGCCGCGAGGGACACCGCAAGCGCCACCCCCACGACCTCGGCCACGGTAGCGGCCGTCAGCGATGGCGCGCCCGGCGCCCCGACCAGGGCGGCGCCGGGGCTGGTGACCAGCGGCGCCGCGAGCCACCCGGCCAGCAGCCCGGCCACCGCTGCCAGCAGCGCCAGGACGAGGTTTTCCGCGAGGAACATCGCCGCCACCAGTCGCGGCGTCCCGCCGACCGCCTTCAGCAGCCCGACCCGGGGCGCGTACTCCGACAGCCGCCGCCCGACCAGGACCGCCACGCTCGCGATCGCCAGCAGCGCCAGCAGCAGCACGCCCGGCCTGAGCGTCCCTTGCGCGTCCTTGACGAGCCGTGCGTCCAGCGACGCGACCCCCTGCCAGGTGGCGAACGTCGGGCCGGCATCGTAGTGCTGGTCGGCGAACGCCTGCGCGTCGGCCGGGTCGGCGAGCCTCAGGTTGAGGACGTAGGTCGTCAGCGGATCCGCCTTGGATGCCAGCCCGGCCGCGTCGGCATCGGTCATCCAGATCTGCCCGCTGTCGTCGGTGTCCACGTTGGCCGTGTGGATGTTGAACCACGGCGGGCACGCGCTGGCGGATGCGCCGGGGGGCGGCGCGGTGTACCCGGCGCAGAGGTTCGGGTACGCCGGCTGCGCGGCGGTGACCGCGATCCCGGCGACGGTGAAGCGCCTGCCGTTCAGGGTCACCACGTCGCCGACCCCGGCGCCGAGCGCTTCGGCAAACGTGCGTTCCAGCACCACGCGTCCCGGACGCACCCAGGTCCCGGCCGTCACGTCCGGCTGGTCGACAGCGGCCGGCGCCTGGCTGCGCCCCTCCGCGAAGACCGCCGCGGTACGGCCGTCGAACCGGATGGTGCCGTAGGCGACGGGGTATGGCCCGCTGGAACTCGTGACCCCGGAGGCGTGCACCAGCGTCCTGGCCTGCGCCGCGGACGACAGGTAGGCCACGACGTCGGGACCCTTGGTCGCCGCCCGCGTCGCCTCGTAGGGGCGGCTGGTCACGCCGTTCATGGCCAGCGCGATCGTGAGCGTGGCGGCCGCCGCGGCGATCGCCACCACCAGCAGCACCGCCTGGGCCGCGTGGTGCCGGATGTCTCGCGTTGCCAGGCGGTAGACAAGCAGCGCCTTACCCATCTTGTTCCTCCAGTCCGAAGAGGTCAGCGACGTTGCGCCCGCTGCCGCCGGTGAGCCGGATCTCGTCGGTGAGCGCCCCGTCGCGCATGGACACGAGCCGGTCGGCGGTCCCCGCGACCCGCTCGTCGTGGGTGACGATGACCAGCGTCAGCCCCAAGGCGTGCAGGTCCTCGAACAGCCGCAGCACGTCGAGGGTCGCGGCGCTGTCGAGGTTGCCGGTCGGCTCATCGGCGAGCACCACGTGCGGCTCGTTGACCAGTGCCCGGGCGATCGCGACCCGCTGGCGCTGGCCGCCGGAAAGAGCCGACGGAAGATGATCAGCCCGGTCGGCCAGGCCCACCCGGTCGAGCAGGGCCAGCGCCAGCGAGCGGGCCTGGCGCGGTGAGCGCCCGGCCACCAGCGCCGGCAGCTCAATGTTCTCCCTGGCCGTGAGCTCGTCCATCAGGTGATAGGCCTGGAACACAAAACCGATGTCGCGGCGGCGCAGGTCGGCGAGCGCGCCCTCGCCGAGGCCGTCGATGCGCCTGTCGTTCAGCCACAGCTCGCCGGCCGAGGGCCGGTCGAGCCCGCCGAGCAGGTGCAGCAGCGTTGACTTCCCGCACCCGCTCGGCCCCATCACGGCCAGGGTCTCGCCGCGGCCGACGTCCAGGTCGACCTCGTCGACCGCGCGGACCAGCCCTTCGCCCGTGCCGTAGTCCTTGCGCAGCCCGCGGGCGCGAAGCAGCGCCGTTCCCGGATCATTCATCTCCTTCTCCTTCGAGCAATCCAGTTCGCCTCGCAGGCCCTCAGCCAGCGAAGATCAGCCTGAAAGCGGAGCACGATGCCTTCGAGCAGCAGCGCCGCGTCCGAGCCGCCCGGCACCGCCATCGCGGCGCGCTCCGCGGCGCGCAGCCGGAGCAGCAGCTCGCGCCGCTGCGCGTTGACGATGTTGATCGGGTCGGCGAGTCCGGCAGCGGCGGCCGCGACGAGCTTCAGGTGGAACTCGGCCAGGTCGGGCCTGGGCCAGCTCGTCTCGGCAAGCCACTCCGCGACGCGTTCCTGGCCCGCGGCGGTGAGCACGTAGACCTTGCGTTCCGGGTCCACCGGATCCGCCGCGTCGTCGAGGGCGACGAGGCCCGCCTTCTCCAGTCGCCCGAGCGTGACGTAGATCTGGCCGGCGTTCAGCGCCTCACCGAGCGGACCAAGCGCGTCGTTCATCCGGGCCCGCAGCTGGTAGCCCTGTGAGGGCTCTTTCGCCAGCATCGCCAGCACGGCTTCCTGCTGCATCACACCTCCGTATAACGGTTATACGATTTATATAACGGTTATATGCGGTCCGTCAACAGGGATCAGATCCAGTGGCCCGAACGCGCCGGGCCCCGGTGCTCGGCCTGCAGCACCACTCGGGTCAGCCGCGCGTTGCGTACGCTGCCTGACCATGGATGACCCGTACGATCTCGGCCGCTTCGTGGCCGCACAGGACACCGGCGGCAGTTACGGCCACGCCACCGCCGAGCTGCGCAGCGGGCGCAAGACCAGCCACTGGATGTGGTTCGTGTTCCCGCAGATAGCCGGGCTCGGCTGGAGCCCGGCGGCGCAGCGGTACGCGATCTCCTCGCTCGACGAGGCCAGGGCATACCTGGCCCACCCGGTGCTCGGCCCGCGGCTGATCGAGTGCGCGGGCATCGTGGCCGGGACGGAGGGCCGGACCGCGGAGCAGATCTTCGGTGAGGTCGACGCGATGAAGCTGCGCTCGTCAGCAACGCTGTTTCTTCGCGCCGCCCCGGAGCAGCCGGTGTTCGCCGAGGTCCTCGGCCGGTTCTTCGGCGGGGTCCCGGATCCGGCCAGCGACCAGCTCCTCGGCCCGCCGGGAGCCGGGCAACCGCCGCGTGATGGTCCTAGATCATGATGACGAGCATGAAGGCCATGGTCACGCCCATCGCGATGCGGCAGCCCGCAGCAACCTGAGGACTGAGCAAGAGGGCGCCGGCCGACCCGGGCCGGCCTCCGCCGGCCTGGCCGGCGCCGTCGGCCGGATGACCGCCATCGGCGGCCTGATCCGGCAGGGTGGCCACGCTGGTGCCGGCTCCGGCGGAACCGGCTGAGGCGGCAGCCAGGTTCCTGGATCCGGTCCCGGCCGCGGCGCCGACCAGCGCCGGGGCGGCGAAGTAACTGCCGTGCGCGTGCCCCGGGCCGGACAGCCGGTCCAGGTCCAGCACGACGTAGACGGCCAGCCACAGCGCGAAGATGAACGCCACCACCGGCACGCTCAGCGTCCGCATCGCCGCTCCGGAGCCGCCCATGCCGCTCATCCCGGCCCCGCTGCCCGCCGCGGACGCGTTCAGGGCCACGAACATGTACAGCATCGCGGCGCTGTGCACCAGGTGCGGCATCCGGTGGCCGTCGGCCAGGACGCGGACGCCTTCCCTCAGGGATTCGCGGTAGACCCGCCAGCCGAACCACGCCGTCATCACCGCGAAGATCGCGTCCCACACGCCGTTTGGCAGCGTGGTCAAGCTCGCGACCAGCATGCCCGCCATCGCGATGCCCATCAGCACGTGCGCGACGTCGATGTCGGCATCCCCGCCAGACCCGGCCCACGGCCGTGCCGCTGCCAGCCGGCTCGCGCTGACGGCCGCGACCAGCAGCATGACCGCGGCAAGGATGTCCAAGATCCAGGACGGTGTCATTATGCCCTCGCCTCTTCCGCACCGGCGGGCTGGACCACCGCTGGCGCCGTGACCGCAGTCCGCACTGGCCAGTAGGCCGCCGCAAGCAAGATCAGCAGCAGGCCGGAGTTGGGGTCGGTCGCTCCTCCGGCCAGGATGGCCCCGAACGCCTCCCCGAAGACCCAGATGACCGCGGCCACCACGATGGCCAGCACCACCGTGGCCCGGGCCGCCGGCCGCGGGAGGTAGACGCCGACCGCGATCAACGCGAGCGCGACCGCCAGCACGATGGAGGCAGCCAGTCCCTGGTTCGCCAGGAGCGAAGCCGCGTGGTTGTCCAGCGCGGCCAGCCAGCCGGGCTCGCCGCTGGCCATGCCCCCGATCATGTCGTGCAGCGCCTGGGGCGCGCGGTTGGCCGGGATCAAGGCGAAATAAGCCAGGCTCCCCCACAGCACCAGCCACAGCGCCCGGGCCACCGGCGCGCCCACCGCGCGGGCTGCCGCGAACGGTGCCGTGACCGCGTGCCGGTCGGAGGGCCACAGCAGCACCGCGAGCAGCGCGTAGATGATCACCGCGCCGGGAGCCCCGTTGACCGGGCTCGCACCGCTGTTCAGGACCTCGCCCAGCCCTTCACCGAACCACCACACACCCAGAGCCCACGCGATCGAGGCAGCCAGCGCGACACGGAGCGTGGGGCGCCACGCGATGCCCAGGGCGAGCAGCAGCTGGATCGTGGCGAAGATCGTATTCAGCAGCACCGTGTGGTGCTCGACCAGACGCGCATCCCAGTTGATCGGGCTGGCGATCACCCCGGGGTTACCGGCGGCGGTCCCCGCCAGCATCTGCCCGAACGCCTTGGTGAACATGAACGACTGGTACTGCAGCACCGCGTCGAGCAGCCATATGGCCGCCAGCGAAAGCTGCAGCACCCGCCTCGCGTCGGGCGGCTGCCAGCCATCCGCGGCCGCGACGCTTGCGCTGTCGCGCCTCGCGGCCTGTCCGCCCGCGACCGCGATGTCACTCATCTCGGTTCTCCTCGGTTTCCCCGGCGTTCTTGCCGGAATACTGGGGCGCTGTGATCAGAACATTAGATGCCGGTTTGCTGACCGGGCAAGAGAACTGGCCAGAAAGCGAACTCCGAGTCCCGCGTGACCGCGCATATCCGCAGGTAGACCTGGGTTTAGTAGATTACAAAAATGTAATGATTCCGGTCCGGCAATGAACCTCCTCCGGGTATCTCTAAATACCTGGAGGAGGTATCTGTGATACCGCTACAGGGTATGCAGCCGGCCAATTAATTAACCTGTTCCCATGCCGCCGGGTGAGCTCCTCAGCCACGCTGTTCGGCGGCACTCCGGATCCGGCCAGCGGCCGGCTCCTCGGCCCGCCGGTTTCGTGTTCCCGGAAGGAGAACCGCGGGCACGAGCGCGAGCGCGGTCAGGGCGATCGCCCACCAGAACGCGGTGTCGAAGGCGAGTCCGCGGGCGGCGGGCGTAACGGCCCGATGACTGAGCAGTGCGCTGGCCAGGATGAGGGCCAGGATCGCGGCACCGAATGATCCGCCGATCTGCTGAACGATCCTGGTCGTGCTGCTGGCGTCGGGCACGTCCTCGGACGGTATGTCGCGGAAGGCCCCGGCCACGACCGCGATCGTGACCGGCGCCAGCCCCGCGCCGCGGACGAACAGCGACGCGGCGAGCAGCCACTCGCTGGTCGCCGGGCCTGCCCAGGCGAAGGCGAGCGTGCCGAGCGCGGTGAGCAGCAGGCCGGCGATGACGATCGGCCGCGGGCCGAGCCGGTCGGTCAGCTTGCCGGCGATGCTCCGCGGGACCAGGGACCCGATCCCCTGCGGGGCGAGGAGCAAGCCGACGGCGAGCGCGCTCTTGCCCTGGACGTCCTGGTAGAACAGGGCGATCAGCAGCAGCGGCCCGTAGACCGACAGGCCGGCCAGGAACTGCACCGCGGTGGCTGCCGCGTAGCAGCGGACCCGCAGCAGCCGGACGTTGATGAGCGGAGCGCGCCTCCTGCGCAGCGCGTGGATCACGAACGCCGCGGTGAGCACCAGGCCGGCGGCGAGCGGCAGCCACGCCTTCACGGCGGCGAACCCGCTGGGCCCCGCGGCTCCCGAGAGCCCGTAGATGACCAGCGCCAGCGCCGGGGACAGCAGGGCCAGCCCGGGGACGTCCAGCGGGCGGGCGTCGCGGGATGCGGCGTCCGGCGGGAGCATCCGCCAGGCGAGCCACATCGCCGCCAGGCAGATGGGCGGGTTGACGTAGAAGACCCACCGCCAGCCGATGTTGGTGACGATCACGCCGCCGACGACGGGCCCGAAGATCGGCACCACCACGACGATCATCGTGGCGATCGCCGCCGCGCGGCCCAGCCGGTTGCGGCCCGCGGCGCGGGTCAGCATCGTGGTCAGCAGCGGCCACATGACCCCGGCGGCTGCGCCCTGGACCAGGCGGAACACGATCAGGCTGGCGATGTTCCACGAGGCGCCGGCCAGCGCCGAGCCGACCAGGAAGACGCCCAGGCAGCACAGCCACACCCGCTTGCTCCCGAAGCGCTCGGATACCCACTGGGTTATCGGCATCGCCATGCCCATCGCGAGCAGGTAGCCGGTGATCGTCCACTGGCTGGTCGCCACCGAGACGTGCAATGAGCGCCCCAGCGACGCCAGGGCGACGTTCACGATCGTCGTGTCGAGCGCCGGGGCCAGCGCGCCGAGCACGATCACCCAGATCAGCTTCCGGGTGGCGGGGTCGATGGCCTCGTCGGCCTTTGCAGCGGGGGTCACGACGTCTCCTCTTCCACGATTAGCAACACTGTGTAGCTTAACTGGCTTCGGCTATAATAAGCAACACCATGTAGCTAATCGACGGGAGCGATGGCCAGAGGATGACCGGGCATGCGGGCGGAGCGTCCCGGCGCAGGGGCGCGGCGCTTGACGACGCGCTGCTGACCGCGGCGTGGGACGAGGTGAGCGCCGTCGGCTACGCCAAGTTCACGATGGAAGGCGCGGCCGCGCGGGCCGGGGCGGCCAGGTCCGTCCTTTACCGCAGGTGGCCGAGCCGGGCAGCCCTGGTACACGCGGCCATGCGCCACCACATGGGCTCGATCGAGGACCACGTGCCCGACACCGGTGACCTGCGCACCGACGTCCTCATCGTGCTCCGGGACTTCCGCGACAAGGCCGTCCAGATCGGGCCCGAGGTCGTGCACGGGCTCATGTCCGAGTCGACCGACCTTCCGCCAGAACTCATGGAGGTCAGTCCCCGCGCCATCACCGCCGTGCTGACCCGCGCCGCCGGCCGCGGCCAGGCCCGCCGCGACCGGATCACCCCGCGGATCGCCTCGCTGCCCGGAGACCTGCTGCGGCACGAGATAATGCGGCCGAGCGGCGACACCTCCGACGACTTCCTCGCCGAGATCGTCGACGAGGTGTTCCTCCCCCTGGTCTCCCCCGGCGGCGCGAGCTAGCCGCCGACCGCCGGGACGCTGGCGTCCAGGCCGAGTTGCTGGGCGAAGAACGCGAGCTGGTCGAGCCAGAGCGGGATCGAGCGGGAGACCGCGCGGGCGGTGTGTCCCACGTTGTATTCGCGGCGCAGCAGTATGGGCCGCTGCTCCGGTGCGGCGGTGGTGGCGTGCTGCAGCGCGGCGGCGAACTTGCGGGCGTGCAGGGTGCTCACCCGGGCATCGCCTTCGAAGACGGTGAGCAGTACCGCCGGGTAGCCGGTCCCCGGCTGCACGTGGTGGTACGGCGACTGGCTGAGCAGCCAGACCAGTTCCTCGGGTACGCGGGCGGAACCGTGCTCATGCACGGTCAGCGCGCCGACCCCGGACAACTCGGCGCGGACCATGTCCAGGACCGGGGCCGAGCACAGCACCGCGGCGTAGGCGCCGGGCCGCTGGGTGAGCGCGGTCCCGACCAGGAGGCCGCCGGCGGATCCGCCGTGGATGCCGAGCTGGGCACGCGTGGTCCAGCCGTGCTCGACCAGGTAGTCGCCGGCGGCGTGGAAGTCATCGACGGCGTTCTGCCGGTTCTCTCGCATGCCGGCCCGGTGCCAGGCCTGGCCCTCCTCGCCTCCGCCGCGGACGTTCGCGATCGCGTAAACGCCGCCGGCCTGCACCCAGGCCAGCCTGAGCGGGCTAAACGCCGGGGTTCGGGAGTGCCCGAGGCTGCCGTAGCCGTACAGGATCGCGGGCCGCGGCCGGTCCGGCCGGGCTGCCGGGGACAGGATGAACATCCGCACGACCGTGCCGTCGTAGGAGGCGTACTCGACGTGGCTGACCTCGACCCCGGAAATCTCGACGCGACCGGGCGGCGGGCTCCAGACCGTGGCCGCGCGGGCCCGGGCGTCGAATCGGCAGACGGTGGGAGGAGTGCGGTCGTCGGTGTAGGAAAACCAGGCGAACGGGCCGCCGTCGGGATGCCCGGTGAGCTGTTTGATCGTGCCGGGGCCGGGCGCCGGGACCGGGGCCAGGAGCTCGCCGGTGGCCAGGTCGTGCAGTGACAGCTCGCTCAGCGCGTGCCGCGACCGCAGGGCCAGCAGCAGCCGCTCGCCCGGCCGCGAACCGTCCAGTATCGCGAAGTCGTCGAGGACCGCGGCGGGGTCCTCGGGCAGCACGGTGTCCCAGTCCTCGTAGCCCAGGCGGTCGGCATCCACCGCGCAGAGCCGGCGGTTCGGCGCGTCCCGGTCGGTGAGCACGTAGATGCGGCCATCGCGGCCGAACGAGGCTTCGGAGATCGCCTCGACACCCTGCTGCAGAGCCCGGAACCGGGGCGCGGCCGGGCCGTCGGCGGCCAGGTCAGCCAGATAGGTGTCGACGCCGCGGGTGCCCCAGTCCACGGCGAGCCGCAGCCACCTGCCGTCGGGCGACACCATCGGGACATAGAACGCGGTCGGTTCCAGGCCCTGGCCGAACACCGCGATGTCCTGGCCCGGATCCGACCCGACCGTGTGCAGGTAGACCAGGCGGCGTGGCCGCGGCCCGCCGGTGCGCTGGCCCGCGCGCCGCTGGTAGTAGAACGCGGTGCCGCCGGGCAGCCAGGCCACCCCGGCGAACGCGGCGCCGTCGATCGGCCCGTCGATGGTCTCGCCGCTGGTCACGTCCATCACCCGCAGCAGTGGCTGCTCGCTGCCGCCGGCCGACAGCAGATACGCCAGCCTGTCGCCCTCGCAGGAGGCAAACCACCCATCGAGCGTCGTCAGCCCGGCCGGGTCGATCGCGGCCGGGTCGACCAGCACCCGCTCGGCACCATCGGCACCGGCCGTGAGCAGCACCTCATGCTCCTGGCCAGGTCCGCGGCGGGTGAAGAACTGCCGCCCGCCGCGGCACACCGGGACCGAGACACCGCCGGCATTGGCGAGCGCGGCAAGCCTGTCCCGCAGCCGCCGCGGAAGGCTTTGACCAAGCCACCCGGCCTGCCACCGCGAGAACAGCTCATCCTGGCGTTCACACCACTGCTGGGTCCGCCGATCGTCCAGGTCCTCCAGCCACCGGTACGGATCGGCCACCTGGTGCCCGTGAATCTCCTCGACCAGCGAAAGCCGCTCGGCCTCCGGATAGCCGCCACGCGAATCGTCAGAAGCGGGCATGCCTGAGCTGCTCACGACAGCAGTATGCCGGCATCATTCACGCCAAGGAAATGAGAAGAAATATGGGAAACATCCGCCCACGTCGTGAAATTCGCTTTGTCAGCCAGCCGGGCTGAGGCAGACTCCGGTCGTGGAGCCGGCGAGGAGCTACGTCATCTGCTGTGTCCAGCGAACTGGCAGCTGGCTGCTGGCGCACACGCTGGGCGATACGGGGTACGCCGGCCGACCGTCTGACTACTTCGACGCAGCGGAGCGGCAGAACCACGAGCGCGAGTGGGGCCTGCCGAGCGGCGACCTGGACGTCTATGCCCGCGCCATGCGGAAGAGGGCCACGACGCCGAACGGCGTGCTCGGCTCGAAGCTGATGTGGAACGACTTTGACTGGCTGCGGTCCTCGCTCCGCAGGCGGCAGGGCGTCTCGTGGTGGCGAGCCGCCGCGACAGATCAGTGGGCGCTGCGGCCGGACCAGGAGGCCAGCCAGCCAGCTACCGACGTCGAGCAGATCATGCCGCTCGTTCACTTCGCCCAGCAATGTGAGGACGGCTGGCGGCAATGGTTCGCATCAACCCGAATCCAGCCCTGCGAAGTGGTCTATGAAGACCTGGCACGGGACAGGCTCGCCGCCGCGAACACAGTCCTCGAGTTTCTCCGCCTGCCGCGGCTCGACACCGACGACCTGCCGCCGGTCCGCTACCGCAAGCAGGCGGACGCCCTGACCGAGCGCTACGTGGACCTCGTCCGCTCAGCTATGAGCTTCCCTGGCTGAGATCGCGGGCACCTTCCACGCACCGGTGGTGCAGGGTGACGCTGGCTCGGCTAGTCTCCAGCCTAGGGCGGTGCCGGTTTTGCCACCTTCCGTACCGGGACGCACCAGAAAGCTGCGACCGCAGCATGATAAGCACTGTTCAGCGAAGGGACGTGCGGTTGTCTTCTCTATCGCGTCCTCGCACCCTAGGCGTACTGAGCCTGCTTCTTTTAAGCGTGCTCGCCGCCGCGTGTGGCGGCAATATCAGCGGCGGCGGACTGCCGAGCCCGTCGCCCAGCACCTCCGCGCCCGCCACCGAGGAGCCCGGACAGGCGGTGCTGCAGACCGAGCTGGCGAACGATATAAGAGCACTTGACCAGGGCGTGCTCACCTACAGTGAGCTTGGGGTTTTAAGAACGGGTGAAGTTGCCCGGTTCAGCGTCTCGGTGACCGATATCGGCAAGAATCCCTCGAAGAGCATGTCCGCGTCGGAAACGTCTGCGGTAATCGGGCGCGGCGTTGATCCGAATGACGTGCCAACGGGTGCCTACGTCAGCGTGCAGGTGAGCTGCACCAACATCAGCTGCGACAGCCAGCCCAGCAGCGTACCGCATCTGCCCGTGTTCGTAACCGGTCAGTCGGCATGGTGGTATTGGCAGATCACCGCGCCTTCGCAACCTGGTCATGCGCAGATCACAATTTCAGAGTACGCGTACGAGGGGCTATCGGCGACCGCCGTCCTCGGCCAGTTGAATCCGCCTCTTACGATCAGTTTGACCGTAAAGCCCAGCAAGGTCTACAGGCCGCCTTCGCCCAAGGCGAATCTCGCGGGCGGAGCGAGCGGGCCGAGCACATTGGAGCTCGCGCTTATAGGTGGCTTCTTTGCCATCATCGCCGCCATTATAGGCGGCGCCATTCCGCTGCTCGCCAGGCGGAAGAAGCCGAAGAAGCCAAGAGGTACCGCGGGGCATTAGCCGACGCCGGCGCGTTCCGCCCCGGTCCAGCCCGCGCTGCGGTCAGATCTTGCCGCGGTTTTTGGCGGCCAGGATGATCTGGGTTACCAGGTACGAGCTCACACCGAGCTTGCCGGCTATCTCGGCCGGCCGGAGGCCTTGTTCGTTGTAAAGCAGCGCGAGCTTCTCCTGCTTTCTGCTCCACGGCTTGCGGACCGGCGCGGCAGCCTGCGGCCGCCGCTGCGGCCGGGTCGCCGGCCTGGGTGCCGGGCGCTGGGCAGGCACCGCGGCGGGCCGGGCGGCCCGCGCCGACCCCGCCGTGGCCTGGGCGTCCCGCTCGGCCGGTGTTGCGCTGGACGTGCCGAACGATCCGCGCCGCTGATCGTGGTACTTGCCGCTGGCCAGGTCCGCCTTGGTGCGGTCGTCAAGGATCACGAATTCCTCGGCGGCCTTGTTCATGCCGACGACCGCGATCGTCAGGCCCTTGGCGTTTTTCTCCTGGCACTCGGGGGCCATGCAGTAGTTGTACTTCGCTGCTCTCTCGGGATGCAATTCAGTCCCGCATGTGATGCACTTCGACATTTTCCCTCTCAACAGGGAGAAAACACCGACGGCGACCCGGATATTCCGGGCACCCATGCGCGCCGCGGCCCCCGGGAGCGCAATGCGCCTTCCTCAGCCGCCGCAGATGATCAACACGCAGCGGGCTTTCCATGATCGTGGTTGATTAATACCGCTATTAGGTACTCAGGCACCAAGATCATGGAAATGCAGCTGCCTCGCGCGGCTAAAGCGGAGCTGGAGTCGGAGCGGTTGGCTGACTCTGCCGCGTTCGTATACCAGGCGTTAGCACACCGCAACGTAAAGCAGCCAAACTGACCGGCGTGCACTGAGGCGGGCTGCACGGTCCGAGACAGTCAGCGACGGCCCGGGGCTGAGCCGTCAATGGACCAGTCAGCCTCACCAGTCCCGGGAAGCGCGGCCACGAAGCCCGTGGGCGCGCTGAAAACCGACCCGCGCAGCCGGCCGGCGCCGGGCATCACGGCCTTGATGACGGGGCTCTCCCGGGAAGCGTGAGCAGCGGGAGCAGCACGTTGTCGACGATCCCGGTGAGCAGGTCGTCCGGGATGGGGGCGCCGTGGATCAGGAAGTGGTAGTCGACGAGCGCGGGTGCGAGGCCGACGAGCTGGGGCGTGATCGCGGAAGGGCGGATTTCCCCGCGGGCGGCCGCGCGGTCGAGGATCTCGCGCATCACGCGGTCGCGCGCGCTGAACGCGCCGGCCCGGGCGGCGGCGGTGCGGCCGGGGTCGATCAGGCTCTCGGCCATCAGCCCGCGCACCGCCTCCCCCAGGACGCCGTCCAGGAGGGCGGCCGCGCGGCGGAGGAAGGCCAGCACGTCGTCGCGCAGGCTGCCGGTGTCTGGGGCCGGTTCCGGCGCGCGGTCCTGGTGCTGCAACGCCGCGATCAGAAGCTCGGCCCGGCTGGGCCACCGCCGGTACAGCGACATCTTGCTGGCGCCCGCGCGGGCGGCGACGCGCTCCATCGCCAGCCGCGAGTAGCCGACCTCGGCCAGCTCGGCCAGCGTGGCCTCGAAGATCGCGGCGTTGAGCTCCTCGCCGCGGCGCCGCGGCCGGCCGCCGTGTGGGGCGTCAGCGGCGGCCGACGGCACGGGCGTGATGGCCATGGCGCTCCTCTCCGGACGGCGTCCGTCCAAGTAAACGCCGCGCCGCGCGACCGAGCCCCTGGATAGCGTTCCGGCGGTCCTCCCGAATAGGATACGGTACGAATCGTACACTAGGAGGTGAGCGTGCGGTCGCTGGCGCGTCATCGGTGGTGGGTGATCGCCGGCTGGGCGGTCCTGGTGCTGGCGCTGGCCGGCCTGGCGCGGGCGGCGGGCGGCGCGAGCTTCGACAACAACGTCTCCCTCCCGCCGGGCTACGGCTCGCAGCAGGCGCAGGCGCTGCTGCAGCGGCACTTCCCGCAGGCGGCCGGGGATCAGGACCAGATCGTCGTGCACGTGACCGCCGGGACCGTGACCGATACCGCGGTCCGGGACCGGCTGCGGGCGATGTTCGCCCGGGTGGCGCGGATGCCGTACGTGGCCGGCGTGGCCAGCCCGTACGGCTCGCACGGGCAGGCGATCTCGCGCGACGCGAGGACGGCCTTCGCGACCGTGACCTTCGACGCCCCGGCCAACGACCTCCCGAACGCCGCCGTCACCGCGGTGATCGGCGCCGCCAGGGCGGCGCGGACGCGGACGCTGCAGGTCGCGCTGCTCGGGCAGGCGATCGAGAACACCGAGTCGTCCGGGCCGAGCCAGGCCCTCGCGGTGGGCCTGGGCTTCGCGGTGCTGGTGCTGCTGGTGCTGTTCGGGTCGGTCGTGGCCATGCTGATGCCGATCCTGACCGTGCTCGTCGCGATCGCGGCCGGGATCAGCGTCAACGCCCTCATCAGTCACGTGATGAACGCCAGCACCGCCACCGAGGCGGTCGCGCTGATGATCGCCCTCGGCGTGGGCGTCGACTACTCACTGTTCATCGTGTCCCGGTTCCGCAGCCTGCTCGCCGAAGGTCACGGGCCCGAACGGGCCGCCGCCCAGTCGGTCAGCACCTCGGGACGGGCGGTGCTGTTCGCCGGCGGCATCGTGGTGCTCGCGCTGCTCGGGATGCTCCTGCTCGGGGTGAGCATCACCAGCGCGATCGCCGTGAGTGCCGCCGTTGAGGTCGCGTTCACGATGGCGGCCGCGCTCACGCTGCTGCCCGCCGTGCTGTCGCTGCTCGGCCCGCGGGTCAACAGCCTGCGCGTGCCCGGCCGTCACCCGGCCGGCACCGCCGCGGTCTCGGCCCGGCTCAGCTCCTGGGCCACAGTGGTCCAGCGCCGGCGGTGGGCGCTGGCCGCCGCGGTGATCATCGTGCTGGCGGTGCTGGCGCTGCCGCTGTTGTCGCTGCGGCTGGGCGAATCCGACGCCAGCACCGACCCGCCGGGCACCACGACTTACCAGGCCTACCGGCTGCTCGCGGAGGGCTTCGGTCCCGGGTTCAGCGGCCCGCTGCTGCTCGCCGCCGAGCTGCCCAAGCCGTCGGACGCCTCGGTCCTGGAGCGACTGGCGGGCACGGTCAGATCCGAGCCGGGTGTGGCCTCGGTCAGCCCGCCCCAGGTCAGCCCGGCCGGCACCGCCGCGGTGCTGGAGGTCTACCCGGCCAGCTCGCCGCAGGCCGCGGCCACCGGCGATCTGGTGCGCCGACTGCGCGGCACGGTCATCCCGCGCGCCACCGCCGGAACCGGCGTCGCCGTCTACGTCGGCGGGCCCACCGCCACGTTCATCGACCTCGGCGCGCTGCTGGGCAGCCGGCTGCTGCCGTTCGTCGCAGTGGTGCTGGCCATCGGCTTTACGCTGCTGCTCATCGTGTTCCGGTCCGTGGCGATCCCGCTGACCACGGCGGTGCTGAACCTGCTGTCGATCGGCGCCGCGCTCGGCGTGGTCGTCGCCGTGTTCCAGTACGGCTGGACCGGGCTGCCGCCCGGGCCGGTGAATTTCGCGGTACCCACGATGACGTTCGCGATCGTGTTCGGGCTGTCCACCGATTACCAGGTGTTCCTGCTCAGCCGCGTCCAGGAGGAATGGCTCGCCCACCACGACAACGCCCGCGCCGTGCACGACGGCGTCGGCCGGGTCAGCGGCGTCATCACAAGCGCCGCGATCATCATGATCGCCGTCTTCGGCTCCTTTGTGCTCGGCGGGCTGCAACTGCTTCAGGAGTTCGGCGTCGCGTTCGCGGTCGCGGTCGCCCTGGACGCGTTCCTGATCCGGTTCGCGCTCGTGCCCGCGCTCATGTACATCCTCGGCGACCGGAACTGGCAGCTGCCCGCCTGGCTTGGCTGGCTGCCCCGGGTGCACATATATGGTCGTGACATGGCCAATCCTCCGGCGGACGTCACCCTGGTCGAGGTCCTGCCCGGATCCGCCGATGGCCGCACGGTGCTCAGGGATTACTTCCGCGACCTCGTGAGCCGGTCGCACCGGCGGGAGGCGACCGACGCCGAGGTCGACGCCGAGATGCGCGAGGATCCGAGCGACGACCTGTGCCCGCCGGGCGGGCTGCTGCTGGTGGCCCTCCGGGGCGCGGAGGTCATCGGGTGCGTCGGCCTTCGGCTGCTGCCCGGCGGGGTCGGCGAGGTCACGCGGGTATTCGTCGAGCCGGCGGCCCGCGGCGGCGGGGTCGGCGGCCTGCTGATGCGCGCTGTCGAGGACGCGGCCCGCGACCGGGGGCTGACCAGGGTCCGGCTGGATACCCGCAGCGACCTGACCGAGGCCCGGCGGCTGTACGCGAGGAACGGCTACCAGCCGGTGGCCCCGTTCAACGACGGGCGCTGGGCCGACCTGTGGTTCGAGAAATCCCTGACGTGGCATCGGGTCCCGCGGTAGACGCGTTCGGCGCCGAGGCCGGGCGGCTGTCGGAGATCATCTCTGGCACCGATGACGCCGCGCTGGACCGGCCGAGCCCGTGCCCGCCGTGGACGGTGCGGGAACTCGTGTGCCACGTGCGGATCGGCGTCGGCCGGGTGCCGGCCATGCTCGGTGAGCCCGAGCCTCCGCCCGGCCCGCTGACACCGGCTCCCGGCTACTACCGGCCGGATGTGCGTTTCTCGCCCGCGGTGAACGACGACCGGATCGCGATCGCGCAGCGCGCCGCCGCCGGCGCGGGCCCCGCGGCCGTGCTGGCGCGCGACTTCGACCGGGCCTGGCGTGATGCGTGGGCGCTGATGCACGGCGCGCCGCAGGAACGGGTCGTCCGCACCCGCCACGGCGATCGGATGCTGCTCACCGAGTTCCTCAGGACCAGGGTGCTGGAACTTGCGGTGCACGGGCTTGACCTGGCGGCCGGCCTGGACCGCCCACCCTGGCTGACCGGCGCCGCCGCGGCGGTGGTGGAGGACCTCGCGCTGCCCGAGGGGACGGCGGCGGCAGCGCGGCTGCGCGAGGAAGCCGGCTGGGACCGGCCGACCCTGATCGCCAAGGCAACCGGCAGGCTCCCGCTCAGCCCGGCGGACGCGGTACTGCTGGAGCGCCACGGTATGCGCCGGCTTGCCCTGGGCTGAACCGGCGGCCCGGAGGTAACCTCACCCGGTGGAGCGCATCCCGAGCCTGGCGCTGGTGGACGGCGAGCGCGTTGCCGCGGTCTCCGGGGCCACCCTGGACGTGATCAACCCCGCGACCAACGGGGTCATCGGGCAGATTCCGCGGTGCGACGAGCGCGACGTGTCGGTCGCGGTCGCCGCCGCCAGGCGGGCGGCGCCCGGCTGGCGGCGCACCGAGCCCCAGATGCGCGCGGCCGCGCTGCTCGCGTTCGCCGAAGCGATCGCCGAACGCGGCGACGAGCTGGCCCGGCTGGACTCGCTGGACAACGGCAGCCCGCTGCACGAGATGCGCAACGACGTCGGCCTCGCCACCAGCCAGATCAGGTACCTGGCCGGCCTGGCGCTCGAGGTGCGCGGCCGGACCATGCCGGAAACCCCGGGCCTGCTGCAGTTCACCGTGCACGAGCCGTTCGGCGTGGTCGCCCGGATCATCGCGTTCAATCACCCGCTGATGTTCGCCGCTGTCAAGATCGCCGCACCGCTGCTGGCCGGCAACACCGTCATTCTCAAGCCGTCCGAGCTCACCTCGCTGTCGGCGCTGGCGATGGCCGAAGACCTGCGGCGGCTGTTCCCGCCCGGCGTGGTCCAGGTCCTGACCGGGCTGGGGGCAGAGGTTGGCGACGCGCTGGTGCGGCATCCCGGCATCCCGCGGGTCGCGTTCATCGGCAGCGCGGCCACCGGCCGGCGCATCCAGGCCAGCGCCGCTGCCGCGGGCGTGAAGTCCGTGAGCCTCGAACTGGGCGGGAAGAACCCGATCGTGGTCTTCCCCGACGCCGACCTGGACCTGGCCGTCGAGGGCGCGATCCGCGGCATGAACTTCACCTGGCAGGGCCAGTCGTGCGGCTCGACGTCCCGGCTGCTCGTGCATCGGGACTGCTACCCGGATTTCGTGGCCCGGGTGGCCGGGCGCATCGCCGGCCTGCGGGCCGGGCCCCCGCTCGACCCCGGCAGCGATCTCGGCGCGATCGTCAGCACGCAGCAACTGGACAAGGTCCTCTCCTACATCGAGATCGGCAAGGCCGAGCGGGCCCGGCTGGTGACCGGCGGCGAGCGGCTGACCGGCGGCGACCTGGCCGCGGGCAACTTCGTCAGCCCGGCGCTGTTCGCGGACGTCGACCCGGCGGGCCGGCTGGCCGCCGAGGAGATCTTCGGGCCGGTGCTGGCCGCGATCCCGTTCGCCGGCTACGACGAGGCGGTGGCCATCGCCAACGGCGTCGAATACGGGCTGACCGCGAGCGCGTTCACCCGGGACCTGCGCACCGCGATCGCGTTCTCGCGTGACGTCGAGGCGGGCTACGTGTGGATCAACGAGACCTCGAGGCACTTCATCGGGATGCCCTTCGGCGGCGTGAAGAACAGCGGCGTCGGGCGGGAGGAAGACCTCACCGAGATCGAGTCCTACACCCAGCTCAAGAGCGTGAACATCAGGTTCGGGTGACCGCATGGCAGCGGATCGACTCCCCGAGACGCTGATCGTCGGCGGCGGCATCGGCGGGCTGTCGGCCGCGCTGTGCATCGCACGCCGGGGCGGGGCCGTCACCGTTCTCGAGCGCTCGAAGAGCTTCGCCGAGGTTGGGGCGGGGATCCAGCTTGCGCCGAACGCGACCCGTATTCTGCGGCGGCTCGGGGTGCTGGAGAAGATCCTGCCGGTGGCCGTGCTGCCGCGCCGGCTGGTGCTGGCCGACGCGGTGCAGTCCCGGGAGCTCACCTCGCTGGACCTCACCGACTTCCCGGTCAGGTACGGCGCGCCGTACCTGGTGCTGCACCGCGATGACCTGCTCAGCGCGCTGGTCGAGGCGTGCGCGCACAGCGGCGTCCGGCTGTGCACCGACGTCAGCGTGACCGGGCTCACGGACACCGGAGCGGCCGCGGTCGCCGGTTGCGCCGACGGCCGCGAGTTCAGCGCCGAGATCGCGATCGGCGCGGACGGGCTGCACTCGCGGATCCGCAGGTACTTCAGCGACGACGAGCCGGTCAACTCCGGGTTCGTCGCCTACCGGGGCGCGATTCCGATGGACCAGGTGGAACGGCACGCCGATCTTCGCGACGTGGTCGCCTGGATCGGGCCCGGTCTGCACCTCGTGCAGTACCCGCTGCGCTCGGGCCAGATGTACAACCAGGTGGCCGTCTTCCGCAGCCAGGCGTACCTGCGTGGCGAGGCCGACTGGGGAAACCCGGCGGAGCTCACGGCCGCGTTCGCCGGCTGCAGCGAGCACGTGCGGGAGTCGCTGAAGAGGCTCAGCATCGTCAACCGCTGGCCGATGCTCGACCGGCCGCCGATGCCCGACTGGGCCCGCGGACGGGTGGCGTTGCTCGGTGACGCCGCTCACCCCATGCTGCAGTACCTGGCGCAGGGCGCGTGCCAGGCCATCGAGGATGCCGACGCGCTCGCGGCCGAACTGGCCGCTGCGGGCGATGCGGGCCTGCCGCCGCGCGACGGGCTGGCCCGCTACGCCGCGAGGCGCGCGCCGCGCGCGATGCGCGTGCAGCGAACCGCCAGGACCTGGGGTGACATCTGGCACGTGGACGGCGTCGCCAAGCTGCTCCGTGATGAGCTGCTGATCGACCGGGACGTGGCCGATCATAAACACGTGGAATGGCTCTACGGAACGGAAGATGCATGGACACTGACGAGCGGTTGATCGCCGAAGCTGCCCAGGCCAACCGGGCACTCGGCGCGAGCGGCCAGTCGGACATGGTCTGGGGCCACGCATCGGTCCGCGATACCCAGGGACGCGGGGTCTGGATGAAGGCCGCGGGCTGGTCCTTCGAGGAAGTGACCGCCGCCAGGATCGCTCTGGTCAGCCCGGACGGCGAGGTGCTGGCCGGCAGCGGGCCGCGGCACATCGAGTACCCCATCCACACCGAGGTGATGAACGCGAGGCCCGACGTCGGCAGCGTCGTGCACACTCACGCGCCGGCGGCGGTCGCCTTCGCCGCGCTGGACCGGCCGCTGCTGGCGATCTCGCACGACGGCGTCGAGTTCGCCGAACCGCAGGTCGCGCGCTTCACCCTGACCGGCAGCCTGATCAACTCCGCCGGCCTGGGCAGGGAACTCGCCAAGACGATCGACGGCGGGGCCGGCTGCCTGATCCCGCAGCACGGGCTCGTGACCGTGGGACCCGATGCGGCCACGGCGGTGATGCGCGCGGTGCTGCTGGCCCGGGCGTGCCAGGTCCAGCTGCACGCGATGGCGGCCGGCGAGATCCGCCTGTGGTCCGACCCGGCGGAGATCGCCCTGAAGAAGGCCCAGGTCTGGGCGCAACCCCAGATGAACGCCGGTTATGCCTTCCTGTGCCGGCAGGAGAAAGAGTAGGACGCGCCAATGCCGGAACCAGAACTCGCCGTGGTCGCCGAGGGCGACCTGCCAGCGGGCCAGCACTGGACCCTCAAGGCCGGCGGCGACGGCGACGACTTCTACACATTCCTCGAGACCGTCCATCCCGACGGCCACCGCGACGAGGGCGGCATGGGCGGCCCGCCGCTCTACCCGGGCCAGCTGACGAACGCCTACACCGGCGGCGCCAGCGGCGGGCTGCGCCGGGTCGTGGTGCGGGCCGATCCGAAAGTGGAACTCCTGCGCCTGCAGCTGGCCAGCGGGGAACAGTTGACCCTGTCACCGCTCGGCGCCAGGCCGGACGTTGGCGTGACGCTCTTCGCCACCCTGCTGCCGCAGACCGCGGGCCTGGAGTCGATCACCGCGACCACCGCCGACGGCACCGTGCTGGAACGGCAGGACCTGGGCATGCACGAGCGAGCCTGGCAGCGGTTCCAGCGGCGGCAGAACCGCCCTCCGGGCTGACTGCCGTTTACCCGAGGATCAGCTCGGCGACCTGGCGCAGGATGCCGGCCCGCGGGGGCACGTATACCAGCAGCGTCGTCGCCAGCGAGTCGCGCCACGCCGGAAGCTCGTCGCGGATCTTGCCGGGGGGGCCGATCAGCGCGAGCTGCTCTACCAGCCAGGTCGGGATCGCGGCCGCCGCTGCACGGTGCTTGCCCTCGGTCCACAGCGCGCCCACCTTGGCGGCGACGTCGCCCAGGCCCATCCGGGCGAACGCCCGGGCGTGGAAATTGCGGCCGGGGCTGCCGATGAAGCTCGCGAACAGCGGGCGGAGCTGGTCGGCCGCGGCCTCGGTGTCGTCGTGCAGGATCAGCGGCACCGTGACGATGACCTCGAAGTCTCCGGCCGCGCGGCGGGCACCCGGGCGGGCGGCGCCCTCGGCGAGCGCGGCGCGGTAGTGGCTGTCGCGGTACGGCGAGTAGTAGGTGGCGATCCAGCCGTCGGCTATCTCCCGGGCCAGGGCGACGTTCTTCGGGCCCTCGGCGCCGAGGACGATCGGCAGGTCCGGCCGCAATGGCCGGACCGTGGAGGTGAGCGGCCGGGCGGTCTCGCTCCCTTCCGGCACCGGCAGCGACAGGTGCCGGCCCGGGTACGTGACCGGGCCGTCCGCGGCCAGCACCCGCCGCACGATCGCCACGTAGTCGCGGGTGCGGCCGAGCGGCGGGTCGAACGGCTGGCCGTACCACGCCCGGACCAGTTCCGGCCCGGACAGGCCGAGGCCGAGCACGAAACGCCCTTCCGACAGGTGGTCGATGCTGAGCGCCGCCATGGCGGTGGCCGCCGGCGCCCGGGCCGCCATGTGCATGACGGATGTTCCCAGCCGGATGGTGCTGGTGTGGGCGCCGACCCAGGCAAGCGGCGTCAGCGCATCCGAACCGTGACCCTCCGACGTCCACACCGACTCGTAGCCGAGTGCCTCGGCCTCCCGCACCCCGGCGACCAGCCCGCCGGGCGGACCGTCAGCGCCCCAGAATCCCAGCAGCAAGCCCAGCTTCATGCCGTGATCACCTGGCCGCCTCCTCTTGCCCTGCGAACGGCGTCCGCTGACGAACGTTGTTCGCTGGCGAACATTGTGCGTAAGCTTACGGCATGGAGCCACGGGCACGCGAACCGGTAAGCCGCCGGGGCCAGCCGCCCCGCCCGGCCCTCAGCCGGGGCGCCATCATCGGGGCCGGCCTGCGGGTCGCCGACAGCGAGGGCATGCACGCCGTCACCATGCGGCGCGTCGCGGCCGAACTGGACACCAGCGCGTCCGCGCTGTACGTGTACATCCGCGGCCGCGAGGATCTGCTGGACGCGATGTTCGACCACGTCATGGCCGCGGTGGCCGAGGCGGCGATCCCCCGGGGCACCTGGCGGGAGCGCCTGAGCTCGCTGCTGATCAGGTCGGTCAGGGCCGCCAGCGGGCACGGCGGGCTCGCCCAGGTCGCGCTCTCCAGGGTTCCCTCCGGGCCCAACGCCCAGAAGATCACCGACCGGGTACGGGCACTGCTCGCCGAAGGGCAGATCGCCGAGGCTGCGATTCCCGCGGCCCTTGACCTGCTCGGCCTGTTCGTCACCGCCGCAGCCCTGGACCGCGTGCCCGCGGCATCGTTCAACGCCAGGCAGCACCGCGACCGGCTGCGCTGGGAAATCGACGTGATCCTCAACGGTCTGGCCGCCACCGGGCCGGAGGG
>JASHOI010000294.1 GCA_030041195.1 Streptosporangiaceae bacterium | reverse complement strand
CCGGCGACTTCTGGCGGCTGCCCACTCCCAGCATCGGCGATGCCCAGCCGGCGTAGCCTCTGCCGAAGATCCCGCTGCCATGATCGAGCCGCAGCGGGCCCGCTTGCAGGAGGCCCGGGGAGATGACCGTTGATGACGACGAGAACGGCCGCCGGCCCAGGGCCTCCCGTGACTACCGGGTGGTGCTGCTGACCATCACAGCCGGAGCCGCGAACGCGGTCTCGTTCCTGGCCCTCGGCAAGGTCTTCACCAGCGTCATCACCGGGAACCTGGTGCTGCTCGGGGTCGCGGCGACCACGCATTCCTCCATCGAGGCGAGTCACGCCGCGCTGGGGATAGCCGGGTACGCCGCCGGGGTGCTGGCCGGGGCCCCGCTGGCCGCCCGGAGCTCTGACCGGGCCGGCACCTGGCCCGCCAGCGTGACGGTCACGCTGGGGGCAGAACTCGTCGTGCTGGCCGGTTTTTGCTTCGGCTGGGAGCTGTCAGGTGGCAGGCCTCATGGGGCAGCTCAGCTCACACTGCTGATCGTGCTCGCGGCGGCCATGGGCATGCAGGCCGCGGCCGTCCGCCGGCTCGGCCAGATGTCGAGCACGTACCTGACCAGCACCCTCACCGCCGTGCTGGCCGGCCTGGTCACCCGCACCAAGACCGAGGGATTCGCCCGCAGCGTCGGTGTCCTGGCCGCGATCGTCGCTGGCGCGCTGGCCGGCGGCGTGCTGGCGAAGTCTGCCTACGCCTGGCTCCCGGTCGCGGTGCTGCTGCCACTGGCCGTGGTCGTAGCCGGATCGGTCGCCGTGGCCCGGCCCGGCACGCGCGAACGCGGTGTCTGAGGTGGCTGGGCGCCCCTGGACTTGACCGCGGCCGGCGCGCGGCGCATGCAGCTGGCGTAGGCCGTGAGGGTCTCCCGGGCGATGCGCTCCCAGGGGTACCGGGACCTGGCCCGGTCGGCGGCGCCGATCCCGTACGCCTCCAGCCGCAGTGAGTTCGCCAGCAGCCGGCGCAGCAGCACGGCGAGCTGCTCCGGGTGGGGAGTCCCCGCCGGCAGCAGCACGCCCGTGGTCGCATCGACGACCGCGTCGCGCGCGGCACCGGTCGCCGGGGTGACGACCGGCGTGCCGCACGCCATCGCCTGCAGCATCATCATGCCGACCGGCTCGTACGGCGCGGTGCTCACCAGCACGTCGGCGGAGCGCAGCAGCGCTGGGAGGCCGGCGGGCGGGACCCGCCCGGTGAACACGAGCCTGTCGCCGACCCCCAGCGTCCTGGCCATCTGCATCAGCTCCCGGCGCGCCTTGTCCTTGCCGAGACCCGCCTTGTCCGGCCCGCCGGTGATGACCAGCTCGGCGTCCGGGATGTCGGCGAGCGCGTGCACGGCGATGGCCAGGCTGTCCGGTTCGGTGAGCGGCTCGGCGGCGAGCAGCCGCACCACCTGGCCGGGCTCCGCGGCCGGGCCGTCCGGCGAGAACTGCTCCGTGTCGACGCCGCACGGCACCACGCTGGTCCTGGCCCTCGGCACACCCAGCCGTCCCAGGTTGGCGAGTTCCTCGCCGGAACTGGCCAGCACGACGTCTACGGTGCGCGCGATGCACGCCTCGAGGCGGATCCGGGCGTCCGAAGGGCATTCCTGCGGGCCGTGCTGCTGCTCGGCGGTGCCGAGCGAGCCGAAGGTCTGCACCACCGGGATGCCAAGACCCCGTGCGCCGGCCAGGGTGGCCAGGCCCATCGTCCAGGAGTGGGCATGGGCGATGTCGGGAGCGTTCCGGCGCCAGCGCTGGGTCAGGTAGTCGCCGAACTGCGGCAGATGAGCGGTGACCGCGTCCGGCTGCACCGGCTCGGGCGGGCCGGCGGGCACATGCTCGATCATGACCCCCGGCGCGGCAATCGCGTTCTCCGGCAGCGCAGCTGAGTCCTTGCGTGCGTAGATCGTGATGCGGTGGCCGATGGCGGCAAGCTGCCGGGCCAGCGAGATCACCCGGGTTGCTTCGACGGCGGCACGGCGGTCTAGGTGCGTGGCGAGCGGGTCGCTGCTGGGTGTTACGAAGGCGATCCTCATCACGAGCCTCCTGGTTCGTGTCCGGGGGCCACGGCGCGGCTGGGAGGAGCCGGCCGTGCTCCCGGGAACCGGGGAGCTACGGCGAACGCAAAAGGCACGCCCCAGTCACGCCATGACGGCGTGCGGGCGTGCCTGCGTCGTAAGCACTGTCCGTACTCTTTTATGTTCCCCGCCAGCTGGTCTTCAAACCAAACGATTGCGCCCGGGCGCGGGGTTGGGTTCCGCGCCCGGGCGTCAGCTACCAGCGGTACCAGCGCCTGCGGCCTCCTCCTTCGGCGGCACGGAACAGGAATCCGAGCACCCAGATCACCAGGACGACGAGGGCGAGGATCCACAGCAGGTGGATGGCGAACCCGCCCACGCCGAGCAGGATCGCAAGCAGCAGGATCAGCAGAATGAGGGCCACGGCAGGCTCCTTTCGTTGCGCAGCCTTCTACTGCCCGCCCGCCGGCGCTTAAACAAAATGGCGCCGCCGCAATGGCGCCGCGCCAATGGCGCCCTAGGCGGGACGCGGCAGGCGCATGTGCATCCGGATCGTGGTTCCGGCCTGCCCGGTTCTGAGCTCGACCAGATCACACACGTGATTCACCAGGTAAAGGCCGTGGCCGCGGCCGTCGGGGCCGTGCCTGACCCGCCCGGCGAGCGGATCGGTGATCCACCCCTGGTCGTGTGCCTGGCAGAGGATTTCCTGCTCGTCGTGCCATACCTGGAACGTTCCGGCCGAGCTGGCGTGGCCGAGGGTGTTGGCCGCGACCTCGCTGGCCGCGAGAACCAGGTCGGCCATCCGCTCGGCACCGAGCGGGGTGCCGCGGGCGTGGCGTTCGACCAGCCGCCGCACCGGCGCGAGGTCGGTCTCGTAGGTCAGGCTGTCCGCGCTCGCGGGCGGCGGCGGCAGCGGCCGGTCACAGTCGGCGGGGACATGCCACGCCGGCGAGTGCCTGGGCGTGGCCACCGGCCTGCCGCTGGTCAGGTACTCCGGATGGGTCCACGTGGCGTCGGCGATCGTGGCCGGCGGCAGCCGCCTGGCGTCGTACGCGCACAGGATCGTGGCCGGCGACCGCGCGAAGGCCAGGTTCATGAGCGCCTCGTGCCTGGTGGCCTCGCGCAGCTCGGCCGGTGAGCGCCCCGGCCAGAGCACCTCGCCGACCACAAGAACGCGCTGATTGGCGTGCTTGTCCATGAAGGCACGCAGCTCCGGGATGATCCTGGCTGGGTTGCGGCCCATGTCGCCGATGTCGGCGCACATGAGTTCGCCCGGCTCCCCGTTCAGCTGCTCACCGAGGAGGCGGGCCTCATCCCCCGGCAGCGCGACGAACGCGGGCTCTCCCCGCGCCAGGCCGGCCCGCAGGAAGCTCAGGGCCTGCGCCCGGCGGTCAGCCTGATCATGGTAGAAGAGCGCAACGTGACGCAGGCTGTGATCGCGAGCGTCAGCCACCGCGCGTCCCACCCTCCTGCCGTGGACGTGCCGGATACCCGGCACCTTGCCGTAGCTTCCCTCCCGCAGCACACCTATGCGTATGCGGTGCGTTTGCGGCTGGGCGGGCGTGCCCAGCATACGATGAGGCCTGAACGGGTCGGGGAGCTGGCTTGTGATCCGGAGGTGCATGTGGCGGAGCTCCGCCTCTCGTCCGAGCGCCGCGGCGCCTGCCTGATCGTCACGGTCGGCGGTGAGCTTGACATCGTGACCAGCCGCGAGCTTGACGAGCACCTGACCCGCGCCGGGCGCAAGCAACGCTGCATCATCCTCGACCTTGCGGCGGTGGACTTCATGGACACCAGCTCGCTGGCCGTGATCGTCGGGCACTGGAAGCGCCTGCAGGCCGCGGGCGGGGTGCTGGCGCTGGCCGGCGCGCGGTACCGGCAGACGAAGACGCTCTGGATTACCGGCCTGGCCGACCGCCTGCCGATGTACGACACCGTCGATGACGCGATCGCGGCCGGCCTCACGGCCGCCGGCTGAGCGCGTCAGCGGACCCGGACCGCGACCAGACAGGCATCGTCATCGGTATTGGATGAGGCCTCGTCCACCAGGTAGTCGGCAAACGCGCCGATGTCGCTCAGAACCGCACGGCCGGCGATCTGGAGCAGCGCATCCAGGGCATCGTCGATGGGCTTGTCCCGCCGCTCAATCAGCCCGTCTGTGAACAGCAGCAGGATGTCACCGAGCTGCAGCGGCGTCGTTGTCTCCGGGTACACGGCATCGGGATCGGCGCCGAGCAGCAGGCCGTGCGGTGGCGGCAGCGTGCGCGCATCGCCGTCCCTGACCAGGATGGGCGGGAGGTGCCCGGCCCTGGCCCAGCGCAGCGAGCGGTCGCCCGGGTTGTAGAGCCCGCACACCGCGGTGCCGATGACGCCGTCGCTGAAGTGGCACGCGGCACCGTTCAGCCAGCCGAGCAGCGTGGCCGGCCCCGCCCCGGTGATCGCGAGCCCTCGCAGGCCGTTGCGGACGGCGACCATGCCGGTCACCGCGTCGAGGCCATGGCCGGCGATGTCGCCCACCACCACGAGCACGTCCTTGCTCGGCAGCAGCACCGTGTCGTACCAGTCGCCGCTGACCAGGTTTCCCGGCCCGGACGGCCGGTATCGCGCCGCGACGTCGAGCCCGGCCGCGGCCACCGGCTCCGCCGACCTGGGGGTGATGGCCTCCTGCAGGCGCATGGCGAGGCGGTGCTCCTCAGCGGCCCGCTCTTCGCTATCCGCCAGCTGTTCCCGGGTGGCAGACAGCGCCAGCCGGGTGTGATAGTCGGCCGAGAGATCCTGGTACGCGCCCCGGACAGCGATCACCGCGCCCGCCGGGTCGACAACGGGCTCGGCATAGGCCCGGATCTGCCGCACGCTGCCGTCATCGGGCCGGACGACCCTGAAGGCGGCGGCGCTTTCCCTGCGCTCGGCGAGCAGCGTGTCACGGAAGCCCTGCACCACAGGCACATCGTCGGCCGGCACGCGGGAGTGCAGATCGGCGATCGGGACCGGGCTGCCGTGCGCCTGGCCGAACAGCGCGAACGTCGGTTCGGTCCAGTGCACCTCGCCGGTCCGCATGTTCTCCTCCCAGCTGCCGATCCGGCCCAGCCGCTGGGCGTGCTGCAGCAGGGTGGCGAGGCGATCGGCGTCATCCGTTCCCCGCCACGCGATCGCCACGCCGTCGTAGAGCGGGGCGATCCGGACCGCGGCGGCGGGCACCGCCCCGGCGTTGCCGGTCTGCGCGGCCACGATCTCACCGGCGACGTACTGCGGCTCGCCGGTCGCGATCGCCCGCGCGCAGCTGTCGAACAGGCCGCCAGCGAGCGCCGCGGCCGGGTACACCTCGAGCACCTGACGGCCGGTCAGCTCGGCGGCCCCGCGGCCGGCCGGGTCGCGGAACCTGGCGCTGACGTGATCGATGCTGAAGTCCGTTATCTCACCGTCGTCGTCCCGGACGGCGCGGAAGAACATGAACCCCTCGAGCAGCCCGTCCATCAGGCCGAAGATCCAGGATGCCCGGTGCCTGGCCGCCTGGTCCCCGCCGGGCATCTGGGTGACGAGTGCGTGGCCGGCCAGGTCCGCGAGGGCGGTCAGCTGGCGGCGCAACGGGCCGGGGAAATCGGCACGCGGCTCCGGCCAGCAGATCACCATCGCGCCGATCGTCGTCCCCGAGTCGTGCAGCGGCAGCGCGGCCCGGGCACCGCAGGGCCAGCTGCCCATCAGCGGCCGGTCATCACCGGGGGGCGGACCCGCTGGCCACCAGGTTTCCACCCCGGTGCGGGCGACGTCCCTGGGCAGCGAGGACATGTCCGGATGTATCCGGCGCCAGCGGCCCGCCTCGCGCTCACCGAAGCCCGCCTGCCCGGCGAGCTCGAGGCCGCCATCCGGCTCGATCAGCCAGAGCGCCACCGCGGCCGCCCCGGCCGGCCCGAGCACCTCGTCGAACAGGGCGGCGGCCACGGCGGTGCCGTCGGGCGCCGCCTCGGCGGCGGCCCAGGCGAGGCTCAGCCGTCCCGCGGCGGGATCGGGTGCCGCTGCCGCACCGTCCGGGGGCTGCCGCCCCACGATCTGCGCGGCCAGGTCGGCCGCGGTGCCCGATGATTCCGCGGCCAGGCTGTCTAGCTGGCGCCGGGCCTGCGCGGGGGAGCAGTGCAGCTGCTCCATCAGGATGCCGGTGGCCACGTCGATGACCGACCGGGCCGCGGCCTCCGAGCGAGCGACGTCCAGTTCCCGCTGCTGCCGCGCGATCAGCGCCTCCAGCCGGGCGACCTCGGGGCCGCTCGGTTCTGTCACGCCTGCCCTGCCTTCCCGCGAGCACCCGCAACGGCGCGTACTCACACGCTACCGCGTGTTTTACCATCTGCTGACTATTCTCCGCCCACACGGGGAGTGACAGGATCGGTCTGCGCACAGACGGGCCGCGGGGCACGCTCGCCCTGCCGTGATGAACTCGCCATGCGTATCAAGGGAGCCCCGATGACGACAACCCATCACCGGGCGGGACAGCCAGCGGACAACCGGCTGCAGCGCCTGCTGACCGGCCTGACCGCGGTACGCAGCGGCGACTTCAGCACCCGCCTGCCCGCGGCTGATGACCCGCTCATGGACGAGATCGCCGCCGTGTTCAACGGCATGAACGAGCAGCTGGCGCTCGTCACCTCCGAGGTGACCCGGGTGGCGAGGGAGGTCGGCAGCGAGGGCAGGCTCGGCGGCCAGGCCGAGGTGCCCGGGCTCGCCGGAAGCTGGAAGGACCTCACCGACTCGGTGAACTCGATGGCGGGCAACCTGACCGGCCAGGTGCGCGATGTGGCGCGGGTGGCGACGGCCGTGGCCAAGGGCGACCTGGGCCAGAAGATCACCGTCGACGTCAAGGGCGAGATGCTCGAGCTGAAGAACACGCTCAACACGATGGTGGACGAGCTGTCCGCGTTCGCCGACGAGGTCACCCGGGTCGCCCGCGAGGTCGGCACCGAGGGCCGGCTCGGCGGCCAGGCGCGGGTGCCCGGGGTCGGCGGCACGTGGCGGGACCTGACCGACTCGGTGAACTTCATGGCGGGCAACCTGACCGCCCAGGTGCGGTCGATCGCCCAGGTGACGACCGCGGTGGCCGAGGGCGACCTCAGCCAGAAGATCACCGTCGACGCGCGCGGCGAGATCCTGGAGCTGAAGAACACGATCAACACGATGGTGGACGAGCTGTCCGCGTTCGCCGACGAGGTCACCCGGATGGCCCGCGAGGTCGGCACCGAGGGCCGGCTGGGCGGCCAGGCGCGGGTGCCCGGGGTCGGCGGGACGTGGCGGGACCTGACCGACTCGGTGAACTTCATGGCGGGCAACCTGACCGCCCAGGTGCGCTCGATCGCCCAGGTGACGACCGCGGTGGCCGAGGGCGATCTCAGCCAGAAGATCACCGTTGACGCGCGCGGCGAGATCCTGGAGCTGAAGAAGACGATCAACACGATGGTGGACGAGCTGTCCGCGTTCGCCGACGAGGTCACCCGGATGGCCCGCGAGGTCGGCACCGAGGGCCGGCTCGGCGGCCAGGCGCGGGTACCAGGGGTCGGCGGGACGTGGCGGGACCTGACCGACTCGGTGAACTTCATGGCGGGCAACCTGACCGCGCAGGTGCGCTCGATCGCCCAGGTGGCGACCGCGGTGGCCGAGGGCGATCTCAGCCAGAAGATCACCGTCGACGCGCGCGGCGAGATCCTGGAGCTGAAGGAGACCATCAACACGATGGTGGGCCGGCTGTCCCTGTTCGCCGACGAGGTGACCCGGGTGGCCCGCGAGGTGGGCACCGAGGGGAACCTCGGCGGCCAGGCCGCGGTCCGCGGGGTGTCCGGGACGTGGGAGGACCTGACCAACAACGTCAACGTGATGGCGTCCAACCTGACCGCGCAGGTCCGCTCGATCGCCCAGGTGGCGACCGCGGTGGCCCGGGGTGACCTGAGTCAGAAGATCACCGTCGAGGCGCGCGGCGAGGTCGCCGTCCTGGCCGAGGCGATCAACGGGATGGTCGACACGCTCGGCGCGTTCGCCGGCGAGGTGACCAGGGTGGCGCGCGAGGTGGGCACCGAGGGCATGCTGGGCGGCCAGGCGCTGGTTCCGCACGTCGCCGGGACCTGGAAGGACCTGACCGACAACGTCAACTCGATGGCCAACAACCTGACCAGCCAGGTCCGCAACATCGCCCAGGTCACCACCGCGGTGGCCAACGGCGACCTGTCGAAGAAGATCGACGTGGACGCGCGCGGCGAGATCCTGGAGCTGAAGACCACGATCAACACGATGGTCGACCAGCTGTCTTCGTTCGCGGCCGAGGTCACCCGCGTGGCCAGGGAGGTAGGCAGCGATGGCAGGCTCGGCGGCCAGGCCGAGGTGGAAGGGGTCTCCGGCACCTGGAAGCGGCTGACCGAGAACGTCAACGAGCTGGCCGGGAACCTCACCCGTCAGGTCCGGGCGATCGCGGAGGTGACCAGCGCGGTCGCCACCGGCGACCTGACCCGGTCGATCTCGGTCGAGGCCCAGGGCGAGGTCGCCGAGCTCAAGGACAACATCAACGCGATGGTCCGCTCGCTGCGCGAGACGACCAAGGCCTACCAGGACCAGGATTGGCTGCAGTCGAACCTGGCCCGGATCGCCGGCCGGCTGCAGGGCCACCGTGATCTCCGCGTGGTCGCAGAGCTGATCATGGACGACCTGGTCCCGCTGGTGGGGGCGCAGCACGGGACGTTCTTCCTGGCCGAGGGCAACGGCGGCGAGACCAGGCTGCGGCTCATCGCCGGCTACGGGCTTCGCGCCGACATCGAGGCACCGAGTCAGTTCCGCCTGGGGCAGTCGCTGATCGGCCAGGCCGCGCGGACCAGGAAGCCCGTCGTGGTGACCGACCTCCCCGCCGACTACGTGAAGATCTCCTCGGGGCTCGGCGAGGCGGTCCCGGTCAACCTGATGATCCTGCCGATCGTCTTCGAAGACCAGGTCCTGGGGGTGATCGAGGCGGGTTCGTTCTCCCGGTTCACGCAGCTGCACCAGGACTTCATGGAGCAGCTGATGGAGACCATCGGGGTGAACGTCAACACGATCATCGCCAACGGACGCACGGACGCGCTGCTGGCCGAGTCGCAGCGGCTCGCGGCCGAACTGCAGGCCCGGACCAGGGAACTCCAGGTCCGCCAGGACGAGCTGCAGAGCTCCAACGCCGAGCTGGAGGACAAGGCGGCGCAGCTCGCCAGGCAGAACCGGGACATCGAGATCAAGAACGTGGAGATCGAGCAGGCCAGGCAGGAACTCGAGGACCGCGCCCGCCAGCTTGACCTGGCCTCCAGGTACAAGTCGCAGTTCCTCGCGAACATGTCACACGAGCTCCGCACCCCGCTGAACAGCCTGCTGATCCTGGCCCGGCTGCTGTCACAGAACCCGGACCAGAACCTCACCCCCAAGCAGGTCGAGTACGCACAGGTCATCCACTCGTCCGGAACGGACCTGCTGCAGCTCATCAACGACATCCTGGACCTGTCCCGGGTGGAGGCCGGCAAGATGGACCTGCACCCCGAGCGGTTCGCGCTGGGCGGCCTCGTCGATGACCTGCTGGCCGTGTTCCGGCCGCTGACCACGGAAAAGGGTCTGGAGTTCGTGGCCGGGCCGCTGGCACCCGACGTCCCCAGGGAGTTGTTCACCGACCGGCAGCGGCTCCGGCAGATCCTGCACAACCTGCTGTCGAACGCGGTCAAGTTCACCGGCCAAGGGCGGGTGGAGCTGCGGATCACCTCGGCCGCCGCGCCCGCCGTCGGCCCGGCGATCGCCTTCTCGGTGACCGACACCGGCGTGGGCATCAGCGACGAGAACCTGGAAGTCATCTTCGGCGCGTTCCAGCAGGGCGACGGCACCACCAGCCGCCGCTACGGCGGAACCGGCCTGGGCCTGGCGATCTGCCGGGAGCTGGCCAGCCAGCTCGGCGGGCAGATCACCGCCGAGAGCGTGCCCGGGGAGGGCAGCACGTTCACCCTGTTCCTGCCGGCCGGCCTTCCGCCCGGCGACGAGCGAGCGCAGACCGCGACCCCGGTGACGTCGAACGGGGACGCGAGCGCGGGCAGCGAGGGCACCAAGCCCGCCGGTTCGGTGCCCGGCCGGCCGGCCGCGCAGCGTAACAGGCGGTCGGAGACAGTCAGTGGGGCGCATGCCAGCCTCCGCGGCAAGAGGGTCCTGATCGTCGACGACGACCTGCGCAACGCCTTCGCGATCACCAGCATCCTTGAGCTGTACGGGATGACGGTGCTGCACGCGCCGGACGGCCGGACCGGCATCGAGATGCTGCGCAGCACGCCGGGCATCGACATCGTCCTGATGGACGTGATGATGCCGGAACAGGACGGGTACGCCACCACGGGCGCGATCCGCAAGATCCCGGAGCTCGGCGGGCTGCCGGTGATCGCGGTGACCGCCCGCGCCATGCAGGGCGACAGGGACAAGAGCCTGGCCGCGGGGGCGACCGACTACGTCACCAAGCCCGTGGACACCGAGGAACTGCTCAGCTGCATGGAGCGCTGGGTGAAGGTACCCGGGGCCAGCGAAACGTGATACCCAGGAAGGGCCGCTGCAGCGGCGCGTGCCTGATGGGAGGGGGAACGCCACGTCCGGTGCTGATCTGACGCGTGACGCCACCGGCCTGCTGAGCAGCGCCGAGACGTCTGAGCCCAGGTCGCTGAACCAGCTGGTGGTCCAGGCCGCACGCCAGGTGCGCGCGTGCTCCGGCGCGGCGGCAGTGCTCTGGCGGGGCGGCGAGCCGGCCGCGGTCGCCGCGAGCCATCCGTCCCTGCCCGAGCTGATCGAGGTGCAGGTGCGCACCGGGAGCGGCCCGCTGCTCGAGGCGCTGGACGCGGGCGAACCGGTCGGCTGCGCCGACACGCTCGACGAGGTCCGGTGGCCGGAGTACACCGGCGCGGCACTGCGCCAGGGCGTGCGGTGCTCGCTCAGCCTGGCCCACCGGTCCGGCGGCGAGGACGTGTGCCTGTCGATGTTCGGCGCGCGGCCGAGGACGCTGGGACCGGACTCGGCCGCGGTGGCCGAGCGCCTGCTCGCGTTCGGCGGGGCCGTGGCCGGCATCGCGTCCGAATACCGCGAGGCCCGGCGCACCGCCCGGCAGCTGCGTGATGCCGCCGACTCCCGCGCGGTCGTCGACCAGGCCAAGGGCGTGCTGATGCACGCGCTCGGCTGCACCGCCGAGGAGGCCCTGCAGCGGATGCGGCAGGTCTCGCAGGCGCGCAATATGAAGGTGACCGACGTCGCCGAGAGGATCATCGATTCCCGCGGCGGCGACGGGCTGAGCTGGACCAGCACGGGATAGGCGGAGAGCAAGACGCATGGCACGGTCTGCGGGTGCTCGGGAGGCAGCGGGCGAGGCCGCCCGGCTGAAGGCCAGGAGCGACGCGTTGCGGCAGGCAGCGGCGCTGCCGGGAGCCGGGCTCGGTCCGCTGCTCGAGGCGGCGCTCGCCGAGCTTGACGGGGCGGTGGCGGCGCTGGCGGGCGGGCCGGACCGCGCCGCGGACGGCCTCGCCGGGGAGCCAGCGGACGGCCCGCACGCCGAGCGGCGGCTGCTGCAGGCCGTGTTCCAGCAGACCCCCGTGCCGCTGTTCCTGCTCGGGCTCGACGGCACCGTGCGCCGGGCCAACGCCGCGGCCGGCCAGCTCGTCGGCTCGCGCTCCGGGTACCCGACCGGGAAGCTGCTGACCGCCTTCGTCGACCTGCCGTTCCGGGCCGCGCTGCAGTCGCAGCTCGCTGCCGTCGTCCGCACCGGCGAACTCCGCACGCTGCGCTGCGGCGTGCTCACCGGGGATGGCGTTGCTGAGCGCGAGGTCACCGTGTGCCCGGTCGCTGTGCGCGGCGACTCCGGCCAGCTGATCGTCGCCGTTGGCCCGCCCGGCGTCGCCGCGGCCAGCGCTCCGCCCGAGCTCGCGGGCAATGCCGGCGCGGAGCCGCAGCCGGACGACAGCGGGCTCCGGTCGGCCATCCGGCGCCTCGATCTGGTGACCTCGGCCACCCGGATCCTGCTCGAGAACTCCGGCCACACCGAGTCGGTGACCATGCAGCGCTTCGCGCGGCTGCTGGCGCGCGAGCTCTCCGCGTGGCTGATCCTTGACGTGGAACGGAACCAGCGGCTGCGGCGGCGGCTCGTGGTGGGACCGGAGGACCAGCCGTCGGACGAGCTGGCCCGCGACGTGGCGGGCGTCGACCCTGCGCCGGACTCGGCTCCGGGCCAGGTCCACCGGGCCGGTATCTCGATGCTCGTGGCCCACGCCGAGGACCCGGGCATCCTCGGCACCGGCCCCGGCGGGGTGCCGCTGCTGATGCGGCTCGGTGCGACGTCGGTGCTGTGCGTGCCGCTGTCCGACGGCGAGCACGGCTACGGTGCGCTGACCCTGGCGAGGGCGGCGGGGCGCGGTCATTTCGGCCTGGCCGACGTGGGGGTTGTCGAGGAGCTTGGCGAGCAGCTCGCGCTGGCGATGCGCGCCGACCGGGTGCTGCGGCGCCGCGCCGAGATCGCCGGCGCGCTTCAGGCCAGCCTGCTGCCCCGGCAGCCGCGCCAGATCCCGGGCGCCGAGATCGCCGCGGGGCACGCCTCGGCGATGCCGCAGTACGAGGGCAGCGATTTCTACGACGTCTATCCGGCGCGGGACGGATGGGGCATCTCCATCGGCGACGTCTGCGGTGGCCAGGACTCGGCCGCCGTCACCGCGGCGGCGCGGCACGCGATCCGCGCGCTCGCGCACTGGGAGCCGGACCCGGCCGGGGTGCTGCGCAGCGCCAACGAGCTCATGATGGAGGAGGAGTTCGGCGGCCGCTTCGTCACGGCGAGCGTGGGACATCTGCGGTGGCGCGACGGCAGCCTGCACGTGGTGCTCGGCAGCGCGGGCCATCCGTGGCCGGTGCTGGTCAGCCCGGATGGGAGGACTCAGGTCCTGCAGGGCGGCGGGCTGCCGCTCGGGATCTTCCCCGACGCCGAGCCCGCCACGCAGGAGCTGGACCTTGACACCGGCGACCTGCTGTTCCTGTTCACCGACGGCCTGATCAGCGCGTGCGGCCCGCACATGGTCGATTTCGAAGACCACCTCACCGACGAGCTGGCGGCGCTCGGCGGCGAGCCACCGGCCCGCGTGGTGGCCCGGATCCAGGAGATGGTGCTGCAGTACTGCGGCGGCGAGCTGCGCGACAACGTGACCATGCTGGCGCTGCGGGCCGGCGAGCCCCCGGACGCCTAGACACGCTGGCCCGCGTCCGGGCCAACGATGCGGGCGCGCAGATGGTCGAGGGCCGCCGCGAGCAGCCTGGACACGTGCATCTGGGAGATCCCGAGCCGTTCGCCGATCTCGGCCTGGCTCATGTTCCCGTAGAACCGCATCACCAGCATCTTCTGCTGCCGGGCCGGCAGTTCGTCCCAGTGGGTTCGCACGGACTGGATCTCGAGCGCGTGCTCGAGCTGCGGGTCCTCCCCGCCGACCAGGTCGGCGAGAGCCGCCGCCTCCTCGCCACCGGGCAGCGGCGCGTCCAGCGACGCTGCCTGGAACACCATGTCGGCTTGCTGCGCGTCGCGCAGGTCGGCGTCGCTGACCCCGAGGTGGGTGGCCAGCTCGTCGGCGCGCGGCGACCGGGCCAGCCGCTGGGTCAGCTCGGACCGGGCCTGCCGCATTTCCTGCCGCAGCTCCTGCACGGAACGCTTCACGTGCACATGCCAGCGCTTGTCGCGGAAGTGCCGCTTGATCTCACCGCTGATGCACGGCTGGGCGTACGCGCCGAGGTTCCGTCCGACGGCGGGGTTGAAGTTGTTGATCGCCTTGAGCAAGCCGACGTATCCGACCTGCATCAGCTCCTCCTGCGACTCCGGGCTGCGCCGGTACCGCTGGGCGCAGTGGCGCACCAGCGGCTGGTACCGGGCGACGAGCCGCTCGCAGGCGACGTCGCGCTCGGCGCTATCGCGCGGCAGCGACTGTACAAGGCGCACCAGCGCCTGGTCGCTCTGATCTCTGGCGCCGGCGGGCAGCCGGATGGTGGAAGCCGTCATGATGGCACCTTCTCCGCGGCGGGCATTGCTCAGGTTCTGCCCCCCGTGCGAGCCTCAAACGTGAGACCTGCGCGTGGCCGCGTCATTCCGGCGCGGGTAAGCGCCTGCGGCGGCATCAGCTCGGCTGTGCCGCGCAATCGTCGGGATCCGGATCTGCGGAGTCGCGGCCGGGAGCGCCCGGCCCGGGAAGCGAAGCGGCGACGGTCGGATAGACGGCTATCAGGTGGTCCACCCCGGTGATGGCCAGGATCCGCAAAACGCCTGGCTCGCGCGCGACAAGGCGTATTTCCGCGTTGTTGGCCGTGGCCCGCTTGTGGGCACGGACGATGGCATTCACGCCGGCCGAATCGCAGAACGTCGTCTCGCCCATGTCGACGATCAGGATGGCCGGGCCGCGATTGAGGACCGAAAGCAGGTCCTCGCGGACCTGGTCGGCATTGGCAATGTCGATCTCGGCCGGCAGCGTGAGCACCGCCGCTGCGTCGAGCCACACCACGGGGAAGCCTTCTTCGGACACGCGTCGTCACCACCACTCGATGGGAGGAGAGGTGGGCCGCGTCTCTGGACCCACGGGAGCGGCCGGGCCGCTGGCTACCGCAACGAGCATTATTCACGCCGGCCGCTCTCGGCACAAGCTGGGGCGAGTCGGACGTCCCGGCCCGGCATCGCTTCGGGCGGCCGTCCGGCATCGCTGACCGGAGCCGCTGACCGTAGGGTGGTTTTGTGGTCCTTCCCGCCGTCCCCGCGGCTGTTCCCGCCATTCCGGCAGCCGCCGGCGCGCTGATCTTCGACCGCAAGGACCGCCTGCTGATCCTGAAGCCGACCTACAAGTCCGGCTGGACGATCCCCGGCGGCGTCATGGAGGCCGACGGCGAGACGCCGTGGGAGGCCTGCCGCCGGGAGGTGCGGGAGGAGTGCGGTCTGGACGTGCGCACCGGCCGACTGGTGTGCGTTGACTTCCGCAGGCCCCGCCCCGGCCGGCCGGGAGGCATGCGGTTCCTGTTCGACTGCGGCGCGTTCCGGAGCGCCAGCCTCGGCGGCATCGTGCTGCAGGAGGAGGAGATCTCCGAGCACCGGCTGGTGACGCTGCCCAACGCGCTGAAGCTGCTCAGCGGCCCGCTCCGGCGGCGGGTGAGCGCCGCCACCCGCGCCGCCGGGTTCGTGTACCTCGAGGACGGCAGGCCGCCGAAGCTCTAATGCCGATGCTCCCCTTGTATATGGGTTAATGAGCGGCAATCCCGTACTTAGAGCTTTCTTCTTTCTTCTCTTATGCTTTACCATTAGGGTTATATGCACGGCTAGGGAGGTTCCCTGCATGCTTCTGCGGCGAGTAATGGCGGTATCGCTCGCAGTACCGGTCGCCTTTGCTGCCTTCTCCATCTGTGCGCCGATGGCGGATGCGAGCATTGGCGTCGGACTGGAAGCCGCGCCAGTACGCCTGGGAAGCGTTGCGCATCCGGGTGGCAGTTATTCGCTCCCGCCCGTATACGTGGTCGATACCGGAACGCAGGCCGAATCCATCGAGGTCCAGGTCCAGCGGCTGTCTCCGGGCTCGGGCAACGTTATCCCGCAGTCGTGGGTCCACATGACCGGGCCCAGTATCCGGCTCTCACCCAACCAGGCTGGCCACATTCCGCTGCAACTCGTCGTGCCCGGCGATGCCCGGTCGGGCCGGTACCTGAGCGACATCGTGGTGACCGGATCAGCCGGGATGTCACCAGGCCAGGCCAATTTCGGCGCGGCCGCTGCCGTCCCACTGGAGTTCAGCGTGAAGCCGGGGCCCGCACCGGGCCTGTGGCCCGTTGTGCCCACGTGGATGTGGTGGATCCTGGGCGTGCTGCTGGTGCTAGTCGCAGCCGTCCTCGTATTTCGCGGGTCAGGACTCCGGATACGGATCCGGATTGACAGACCGTCGACGACCGCGCCGTCGGCCGTCAAGCCGAACCGGGCACGGCTGAGCCCCGTGCGGGCCGCCATCGCCCTCATCTTGGCCGCCGGGCTCGCTGCCTGCAGCACGGCATCATCGACGCCGGCGGGCACCCCGGGCGGCAGTTCGAGCATCACGATCAAGCTCCATGTTGTTCCGACCCTGGTCAAGGCCAGTGTGTCACCGTCATCCGCGACGTTCGGCAACTGCACCGGCGGGAACGCCAGCATCAATGTCCCATCCACCTCGAGCGCGCTCGGCTTCCCGAACGGCGTCTGCTGGCTGGGCAAGTCCGGCGCAGGCGGTAATTACCCGATAACGGTCACGAACACGGGCGTCGCCGCGACCATCGACGTGAGCGGGGGGAATGCGGTCCCTTCCGACGGGGGCACGCAATGGACGCTCTGCAACATCGGCCCAAACCCCGTTGCCGCGTGCGGCAACGACAGCGGGAAGCTGCCGGGTAACGATCAGTATCTGCTGCAGAACTTCACAGCGGGCAACGTGAACAAACTCGGGCTCACCGGTTCCCGGGTGTGCGACACCCAGTTCGCCGCGGGCAGTTGCGCGGCGTTGCACAATGACGCTCAGCAAGAAGGCGTCGAGCTCACAGGCCCGCAATCGAGCGACGACCACTCCCAAACCTTTACCGTCATGATCACCTGGACGGCGGTTTATGTTCCTGACACGTGATCGCGATCCCAGCGGCCGTCCCGGTCACCCGGCCCAGCCGGGCCGGACCAGGCCGGCCTGGTAGGCGAACACGACGAGCTGCGCCCGGTCCCTGGCGCGTAGCTTGATCATCGCCCTGGCCGCGTGCGTCTTCACGGTTGACGGGCTCACGTAGATCTTGCGGGAGATCTCGTCGTTGGACAGCCCGGTGGCGATCAGCGCGACGACCTCGCGCTCTCGCGGGGTCAGCTCGTCCAGGCCGGCCACGCTGGCCGCCTCCCTGGTGCGTGAGGCGAACTCCGCGATGAGGCGTCTGGTGACGGTCGGGGACAGCAGCGCCTCGCCCGCTGCCACCACCCGGACCGCGCGGATCAGCTCCGCGGCGTCGGTGTCCTTCACCAGGAACCCGTACGCGCCCGCCCGCAGCCCCTCGAAGACGTACTCGTCCAGTTCGAACGTGGTGAGGATGACGACCCGGACACCGCCGAGGCCGGGACTGGCCGCGATCCGCCGGGTCGCCTCGATCCCGTCAAGCCGTGGCATGCGGATATCCATCAGCAGCACGTCGGGTGTTGCGGTGGCCGCGACCTGCACCGCCTGCTCCCCGTCGGCGGCCTCGCCGACCACCTCGATGTCGTCCTCGGCGTCGAGCAGCGCGGCGAACCCGGCCCTGACCAGCTCCTGGTCGTCGGCCAGCGCGACCCGGATCAATGCCCGCTCCCGCGCACCGGCAGCCACGCCCGGACCGCGAAACCACCCTGCGGCCTCGGCCCGGCCTCGACCGTGCCGCCGACCGCCGCTGCCCGCTCCGCCATCCCGGCGATGCCGTGGCCCGAGCCGTTGCCGTGCGGCGCCGGCTGGCCCGGCGGGCGGTTCGGGCCGTCGTCGTCCACTTCGACGCGCAGCCCGCCGTCGCCGTAGCCGAGCCGCACGGTCGCGGCCGAGCCGCCGGAGTGCCGGGCGCTGTTCGTGAGCGCCTCCTGGATGATCCGGTACGCGGTCAGGTCGACGTCCGCGGGCAGCGGCGCCTGCCGCCCGTCCTCCTCGACGCGGACCGCCAGGCCGGCCGCCGCCGCGTTGTCGACCAGGTCACCGAGGCGCGCCAGCCCCGGGGCCGGCGCCCGCGGAGCGCCGGTGACGTCGCCGGAGTCGACGTCGCGCAGCACCCCGAGCACCGCGCGCAGCTCGACCAGAGCCTGCTTGCTCACCTCGTTGATCGTGGTCAGCGCGGTCCGGGCCCGTTCCGGCTGGCGGTCCATGAGGTGCAGGGCCGTGTTCGCCTGGACGTTGATCACCGCGATGTTGTGCGCGACCACGTCGTGCAAGTCGCGCGCCATCCGCAGCCGCTCCTCGCTGGCCCGCCGCCGCAGCTCCTCGGCGCGGCTCCGGTCCAGCGCCGCGGCGCGCTGGCTCCTGATCCGGATCAGCTCGGCGACGACGAGCAGGAAGATCAGCCCGGCCGCGAGCGCGAGCGCGAACGTGACCGTGGTGTGGTTGCGCCGGCCGATCAGCCACGGCGGCCACACCGCCGCGACGTAGCCGACGACCAGCGACCCGATCGCCGCTGCCCGCTGCCTGGCCAGCACCGCGGTGAAGAACGCCACGATCAGCGCGAACCAGACCACCCGCGCGCCCAGCGCCGACGCCCAGATCGCGGTCACCAGCGTGACCAGCAGGACGGCGACCGGGTAGCGGCGGCGGGCCAGCAGCGCCGCGCCGCCCAGGCCCAGCAGCACGTAGGCCAGCGTCCCCGGCGGGGCGTGCTGCGCCGCGTGGCCCCAGCCCGCCGCCGCCCCCTGGGAGAGGCACACCTCCAGGGTGATCACCACCGCCGCCGTCGCGGCGTCGATCACCCAGCTTCGCGCGCTGCGAGGCCACGCCGCATCCGCCCCAGGGCCCGCCTGCGCCCTGCGCCAGCGCGGCCAGCGTCCCGCCAGCCCAACTGCTCTGTTCACCGCCTTGAACGCTACGCGCCCCGGCCGGTCACGCGCATCGGCCGTGGGATGGCGCCGGCGGCTGCCCGGCTACCCCAGGTGGTGCAGCGCCGGCGGCGCTGGCTACTCCGCCAGACGACCCGGAACGGTCCTCGCGGCCGACGACATCCGGGGACCGGTCCGGGCACGCTGAAGCCCGCAGGAGAGGAGATGTCATGTCAGTGATCGAAGTGCAAGGCCTGACCAAACGGTTCGGCCAGGTGCTGGCGGTCGACCGGCTGAGCTTCACGGTCGAGGCCGGGACCGTGGTCGGCTTCCTCGGCCCGAACGGCGCCGGGAAGACCACGACGCTGCGGATGCTGCTCGGCCTGGTGCGGCCGGACGCGGGCACCGCCACCATCAACGGGAAGGCGTACGCCGACCTGGCCGAGCCGCTGCACCAGGTGGGCGCCGTGCTCGAGGCGTCCAGCTTCCACCCCGGCCGTACCGCCAGGAACCAGCTGCGGATACAGGCCCTGGCGGCCCGGGTGGATCCGAGCCGGATCGGCGACGTGCTCGAGCTCACCGGGCTCGCCGAGGCCGCCGACCGCAGGGTCGGCGGGTTCTCGCTCGGCATGCGGCAGCGCCTCGGCCTGGCCACCGCGCTGCTCCCGGACCCGGAGCTGCTGATCCTGGACGAGCCGGCCAACGGCCTGGACCCGGAGGGCGTCCGCTGGCTGCGGGACCTGCTGCGCGGCATGGCCACCGAGGGCGCCACGGTCCTGGTGTCCAGCCACATCCTGGCCGAGGTCGCGCACACCGTGGACTCGGCGGTGATCCTCGACCGCGGGCGCCTCGTCGCCCAGTCCTCGCTGGCCGACCTGACCACCGGCGGGCGGGACCTCGAGGACGCCTTTCTGAAGCTCACCAAGGAGGCATCCCGATGATCAGGCTGATCCGGGTCGAACTGCTCAAGATCCGCACCACCCGGCTGAGCTATGGCCTGCTGGCCACCGGTGCCGGGCTGACCGTACTGTTCTGCGTGCTCGAGGCGTCCCGGTCCGGGCCGGGAAAGGTCGTCGGGCCGCTGAACACGGTGGCTGGGTTCACCTCGGTGCTGGCCGGCGGCACGTGGGCGCTGCTGATGGCGGCGGTGCTGGGCGCGACCGTGTCCAGCGGCGAGTTCCGGCACTCCACGGCCACGCTGACGTACCTGGCCGCACCGCACCGCAACCGGGTCCTGGCCGCCAAGATGGCGGCGGGTACGGTGGCCGGCGCGGTGTTCGGCCTGGTCGGATATTTGATCGCGCTGGGCGTGGGGCTTGGGTTCACCGCCTCACGTGGATACCAGGTGCCGGCCGGCGACGCCACGCTGGCCCGGTTCGGCATCGGCCACGTCGTGGCCGCAGCGTTGCTCGCCGCGATCGGCGTCGCGCTCGGATCGCTGATCAGATCCCAGCTTGCCGTGGTCATCGGCGTGTTCGTGTGGACGATCGTGATCGAGTCGCTGCTGGGCGACCTGTTCAACGCCGCCCAGCCCTATCTGCCGTACACCGCGGCCACCACCCTGGGCGGAACCCAGCTCGGCGGGGCGGCGTTCGGGCCCGCTCACGGCGCATCCACGACGGCGACCCCGCTGCCGTTCGCGGCCGTCACGGCGCTGCTCGCCGCCCTGGCCATCGCGCTGTCCGCGCTGGCCGCCCGCGCCACGGTCCCGCGCGACGT
>JASHOI010000293.1 GCA_030041195.1 Streptosporangiaceae bacterium | reverse complement strand
CCGGCCCGGCCGCGGCGAGCACCGTCGCGGTGAACGGGTTCTCGGCCGGGCCGCCCAGCGCGATGCGCACGTCGGGAAGGTTGGAATCCACGTCGATCGACCCGTACCGCGGGCCGTCCGGCCGCGAGCAGGTCGCGGTGACCCCGGCCCTCGCCAGCGCCACCATCAGGTCCCTGACCGGTTCACCGACCTTGCCGAGGACCTTCGGCGTGATCACTTCGGCCACGCCGATCGCGTGCATCCGGCGCCCGCCCGCCGGGTCGGTCACCGCCACCCGCGCGGTGGAGCCGACGCCGAACCACTCGTGCGCCGGATTGTCCAGGGTGAACTCGTGCTCGGCCACGTCGGTCTCGGCCGAGCCGGGCGACCTCCCGATCACCGTGAGCGCCGTTTGGTAAACCGGCAGCCCGCCGGGCACCCGCGCCGGGAACCGCACCCGGAGCAGGTGGTCGTGCCCGACCGAGCCGTCGACGTGGGTGCGGAACTCGACCCGGTCGGCGCCGTCCCACAGCAGCGTCTCCTGGGTGACACGCAGATCCCCGAAATTGAACTCGGCAACAAGACGGGAGCCGACCGGGCAGCGCTCGGCGCGGACCGCCGCGGCCAGCCCGGCGGAGCCGCGGCCCGGCCCCTTCGTGCACAGCAGCCACGGGCCCTCGTTCCAGCGCGGGTGGCGGTCGTACTCCTGCTGCAGCACGAGCTCGTTGCCGGGCCCGGCGAGCAGCTCGGCGCCGGACCGCTTGTCCAGCAGCCTGGTCAGGGTGCCGCCGCTGGCCGGGTCCGCCTCCGCCAGGAAAGCCGCGTTCTCGATCACGGTGCCGTCCGCGGGCAGCCACCCGGCGCCGCGTTCCGGCCCGTCGGCGGGGAGGGCGAGGTAGGTCCGGTACCCCAGGGCGGGCACGTCCTGGGCGCGGAAGGTGAGGGTGACGCCGGACAGGGTGCCGTCCTGGTGCCGGGTGGCGCCCTCGGCGAGGCAGGGCACCTCGGCTCCGGCGTCGTCTCGCAGTAGCGCCCAGCCGGGGCCCGGCTCGGCGAACTCCAGGGTGACCCTGGCCAGGCCCGACCGGGGCTGCGAGAGCGTGTTGAAGACCACAACGGCCCGGGCCCCCTGGCCGGTGTCCGGGCCGCCGGCCGCGGCCTCGGTGGCCGCCAGGCGGGCCAGGTGGCGCGCGGCGGCCTGGCGCGCCTCGTCGCCGCGCTCGAAGGCCTCCCGCCACCCGCCCAGCAGGTCCAGGTAGACCTGGTCGCCCTCGGTGCCGGTGATCGCGTCGTGGTGCGCCCCGAACACCAGCTGGCGCCACGCCTTGTCCAGCGAGGCCGCCGGGTACTCGGCTCCGGCCAGCCAGGCCAGCGTGGCCAGCCGCTCGCCGTCCTCCACCGCGGTCTCCGCGGCCCGCTGGGCCTGCTTGGTGTCGATGTAGGACACGTCCTTGCCGGTGTACACCGGGTTCATGTCCCTGGTCTGCGGGGTGATCCAGACCTCGCGCTCGGCCGCGTCCTTGCGCACCGCCGCGAAGAACTCCGACGGCAGCGCGGTGACGAACCGCGGCCAGACGTAGCGCTTGTTCCAGTCCCGGTGGATCCCGGTGGCCCAGCGGGACGGGATCACGTGGTCGGCACCGACCGGCAGCAGCACGTTGCGGGTGGCGGCCACCGGGGCCAGCTGGCGGAACTGCTCGAGCGCGGCCTGCTCGGCCGCCTCCAGCGTGGGGGCGCCGTTGGTCACCCAGCCCGCGCCGTAATGGTTGGCCATGTAGCTGGTCAGCAGGCCGTGGCCGTCGGGGGACAGCCACTCGAACTCGGACCGGAACTGCATCCGGCGGTTGTCGCCGACGGTGCGGTTCGGGCCCCACTGATGGAACGGGCCCCTGGCCCACGCCGACTCGGTCATCCCGGCCGCCGCCATCAGCCCGGGATAGGCCGGGTCGAGGCCGAACGCGTCAAGCATCCACCCCACGGCGGGATCGGCGCCGAGCACCTCACGCTGGAAGGCCAGGCCGTGGATCGCGTTGCGGATCGTGGACTCGGCGCTGGTCAGGTTCGTGTTCGGCTCGTTGTAGGTGCCGCCGACGATCTCGATCCGGCCCGCCCTGATGAACGCGAGCAGGTCGGCCCGGTCCTCCGGGTGAGCGTCGAAGTGCGGCTTGAGGTAGTCGATCTCGGCGAGCACGAACTTGTAGTCAGGATCCCGCCTGGCCTCCTCGAGATGCAGCCGGACCAGCTCGAACGCGGTCCGCGCGTCCGGCAGCCTGCCGTCGGCGTCGGGCAGGAGGATGCGGGACTCGGTGAACTGGCCCTGGGTGCTCCACCAGACCGGGTCATAGTGGAAATGGCTGACCATCCACATGGTCCAGCCCGGCTCGCCGGTGCTGACCGAGGCCGTCCGCTCGGCCCGGATGGCGGCTGCGGGGTTTTCGGCGATGACCGTGACCTGCACCGGGGCGCCGGCCTGGTGCGGGGCCGCCACCTCGATCCCGACCTCGACGTCCAGGCGCTGGCCCGGTTCCGGCCCGGCGGCCACGGCCGGCTCCGGCGTGGTCACCGCGGGGCCCTCGACCCGGACGGTGATCTGGTTCTCGGCACCCTGGGTGCGCCCCGCGTCGCCGCCCTCGCCGTCGAGGGTCACCCGCACGATCGCGAGCGGCCGGGCCTGGCTGCCGGCGAAGAGCTCTGTCGACGTCACATCGCTGATCCGCATGCCTCATCGTCGCACGATCCCGGGCTCCGGCCGAGCCGGCTTGTGGAAAGGAGTGTTTCGAGCGTATCGTTTCGAAGCATGTCTTCCGAAGAACCGGCGGTTCCGTCCCATGCGGACCTTCCGTACCTCCAGGTGCGTGACCCGAAGACGATGCGGGCGCTGGCCCATCCGATCCGGGTGGCCCTGCTGGAGGCCATCGGCCAGTCCGAGACCGGGACGCTGACCGCGACCGAGGCCAGCGAACTGCTCGGCGAGTCGCCGGCCAACTGCGCCTTTCACCTGCGCACGCTGGCCAAGTACGGGTTCCTCGAAGAGGCGGGCGGCGGCCGGGGCCGGGAGCGGCCGTGGCGGCGGACGTACCGCGGCTTCGAGCTGGTGCCGCCGTGGCAGGACGCCGAGAGCAGGCTCGCCCTGCACGCCGCCGCCTCGGTCTGGATCGACCGCTGGCTGGCCCGGGCCAGGGACCGGCTGATGCGGGTGGTCGGGTACCCGCCCGCCTGGCAGGAGGCGGCGCTGGCGTCCCGGTCGGACCTGTACCTGACCGCTCAGGAGGCCAGGGACCTGGGCGAGGCCATGCACAAGCTGACCGAGCCGTACCAGGCCCGGTCGGACGACACGTCGCTGCGCCCGGCCGGCAGCGTGCACTACGAGATGCTGATGTTCGGCTACCCGCTCAGCGAGCCGCCCGCGCCTGCTGAGGACCCCGGGCCCGCCGAGCCGCCCGCGGGGAGCTGACATGCGCCGGCTGCTGTCCCACCGGGACGCCCGGATCTACATCGCCGGTCAGGCCCTCTCGGTCGTCGGGGATAGCGCGCTGTGGCTGGCCATGGGCATCTGGGTGAAGATCCTCACCGGCAGCAACAGCGCGGCCGGGCTGACCTTCTTCGCGTTCACCTGCGGCGTGCTGGCCTCGCCGGTGTCCGGGGTGATCGCCGACCGGGTGCGGCGCCGGCCGCTGCTGATCGCGGTGAACCTGGGCACCGCCGCGCTGGTGTGCGCGCTGCTGCTGGTGCACGGCCGCGGCCAGGTGTGGCTCATCTACGCGGTGATGTTCGGATACGGCGTGGCGAACAGCCTGATCGGGTCCGCGCAGACGGCGTTGCTCACCGTGCTGCTCCCGGGCGACCTGCTCGGCGACGCGAACGCCGCGCTGCAGATGGCGTCGCAGGGACTGCGCGTGATCACGCCGCTGCTGGGCGCGGGACTGCTCGCCTGGGTGGGCGCCGCCCCGGTGATCCTGCTGGACGCCGGCACGTTCGTTGCCGCCGCCGGCACCGTGCTCGCCCTCCGGCTGCGCGAGCCTGCGCCGGGCCGGGCTGAGGGCCGCGCGGAGGGCCGTGCGGAGGGCCAGCAGGGCCGGGGCCGGAACGGCTGGC
>JASHOI010000292.1 GCA_030041195.1 Streptosporangiaceae bacterium | reverse complement strand
CGCCGGGCTCCGGCACGTCGCGCACACGCCCGCGCTGCGGCGGCCGCTGGTCGCGTGCCTGATCGCGGTCAGCGCGTTCGGCTTCTTCGAGACCGTGCCGTTCGCCGTCGTCGCCCAGGGCCTGCACCGCAGGCCGGAATTCCTCGGCGTGCTGATCAGCCTGCAGGGGGCCGGCGCGCTGGCTGGCGGAGCGCTGGCCGCTCCGGTCATGCGGCGCACCAGCGAGCGCGCGCTGGTGGCGGGGGGCCTGGCGGCCTGCGCGGTGTCCGCGCTGCTGATGATCACCGGGTGGCTGCCGGTGGTCGGCGCCGCGGCCGCCGGGCTCGGCCTCTGCATCGTCTGGGTCAACGTCGGCGCGATCACCCTGATCCAGCGGCGCACGCCGCCCAGCCTGATCGGCCGGGTCGATGCGGCGCTCGAATTCGCGGTCGTGGTGCCCCAGGCGGCCTCGATCGCGCTCGGCGCCGCGCTGATCGCCGTGGTGAGCTACCGCGTCCTGCTGCTGGCGATGGCCGGCGTGATCGGCTTCTCGGCCGGCTACCTGGCCAGCAGGCGGGAGAAGGCTGACTGCCAGAACGCCGCGAGCGCGTTGCAACAGGCAGATAGCATGCCGAGGGAGTCAGCGGGAACATTCTAGGGAGCAAACCCGCGGAGAGCGGAGCGTGAACTGCCATGCCGGACGCCCCAGTGACGCTCAGGGACGTGGCGGTGCGCGCTGGCGTCCACCCAGCGACGGCCTCCCGCGCGCTGAATCCGGAGACCAGGATCCTGGTCAGCGAGGACACGGCGCGGCGGGTGCTCGACGCCGCAGAGGCGCTCGGCTACAGCCCGAACCCGGTGGCCAGGAGCCTGCGCACCCGGCGCTCGCACACCGTCGGCGTGCTGATACCCGACCTGAACAACCCGCTGTTCCCGCCGATGGTCCGCGGCCTCGAGGACCGGCTGGCCGCCGCCGGCTACGTGGCGCTGATCGGCAACACCGATTCCGACGACAAGCGCGAGCGGATGGTGTTCGACCAGATGCGGGCCAGGCACGTGGACGGCCTGGTGCTGGCCACCGCGCGGCTGCGCCATCCGCTGCTGGCCGAGGCATCCCGGGCCGAGATCCCGGTCGTGCTGATCAACCGCCTGGCGCAGGACTACAGCTTCCCCTCGGTCACCGTCGACAACGAGCGCGGCGTGCGGATGGCCGTCAGCCACCTGGCCGGGCTCGGGCACCGGCGCATCGCGCATATCGCGGGCCCGCAGGAGATGTCGACCGGCTTGTCCCGGTACCGCGGGTTCGTCACGGCCATGGAGTCCAGCGGCCTGCAGGTCGACAACGACCTGGTGGTGTTCGCCAAGGCGTTCACGGTCGAGGAGGGGCTGCGGTGCAGCCGGCTGCTGCTCGAGCGCGGCGCCGGCCAGCCGGGCCGGGCCGAGTGCACCGCGATCGCCGCGGCCAACGACATGCTCGCGGTGGGCTGCTACGCGGCGCTGGACGAGTGCGGGCTCAACTGCCCCGAGGACATATCCGTGGTCGGCTTCAACGACATGCCGTTCATCGACCGGCTCCGGCCGCCACTGACCACGATCCGGTTTCCGCACTACCAGGTCGGCACCGAGGCCGCTCAGCTGCTGCTGGAGCGGATAGCCGAGCACTCGGGCCCGGTGAAGATCCTCTACCTGGCTCCCGAGCTCATCATCCGGGGCTCGACGGCCCGGGTGCGCGGCTGACCCGGCAGCACGGGTTATTTCATGATCTGGGTGGCAAACGCCGCGTATTTGGTCGCTATTCGCCCAGATCATGGAAATCAAATACCAACGTCTCAACCTCGCGTCATCTGTCGGCCACCCCCAGCGCACAGCCACCCCGAACCGCCGCGTTGATTACGCGGGCTGACCCAGCAGCCGCGGCAGGGATCGACTGACCCAGCAGCCGCGGCAGGGATCGGCCACCGGCTGAGCGGCCCGGTGCCCGGTGGCCATCAGCGCGCCACCAGCCGGTTCTTGCATCCGATTGCGGCCATCCGGAGCTTCCACATCCCCGGCGTGGGATTTCAGGCAACCGTTTGGCCCCAGCCGTTGACAATAGGGCGATGATTAGGCCACGCTCGATGGTGCAAACGATTGTAAAAGTGGGGCAGGTGATGACATGGCGGATCAGCGCGGGGACCGCCGGCTGGGCTGGCTGGGAACCGGGCGAATGGGCACAGAGCTTGTCCGCCGACTGCTGGCCGCCGGCCACGACGTCTCGGTCTACAACAGGACACTCGCCAAGGCACAGCCGCTCGCGCTGTCTGGGGCCAAGGTCGTCGACTCAGCGGCCGACCTGGCCACCTGCGACATCGTCTTCGCGACCGTCGGCACCTCCGAGGACCTCATCGACGCCGTGCTCGGCGCGGACGGGCTGCTCTGCGAGGCGGCGGCACCGTCGATCCTGGTGGACTGCTCGACCGTCTCCACTGAGGCGTCCGCGCAGGTCCGCGCGGAAGCGGGCGCCCGCGGCACCGCGCTGCTCGCCGCGCCCCTGATGGGCAATCCGCGGGTGGCCGCCGCGGGCAGGCTGACCATGGCCGTCTCCGGGCCGCGCGCGGCGTTCGAGGCCGCCGAGCCCTACCTGAACCTGCTCGGCGCCGGGGCCACGTATGTCGGCCAGGGCGAGCTGGCGCGCATCGTGAAGCTCTGCCACAACCTCATGCTTGGCACCGTGGCCCAGTCCATGGCGGAGATCACCGTGCTGGCCGAGAAGAGTGGTGTCAGCAGGCAGGCGTTCCTGGCCTGCATCAACTCGAGCGTGATGGGCTCGCTGTTCACGCAGTACAAGACCCCCGCGTACGTCAACCTCGACTTCAGGCCGACGTTCACCGCCACCTTGCTGCGCAAGGACTTCGACCTGGGGCTGGCCCTCGCCAGGGAACGCGAGGTCCCGCTGCCACTGGCCTCCCTGGTGCACCAGATCGTGCAGGGCCTGGTCGGCCGTGGCCACGGCGGGCAGGACTTTGCCGCTCTGCTCCAGCTCGAGGCCGAGTCGGCCGGGCTGAGCCTGGTCAGCGAGAACGCCGACGTCTCCGATGGCCTGGAACCGCCGGCCGGCGGGGCGGAGCAGGCCGGGGGAGCGGCCGCACCCTGACCGGGCGGACCGGCGCTGCTGCGGGCGCCCGGGCGGGACCGGCGCGCTCTACCTCGGCGGGTCGCCGTCGGCCGGCGCCTGATCCGGCGCCTGGCCGGCCAGGGTGTGCAGGGCCGGGCCGGACAGCCGGTGCACCGTCCACTCGTCCATCGCGGCAGCGCCCAGTGACTGGTAGAAGCCGATGGCGGGCGCGTTCCAGTCCAGCACCGCCCATTCGAACCTGGCGTAGCCGCGGTCCACGCAGATCCTGGCCAGCTCGGCGAGCAGCGCCTTGCCGTACCCGTGCCCGCGCACGTCGGGCGTGACGTACAGGTCCTCCAGGTAGATCCCGTGCCTGCCGGTCCAGGTCGAGTAGTTGAGGAACCAGAGCGCGAACCCGGCCACCGCACCGTCGTGCTCGGCCACGTGCGCGAACACCGAGGGCCGCTCGCCGAACAGGGCACGCCGCAGATCGTCCGGCGAGGCCACGGCGTGTTCCAGGGACCTCTCGTACTCGGCCAGTTCGCGGACCAGCCAGTGGATCGCGGTGACGTCGCCGGGGCGGGCCGGCCTGATCACGGTTGCCCGGCCGCGGGCACCCCGAACCGGTACCTGAGCCGGAACCTGTCCGCCGCGAAGACGACCTCCCCGGCCTCGACCGGCTCCCCGGAGGCCAGGTGCAGCCGCTCGACGACCAGCGCGGGCGCACCGGCGGGCAGGCCGAGCGCGGCGGCCTCCGCGCGCAGCGACGGCCGCACCGACACCTCTTCGAGGACCTCGTCCACCTTGATCCCGATCGAGGCCATCCGCTCGATCACCCCGCGGCCCGCGAGCGGGCCCTGCTCCGGCAGCGCGACGGGGGTGTCCGCGGTGATCCGGTCGGGCTCGTAGCTGGTGGCCAGCTGCACCGGCTCGGTGTCGGCGGTGAGCAGGTACCTGGTGCTCATGACCCGGTCGATGCCGGGCTCCAGGCCGAGCCGCCGCGCGATGTACGGCGGCGGCACCACGTGCTCGCTCTGATGTTCCCAGGCCAGGCGGCGCGCGGCGCGCGGCGCGCCCCCGTCTCCGTCCGTGCCCCCCTCATCCAGGCCGAACGGCGAGCCAGGGAAGTGCAGCCGGTCGTGCTCCAGGCAGCTGGCGGCAGGCACCCGGCGCACGTACGACCCCGACCCGGTCCTGGCCTCGATCAGGCCCTCGCTCGCCAGCACCTGCAGCGCGTGCTTGGCCGCGGTCTCCCCGACGCCGTAGTTGGCGATGATCGCGTTGCGGGACGGAACCCGGGCACCCGGCGGCAGCACACCGCCACGGATCCGCTCGCGGAGGTCCTCAAGCACCCGGAGATACACCGGGTCGGTAGGGGTGCCCATAGATATCCAGCCCTCCCGAGACAGACCCGAAGGCAAGACGCCATTGTGACGGACGCCGGGGCCAAGCTGTGGCCCAAGTGACGCCCTGTGATCACATCTTTGCTGGCCAGGCCCGCCAGGCCCGCGGCTCAGCCGGCGCAGTGCCCGTGCGGAGGCGGGACGTCGAGCGCGGGGTTGCGGTCGAAGAAGCCGGTCGGCTTCAGCGTGAACCCGCACCGTGCCACCGGCATCACCGGCCAGTCCTCCGGCCGCGGGAAGTGGGTGGGCCCGAACGTGTGCCACAGCACGATGTCCGCGCCATCGATGTCCCGGTCCGCGGTCACGTAGGCGGGCAGCCCCGCCCCGCCGGGGTTCTGGTTGACGAAATCGCCCGCCGGGTACCGCTGCGCCGGGTCATACCTGGTCACCCACAGGTGGTTGGCGGCGAAGCCGGCCCGCGCGTGCACCGATGATGCCGGGTCGGCCAGCAGCACCGGCGTCCCCTCTGGGTACAGCGTGTACCCGGTGGGCCGGCCGTACGCGTTGACCCGCTCGGTGCTGACCACCCGCCACGTCCGTGCCCGCGCCGCGTCGCACCGGCGCGTGGCCTGCGCCTCGCTGCGCAGCCGGGTCACGCTCTTCGCGATCGCGTTGCCGTACGGGTTGCCGGGGCCGGCCGGCAGGCCGGCCAGGTCCACCTCGTCGACGGCGTTGGCCACGCCGTCCACGGTCATGTCCAGCCGCGCGCTGAACAGGTGCTGGTGCACCGGCCCGCCCAGCCCGGGCGCGACCTCGGTCGAATGCGGGTCGTCGCCGCCCGGGTACGCCGCGGTGAACAGCGCGCCGGACATCTTGACCTCGTGCTCGATCGTGCCGTCCAGGTAGAAGTACCAGTAGAAGCCGTAGTCGTAGTTGCCGACCGTGGCCCAGGACGAGACGACCAGCCGGCGCTGGCGGCGGGTCTGCGCGGAGCCGTTGAACACGTCGGTGTGCTTCCAGAGGATGCCGAAGTCCTCCTCGTGGATGCAGACCGCGTTGCGGATCACCTGCGGGGCGCCGACGTCGTCCGGCACGGTGGCGTCCAGGTACGCGATCTCGCCCAGGCAGTCACAGCCGCGCTCGAGCGAGTTCGTCCACTTGCCGAGCAGGTACTCGCCGCAGTCGAAGTACGTCTGCCAGTACCGGAACCGCGGGTCGCCGTACGGCACGACCAGCTCGGCGATGGACGCGCGGTACATGACCGGCCGGGCCCGGCCCGCGTCGTCGAGGCTGACCTGGTGCAGGATCAGGCCCTCCCGCGCATCGAAGCCGACGCGCAGGGACCAGCCCTGCCAGCGCAGCCGGTGGCCGTCCAGGGTGAAGCTCGGCCCCTCCGGCTGGGTGATCTCGATCGGCCGCAGGCCCTCCCGCAGCGGGCCGCGCACCGCCGGGTCGTCGTAGTCCCCGGACTGTTCCGGCACCGGCCGCTGGAACTCGTCGACGATCTTGAACACTTTGCGCTCGACCAGGTCGACGAACGCGGCGACCCCGTCCACGGGGTGCGCCCAGACGTAGTCGTGCTCCCGCTCCTGGCGGAACGCGAGCACCCGCACGAACCGGCGGTGGTCGTCGCCCTGGCCGAACGCCCCGGCGGTCTGCGGCAAGGCCCGGATCTTCGTGACGTCGGTCAGGCCGCGCCTGGCCATCGCCGCCCGCCACTCCGGATCGGCGCGCACCACGTCCTCGACCACGCCGAAATCCTCGTTGATGATCGGCAGCTGGCCCTCGGACGCCGGGTCGGTCACCCGGTGCGACACCACCCGGCCCTCGCCGAGGGACACGACCACGTCGGCTGACCGGCCCGTCGCCACATCGAGCAGGAACGCGCGCAGCCGCCGGTCCGGCCGCCCGGCCAGCACCTCGTCCTTGGGCGGCTCGTCCAGGCCGTAGTAGGCGAACCTGTCCGAGTCGCCCAGCAGGCCGGCCGCGGCCAGGATCTCGCGCCCGGCCAGGAACTCGGCACCGGTCACCGGGTCCAGCGGATGCGCCGGCACCTCCGGGGCCTCGGTCGGGCGGACCTGCGTGTCGGTCATCGGTACCCCCAAGAGTGGCTGTTACGCGACGCCCCGGCCCGGTCCGGCTCCACCTTGGCGGGCCTGGTGCTGCGGGTTATTCGTCGGCGACGATCGAGCCGACCCGGTCGCCGAGCTGCGGGTCGCGGCGGTTCAGCCAGAAGGCGTAGATCACCGAGAGCACCAGGATGACCAGCGCCGCGTACGGGAACCAGTCATAGGGCTGCGGCTGCGGCGGCTTGCACAGGTAGTAGACCGGGACGGCGATCACGATCATCCCCAGCACCGGCAGGATCAGGTGCTTGAGCACGTTGAACTCCTGCGGCCGGTACTTGCGGTAGTAGAACGGCAGCGCCAGGTTCGCCAGGAAGTACACGACCAGGATCAGGATCGTGCCCATCGTGCCGGACTCGTCGAAGAAGTTCAGCCCGTCCATGCTGCCGCCGTTCCCGAAGATCAGGTGGCCCAGGCACCAGAACGCGATGATCCCCCCGGCGATCCCGGTGAACGTGTAGATCGCGTTGATGGGCGTCTTGCGCTTTGGATGCACCTTGCCGATCCAGCGCGGCAGCAGACCCTCGCGGCCGGCGTTGAAGACCAGCCGGGCCTGCGAGTTCACGGCGGCGATCAGCACACCGACGGTGGAGGTCAGCCCGGCCAGGTAGGCGAGGATCGCCACCTTGGCCAGCGTCGAGTGCGCGACGGTGATGAACGGGATCGGCGCGGCCGCGAGCGCGGTGCCGTTGTCGTGGAACCCGCTGACCGTGCCGTAGGCGACCAGCAGGTAGAGCACGGCCATCAGCGCGATCGACAGGTAGACGGCGCGCGGCACGTTGCGCCGCGGGTTGCCGGTCTCTTCGGCCAGCGCCGCGGAGTTCTCCCAGCCGATGAACAAGTACACCGCCAGCGGGAACCCGGGCGCGAGCCCGCTGAAGCCGTTGTTCAGGTGGCTCCACTCAAACGGCGCGGCCGACAGGTGGCCGCCGTTCTTGGCCAGCGAGGCGATCGACACGATGACCAGGACCAGCATCTCGAAGCCGAAGAAGAACCCGGCGAGCTTGGTCGACACGGCCACGCCCCGGTACATCATCCACACCGAGAACCCGGTGAGCAGCACCGACCAGATGATCCACGGGACGTTCCAGCTGAAGTAGTAGTTCAGCACGTACTCGAGGTACCAGCCGGACACCGCCAGCACCGACGAGATCGCGATGATGTAACCGGCCCCGCACAGCAGCGCCGTGGTCACCGCGCTGGTGCCGCCGAACGACTTGCCCACGAACGTGATGAACCCGCCGGTCGACGGCTGAGCCCGGGAGAACTGCGACAGCGTGTTGCCCAGCAGCGCGATCGCAATCACGGCCGCGATGATCGTCAGCGGCGCCGCGATGCCCGCGGTCGCCACGATCAGGCCGAAGCCGAACATGAAGCTATAGGCCGGGCCGATGTTGGCCATCGTCGAGGCGGCGATGTCCACCAGGCCGAGGGCGCCGCGGTTCAGCCGGTCCGCGGACTCGGGGGCCTTGGTCTCAGAGAACGGAACGGGAGCGGCCTCGCTCATTTCACGGCCTCCCTCGCGCAGACGCGGGTGACAGGGGAGAAGCAGCAGACGGTGTGGCGGCCCGGCGGCTGCGGCGCTGCGGCTGAGCCGATCGGGGTTGTCAGCGGGTGTCCCATGTTCACTCCTCGCCCGGGCCGCGTGGTCAGCGGTACTGCCTGAAATTGTGGGACGCTGCCCAGCACATGGGAAGAGTTGCGACACACCCGTTATCAGGGGTGATAGCGGGCCGTGTCCGTCCCCCCGCTTGGCAAGCGCTTTCCGTTCGGGCACGAACGTACCCCGGCGGCCTGCGCCGGCGCAAGGGCCGGTCAGCCGCGCGGCCTGCGGGGGAGCGTGCTGTCGCGCATGATCACCTCGCCGGGCACCGGCACAACGCGCGGCCGGTCCGGCTCCCCGTCGGTGAGCAGCATGCTCGCGGCCATCTCGCCCATCCGGGTGAGCGGCAGCCGGACCGTGGTCAGCGGCGGCGTCACGTCACGCAGGGTCAGGATGTCGTCGAAGCCGGCCACCGCGACGTCGCCGGGCACCGAGATCCCGGCGGCACGCAGCCGGGCCAGCGCGCCCACCGCCATCACGTCGTTGACCGCGAACACGCAGTCCGGCAGGTCCCCGCCGGAGGCGAGCAGCGCGCTCATCGCCTGGTAGCCGCCGTCCCTGCTGAACGCCGCGTGCACGATGTCCGCCGGGTCAAGGCCGATGGACCAGTCGGCCAGCCCGGCACGGAAGCCCGCGATCCGGTCCTGCACGGTGATCGAGCGCCTCGGCCCGGCGAGCACGGCGAACCGGCGGTGGCCGAGCGCGGCCAGCGCCCGCGCCAGGGCGCCGGCGCCCGCGGCGTTCTCCGGCGCGATCGTGTCCACACCGAGCAGCGGCTGGCCGACGCAGACCGCCCGGCCGCCCTGGCGGATGAACGCGGCGACCTCCCGGTCAAGCTCCGCGCGCGCCGCGGCGTCGTCGGTCCTGCTGCCGATCAGGATCACCGCGCGGGCCCGCTGGGACCGCATCAGTGACACGTACGCCCGCTCGGCCGTCTCGTTGGCCGCCGCCGCCGACATGCAGACCAGCAGCTGGCTGCGGCTCGCCGTCTCGATGAGCCCGGCCGCGATCGACGAGAAGTACGGGTCGGCGACGTCGTGCACGACCACGCCTATCATGCTGCTGCGCCCGGTGGCGACGGCTCTGGCCTGCAGGTTTGCGGAATATCCGAGTTCGGCGACGGCCCGGTGCACGCGCTGCGCCAGCTGGGCGCCGACCCGGCGTGTTCCGCCGTTCACCACCCGCGAGGCCGTGGTGATCGAGACACCGGCGCGGTCAGCGACGTCCTGCAGCGTCACCCGCGACCCGGGCCGGCCGTCACCCACGCCGCCTCCGCCCCTCACTCCAGCACGTGCCGCTCACCCCAGCACGTGCCGGTCAGCCCAGCACGCAACCCCAACACCGCGCGCCCTCAACAGCACGCGCGGCATGGATGTACCGATAGGCCGGCTAGAGGAAGCCCTTTGGTACATCGATGCGATCCGCTCCGGTCGGTTGACCGAGCATTTCGGGTCAGCTTACCTTGGAAAGGGGTTTCCCGCGGCGCAGGTGGCGGCGCGGGATGGCAGCGCGGGGTGGCGGCGCGAGGGTGGCGGCGCGGGGGTGGCGGCGCGGGGGTGGCGGCGGGGGTGGCAGCGTGAGCGGCGGAAGGGTGGTCGATGGCACGCAAGGTCCTGCAGGTGGCCGTGAACGGTGTCACCGGGCGGATGGGCTACCGGCAGCATCTGGTCCGGTCGTTGCTCGCGATCCGCGAGCAGGGCGGCGTGCCGCTGGCCGGCGGCGGGACCGTCTACCCCGAGCCGGTGCTGGTCGGGCGCAGCGAGGCGCGGCTGCGTGAGATCGCGGAGCGGCACGGTCTGTCGCGCTGGTCGACCAGCCTGGATGAGGTGCTGGCCGACCCGGAGGTCGAGGCGTACTTCGACACGCTGGTCACCAGCGCACGGGTGGCCAGCCTGGGCAAGGCGATCGCCGCCGGCAAGCACGTGTACACCGAGAAGCCGGTGGCCGACTCGCTGGACGGCGCCACGGCGCTGGCCAGCGCGGCACGCGAGGCCGGGATCATCAACGGTGTCGTGCAGGACAAGCTGTTCCTGCCCGGGGTGATCAAACTGCGCCGACTGGTCAGGGAAGGCTTCTTCGGCCGCGTGCTGTCGGTGCGGCTCGAGTTCGGCTACTGGGTGTTCGAGGGCGACGGCATCCCGGCGCAGCGGCCGTCCTGGAACTACCGCGCCGCCGACGGCGGAGGGATCGTGCTCGACATGTTCCCGCACTGGCACTACCTGCTGGAAGACCTGTTCGGCCCGGTCACGGCCGTGTACGCGCGGCAGGCGACGCACCTGCCGCGGCGCTGGGACGAGGCCGGGGCACCATACGACGTCACCGCCGGCGACGCCGCGTACGCGGTGCTTGAGCTGTCCGGCGGCGTGATGGCCTCGGTCAACGCGTCCTGGGCGGTCCGGGTCAACCGGCGGGAGCTGCTGGAGCTGCAGGTGGACGGGACGCACGGCAGCGCGGTCGCCGGGCTGCGCCACTGTGCGGTCCAGCACCGGGTTTCGACCCCGCGCGCGGTCTGGAACCCGGACCTGCCGGACCCGGTCGACTACCCGGCGCTGTGGACCGACGTCCCGGACAACACCGAGTTCGACAACGGGTTCAAGATCCAGTGGGAGCAGTTCCTGCGCGCGGTGGCCGAGGGCACGCCGCTGCCCTGGAACCTGGCCGAGGGGGCGCGGGGCGTGCAGCTCGCCACGCTGGCGCTGCAGTCCTCGGCCGAGGGCCGCCGCATCGACGTCCCGCCGCTGACGCCCTGAGATGGCCACGACGATCTTCCTGCCCGGGCGCTCGGAGCCGCTGTACGTCGCCGAGCCGGGATGGAAACGCGGCTATCCGCCCCCGGTGACCCGGAGCGTGTACGCGGCCGCGCACGTCGCGGCGACGCCCGACGGCGAGATCGACTGGGAGTCCACGATCGGCTTCAGGGACTTCCTGTGGGACTACGGGTTCGGGGTCGCGGAGGCCATGGACACCGCGCAGCGCGGCATGGGGCTGTCCTGGACCCAGGCGCGGGAGCTCATCGCCCGGTCGGCCGCGCGCGCCGGCGAGCGCGGCGCCACCATCGCCTGCGGTGCGGGCACCGATCAGCTGCCGCCGGGCGGGCACCCGCTGCCGGACGTGGTCAAGGCGTACGAGGAGCAGCTGGAGCTGGTGCAGTCAGCCGGGGCTGGCGTGATCCTGATGGCCAGCCGGGCGCTGGCCGCGAGCGCCAGATCGTCCCGCGACTACCTGGACGTCTATCTGCACTTGCTGCGCCAGGCCGACCGGCCGGTGATCCTGCACTGGCTGGGCGCCGCGTTCGATCCGGCGCTCGCCGGGTACTGGGGTGCCGCGGAGTTCGGGCCCGCCGCCGACCTGGTGGCCAGGCTGGCCGAGCGCGCCGACGGAAAGGTGGCCGGCGTCAAGCTTTCGGTCCTTGACGCCGGCCATGAGGCGGCGCTGCGCCGGCTGCTGCCGCCCGGCGTCCGCCTCTACACCGGGGACGACTTCCACTACGACGAGCTGATCCGCGGTGACGCGGGCGGGCACAGTGACGCCCTGCTCGGGGCGTTCGCCGCGGTGACCGCGCCGGCCGCCGCGGCGCTGCGCGCCCTGGACACCGGGGACCTGGCCGGCTACCAGACCGCCATCGGGCCGACGATGCCGCTGAGCCGGGCCATCTTCGAAGAGCCCACGTTCCACTACAAGGTCGGCGTCGCGTTTCTGGCCTGGCTCAACGGGCTGCAGCCGCACTTCGCGATGCTCGCCCGCCTGCAACACCAGCGCACCCGTGACCATCTCATCCGCCTCTTCGAGCTAGCCGCCCCCGCCGGCGCCCTGCTGCGCCCCGCCCTCGCGGTCGAGCGGATGACCCAGTACCTCACGGAGGGGACATCGTGAGCGAGCCAAAGGCCGCGCAAAAGCGGCCAGAGGCGAGCAAACGGAAAAAGTGGGCGAACGGGAAGAACAGTGAGCGAACGGGAAGAACAGTGAGCCGGCCGGAGGGCTTGCTGGGGGTTTCACTCAACCAGGCGACGGTGCAGCACCTGGGGCTCGACGAGGCCGTCGCCCTGTGCCTGCGGCACGAGATCCCGGCAATCGGGCTGTGGCGCGACAAGGTGGCCGCCCGCGGCCTGGCCCGGTCCGCCGCCGCGGTCCGCGGCGCCGGGCTGCACGTGTCCAGCCTGTGCCGGGGCGGTTTCTTCACGCACGCCGACCCGGACGCCCGCGCTGCCGCGCTGGCCGGCAACCGCGCGGCGGCCGCC
>JASHOI010000291.1 GCA_030041195.1 Streptosporangiaceae bacterium | reverse complement strand
TCCCGGACCTCGTCCAGGTACTGCCGCTGCAGGAGGACATCCTCGCGGGTGCCGATCCGGGTCAGGTGCCCGGCGACCAGCGTGCCGAACTCATAGCCGAGCGCGGTGTCGTGAGCGGCCAGGTACCCGGCCACGTCGGTGGCGCCGCCGAGCGCGTGGAACGGAACCCAGCCGGGGACGATCACGTCGACGAGCATGAGGATCTGCTGGCGCGGCAGATGGATGAAGATGTTGCCGTCCTGGTGGTTAGGCCCGTGGTAGCGCAGCTCGATCCGGTGCCGCCCGGCTTCGAGGGTCAGCTCGTCGTCGAACGTGGTGGTCGGTACCGGCCTGCGCTGGTCGGCGTGCCGCCGCAGGATGGCCGCGGTCGCGCCGTGCGCCACGATCTCTGCCGCGCCGAGCCGATGCGCCGCGCCGATGTGGTCGTAGTGGGCGTGCGAGTAGACGATCCGGTTGATCGGTGCGTGACTGACCCGTCTGATCGCCGCGAGGAACTCCGGGCCCCACGGCGGCGCGTCGAAGACGACGACACCATCCTCGGTATCCGCGCACATTGCCTGGTAGTCCCCATCGGTGATGAGGAACACCCGATCCCCGATCTCGTCCACGGCGAGGCCCTGGGAGAGGTCAAGCACCGGGCCTTGGGCATTGCCCGGGACCGTCCCCATCGCGGCCTCCCCACCAATGCGCGAGCCTGCCATACAGCCCGAAGGCTACCGGGAGCCGCCGCGGGCCCGGTGAATGTACCATCCGACGGGTTATATGGCGTTGTGTCAATGAGTACATTTCCTTCCGGGCCTGGTAGCGGGGCCTGATCGGCGGCGTCCGGGCTGGGGATGCGGGCGTGGGCGGGGCCTCGCCGACGGCGTCGTTGATGATCGCGGCCGCCGCGCCGGGGATTGCTGGTGGTGGTGGCGAAGATGGTGACCTAGTGCATGTCGGGCTCGTAGAGGCATTGGATGTCGAAGGCCTGGTGAGCAGGTGGCCGGGGTGCCGTCCGAGGGTGGCGGCGGCCGGGGGCAGGTCGTCGAGCAGGGCGAGGTCGGGCGCGCCGGATTGTCATGACCTGGCGAGGTGGTCGAATTCTCCGTTGCGCACGCCTGCGGTGAAGGCGTTCCACTCCTGTGGGGTGAATCGCAGAACCGGGCCGTGGGGGGATTTGCTGTCGCGGACGCCGATGTGGCCGTCGGGCAGGTGGGCGACTTCGACGCAGTTGCTGTTGGAGAAGCTGTGTGAGCTCTTGGTCCAGGTGGTCTGCTGCATGGCCGGGGTCCTTTCGCGGTTGCCGGGGGTGGGGTGGCGGCCGGGCCGGCTCTTGTGAGGCGGTCCCGGCCCGGCCGCCACGATCAGGGATGTGGTTGTGCCGGTGGGTGCTGGCGGGGTTCGCGCCACATCGGCCACATCGCCGCCCGGCCGCTGGGGAGCCGGATCGGTGCGCCGGGGCGCAGCTGGTAGCCGTGGCGGTGGTAGAGGCGGCGGGTGCGCGCGGTGGCGGCTTCGAGGTAGGCGGGGATGCCGCCGTGGTCGAGGGTGGCGTGGTGGGCGGCTAGCAGCAGGCTGCCGGTGCCTTGGTGCTGGCATCGGGGGTGGACGGCCAGCAGGGCCAGATGGTGGTGGGCAACGCCGGTGGGGTGGTGGCGCTCCAGCGTGGCGTCGAACGCGGCGAACCGGGCGTAGTGCGGGCCGGTGGCGCGGGCCAGCTTCTGGTCGTAGCCGGGTGGCGGGCCGGGCGGGGTGGCGGTGGTGGGCAGCCACAGCGCGGCGGCGGTGCGGCCGGGCGTGGTGTGCACAATCCCGGTGGCAAGGGCGTGCTCGACATAGATCCGGAAATAGGCGGGGAAAACCTCGCGCCGGGACACGGGGTCGGCGATCAGCCAGCGCGACGGCGGCAGGTGCAGGAACGCCTCGGCGATCAGGTGGCTGAGAATGTCCAGGTCGCCGGCGTCGGCGGTGACGACTGGGCCGGGGCGGGGAGGGCCGGCCGGGCCGGGTGCGGCGCCGCTCACCGCTGGTCACCGCTGGCAAGGGCCGGCGCGGCGGTGACGGCGTGTGCGCCGAGCCCGATCGCCGCATAGACCTGCGGGCGGCGCAGTTTCAAGATCAGCCCCCAGCCCAGGCCCGCCACCGCGACCACCGCGTAGCCGGCCGGCAGTGCCCAGGCGGCCGGGCTGCCAGCCGGCACGCCCAGCAGCAGGGCATAATGCTGCACGGCGAGCACCACGATGACCGTGAGCAGCACGGCGGCCAGCGCCGGGGCGACCAGCCGGGTCCAGGCGTTCTCGCCGCGCGGATCGCGGGCGAAGAACACGATCACGGCGGCCGAGGTAGCGGCGAGCATGATCATGATGCCCAGGCCCCCGGTGGTCCCGAGCCAGAAGAACAGCCGGGTCATCGGGTCCTGGTGGGTGAGCGCGTACCCGGTGATGACGGCCAGCCCGCACGCGCTTTGCGCCGCAGACGCCGCCTTGGGGATGTTGTTGGTGCCGGTGCGGCCCAGCGCGGCGGGCAGCACGTTCTCCCGTCCCAGGGCGTAGGCGTAGCGCCACGTCGCGTTGTGGAACGCGAGCGCCGCGGCGAACAGCGACGTCAAAAACAGCCACTGGGCGGCCTGGGACAGCAGGTTGCTGCCAGACAGGCCGAACAGCAGGCCGGGGCCCTGAGCGGCGGCGGCCGCCACGACGTGGCCGGTGCCGGCGTGGGCGGCCATCGCCCACGACGCCCCCGCGTAGACGACCGCGATCATGCCCAGCGCGGTGTAGGTCGCGGCCGGGACCGTGCGCCGCGCGTGTTTGGCCTCCTCGGCCAGAACGGGCGCCTGCTCGAATCCCACGAAGCCGAGCACGGCGACGACGGCGAGCACGCCGACGGTGCCCAGCCCGGCCGAACCCAAAGCGGCTGGGGACAGCGTGGCGAACGACAGGTGCCCGCCGGCCGGCCGGGCCAGCCCGGCCACGGTCTGCGCCACGATGACCGCGAGCTCGGCGCACAGCAGCACACCCAGCACCCGGCCGGTGACCTCGACCCGGGCCAGGCCCAGCACGGCGACCACGGCCCAGGCGCCCAGCGCGAACGCCCACCACGGCGCGTGCACACCCAGGTGCGCGGCGGCCTCACTGGCCGCGTTCGGGCCGAACGCGCCATACAGCCCGACCTGCAGGAACGAGTACGCCAGCAGCGCGATCAGCGCGGCGGCGACGCCGGTCACGCGGCCGAGACCGGCCGCGATGAAGGCGTAGAACGCTCCGGCGTTGCGGATGGCGCGGGCCATGGCCATATACCCGGCTGAAAAGACCGCGAGCAGGATGGCGATGGCCAGGAATGCGGCCGGGATCCCGGTTAACCCGGTGGTCGCGTAGGCGGTGGGGATCACCCCGGCGGCCACGGTGAGCGGGGCGACGCCGGCCAGCACGAAAAACAGCACGGCGGGGACGCCGAGCCGGTCAGCGGCCAGGGCGCGTGATACCGCGCCGGGCTGGTGCCGCGTGGTCTGGGTGGGGGACATGGCCAGCTACCTCCAGGGGGTGGGACGGGGCGGGTGGATCAGATGCGGTGGGCGAGCAGCGCGGCGTCCACCGCGGCCTGGGTCGCGGTGATCACCTGGCGCAGGCCCGGGGCGAGCAGCGGGACCAACGCGCCGGTGCGGGTTCGGGCACCCGGTGGCAGGTACAGGCCCAGGCGCGGTCCCAGGCCGCACGCGGCGGCCAGCCCGGCCAGCGTGACCGCCTCGGCGTCGCCGGGCCGGTCTGGGTGCAGTGCGGCTTTGAGCCGGGTGACCGGCGCGAACGCGCAATCAGCATCGACCGGGACGAACCGCGCGGCCCGCCAGGGTCGGCGCGGCGCCGGGGCCAGGTACCCGGCGCTCGCCAGGCGGGCGGCGACATCCCCGGCCGCGGTGCGGGCCAGGAACGCCAGCCAGTCGGCCACCCGGCGCGGCGGGTTCTCGGCCGTGATCTGGGCCGCCACGGCCGCGGCTAACCGGTCGCCGGCCTGGCCCGGCCCGGCGGACGTGATGGTACCCGCCTCGATGGTAATGGCGCCGTCCAGGATCAGTTCGGTCAGCAGCGCCCCGGCCAGCCCGAGCCCCACCGCGCGCGGTGCCAGGTGCGCCCGGCCGGTCAGCTCGTGGTGGGCGATGAGGTACAGATCGTCGGCGACCCGGCTGGTGCCGCCCAGCCCAGGGCGCGGCCGGCCGTTGGCGTGGCCGGTCACC
>JASHOI010000290.1 GCA_030041195.1 Streptosporangiaceae bacterium | reverse complement strand
CATCCGGGTGGGCGTGCGCACCGGCGACACCGCCGCGGACGAGCGCCGCAGGATGTCCACCCAGCCGCCGGACATCCTGATCACCACCCCCGAGTCGCTGTTCCTGCTGCTCACCTCGCAGGCCAGGGAGGGGCTGCGGAACGTCCAGACCGTGATCGTGGACGAGGTGCACGCGCTGGCCGGCGGCAAGCGCGGCGCTCACCTGGCGCTGTCGCTGGAGCGGCTGGAAGCGCTGCGGCAGAGCGATCCGCCGGCCGGCCACCTGGCGAACTCGGGGGGTCGTCCCCCCGAGGCAGTGCAGCGGATCGGCCTGTCGGCCACCGTGCGGCCGCCCGCGGAGGTCGCCGCGTTCCTCGGCGGCAGCCGTCCGGTCACGATCGCCGCGCCGCCCAGCGACAAGCGGATCGACCTGCAGATCGTGGTGCCGGTCGAGGACATGGCCGACCTGGAGACCGCGGCGGGCGCACCCGGCGACGGCGAGCACGCCGACGACCCGGTGCGCCGACGCTCGATCTGGCCGCACGTCGAAGAGCGCGTGCTCGACGAGATCGAGGCGCACACGTCCACGATCGTGTTCGCGAACTCCCGGAGGCTGGCCGAGCGGCTCTGCGCCAGGCTCAACGAGCTCGCCGCCGAGCGGGCGGAGCAGCGGGCCGGCCTGCCGCCCGGCGATTCCGGGATCCCCGCCGAGGTGGCGCGGGCCCATCACGGCTCGGTGTCCCGGGAGGAGCGCACCCAGATCGAGGAGGCGCTCAAGGCGGGCAGGCTGCCGGCCGTGGTGGCCACGTCCAGCCTGGAGCTCGGCATCGACATGGGCTCGGTTGACCTGGTCATCCAGGTGGAGGCGCCGCCGTCGGTGGCCAGCGGCCTGCAGCGCACCGGGCGCGCCGGCCACAACGTCGGCGACGTCTCCCGTGGCCTGATCTTCCCCAAGTACCAGGGTGACCTGATGCAGGCGACGGTCGTGGCCAGGCGGATGCTGGACGGAGCGATCGAGGAACTGCGGATGCCGCGCAACCCACTCGACGTGCTGGCCCAGCACATCGTCGCGATGACCGCGATGGACGACTGGGACATCACCGGGCTGGAGCAGACGGTCCGGCGGGCCGCGCCGTTCGCCAGCCTCACCCGCCCGGTGCTCGAGGCGGTGCTGGACATGCTGGCCGGCCGCTACCCGAGCGAGGAGTTCGCCGGGCTGCGCGCCCGCCTGGTCTGGGACCGCACGACCGGCATGCTGCACGGCAGGCCGGGCGCCCAGCGGCTCGCGGTCACCAACGGCGGGACGATCCCGGACCGCGGGCTGTTCGGCGTGTTCCTGGCCGGCGGCCAGCGGGACAAGTCCGGTCGGCACTCCCGGCGGGTCGGCGAGCTCGACGAGGAGATGGTGTACGAGTCGCGGGTCGGCGACGTGTTCGTGCTCGGCGCGAGCTCGTGGCGTATCGAGGACATCACCGCCGACCAGGTGCTCGTCTCGCCCGCGCCGGGCCAGCCGGGCAGGCTCCCGTTCTGGAACGGCGACGCGCCGGGCCGCCAGGCCGAGCTCGGCCGGGCCATCGGCGAGTATTGCCGGGAGCTCGGCGCGGCCAGCGAGCAGGCCGCCACGGATCGGCTTCGGCGCGACGGCCTTGACGAGCTCGCCGCCGCGAACCTGATCAGCTACCTGGCCGCGCAGCGCGCCGCCACCGGTTACCTGCCCGACGACAAGACGCTGGTCATGGAGCGGTTCCGGGACGAGCTCGGGGACTGGCGGCTGGTGCTGCACAGCCCGTACGGGGCCCGGGTGCACGCGCCGTGGGCGCTGGCGATCGCCGCCCGGCTGCGCGAGCGCTACCAGGCCATGGACGTGCAGGCGCTGCACACCGACGATGGCATCGTGATCAGGGTCCCGGACGCCGACGACCCGCCGCCGGCCGGGATCGCCGCGCTGCAGCCGGAAGAGGTCGAGCAGCTCGTCACCGCCGAACTCGGGTCGTCCGCCCTGTTCGCGTCCAGGTTCCGGGAGTGCGCCGCCCGGGCCCTGCTGCTGCCCAGACGGCAGCCGGGACGGCGCACCCCGCTGTGGCAGCAGCGCCAGCGCTCGGCGCAGCTGCTGTCGGTGGCCAGCCAGTACGGGACGTTCCCGATCGTGCTCGAGACGGTCCGCGAGTGCCTGCAGGACGTGTTCGACGTGCCGGGCCTGGTCGGCCTCATGCGCGACCTCGCGGCCCGCCGAGTACGCCTAGTTGAAGTCGAAACGCCGGCGCCGTCCCCGTTCGGGCGGTCGCTGCTGTTCCGGTACGTCGGCGCGTTCATGTACGAGGGCGACGCGCCGCTGGCCGAGCGCCGGGCCCAGGCGCTGGCCCTGGACTCATCGCTGCTCGCCGAGCTCCTCGGCCAGGCCGATGCGCGAGAACTGCTGGACCCCGACATCGCTGTGGAGACGGAACGCGACGCGCAGTGCCTCTCGGCGGACCGCCGGTGCCGTGGTCCGGAGGCGGTCGCCGACATGCTCGCGTCCCTCGGCCCGCTGTCGTCCATGGAGGTCGAGGAGCGGTGCGCCGAGCCCGGCTCGGCGCCGGGGTGGCTTGACGAACTCGGCGGGCAGCGCCGGCTGATCGAGGTCCGGGTCGCCGGGCAGGAGCGATGGGCGGCGGTCGAGGACGCGGGCCGGCTCCGCGACGCGCTCGGGGTGGCGCTGCCACCCGGCGTGCCCGACGCGTTCACCGAGCCCACCGCGGATCCGCTGGCCGACCTGGTCCTCAGGTACGCCCGCACGCACGGGCCGTTCACGGCGGCCGCGGTGGCGCAGCGGTACGGTCTCGGCACCGCGGTGACCACCGACGCGCTGCGGCGGCTGGCCGCCGCCGGGCGGGTCGCCGAGGGCGAGTTCCTGCCCGGCGGCCGGGGAACCGAGTGGTGCGAGACCGGGATGCTGCGGCTGCTGCGCCGCCGCTGCCTGGCCAAGCTGCGCCGCGAGGCCGAGCCGGTGCCGGCGCCGGTGCTGGCCAGGTTCCTGCCCGCCTGGCAGAACGCGGGCAGTGCGGTTGGCGCCGGCCGGGCCGGCAACGCCGCGGCGCGCCCGGTCCGCGCGGCCCGCCGGGCCACGCCGGACGCGGTGTACGACGTCATCGAGCAGCTCGCCGGGGCCGCGATCCCGGCGTCGGCGCTGGAGACGCTCGTGCTGCCCGGCCGGGTGCCCGGGTACTCCCCCGCGCTGCTCGACGAGCTGAGCGCGGCCGGCGAGATCGTGTGGACCGGAGCCGGCGGCCTGCCCGGCGGCGACGGCTGGCTGGTGCTCGCGCCCGCCGACGTCGCGCCGCTGCTGTTCCCCGAGCCTGCCGAGATCACGATGACGCCGCTGCACGATGCGGTGCTTTCGGCCCTGGACGGCGGCGGCGCGCTGTTCTTCCG
>JASHOI010000289.1 GCA_030041195.1 Streptosporangiaceae bacterium | reverse complement strand
GGTATCGGCCCGGCGCCCGGCGCGGTGATCGTGGCCGAGATCGGCGACATCACCCGGTTCCCGTGCCCGGCTGAGCTGTGCTCGTGGGCCGGGCTGACCCCCGCCACCGCGAGTCCGACGTCAAGGTCAGCCACGGGAAATCACCAAGCAGGGATCGCGGATCTTGCGGGGGCGCTGATCGAGGCGATCCAGCACGTCCCCGCCTGCCACCCGCTGCGCGAGCGCAAGGACGACATCGTCACCCGCCGTGGTGCCCAGGCACGCAACATAGCCAAGGTCGCCTGGCCCGCCAGCTGCTTACCTGGGTCTTCTACGCCTGCGCGACGGCCAGGTCCGATCCCTGGCCACCGCTGCACGGCAGCCCGCGTGAGCAGGCCCGGACGCGGGCGGTGCGTGATCGCCGGTTTTTACTGGCTCCCGCCCTCCGGCGGCGAGGCCGCCTGTCTGATTGATCCCGCTGCCCGCACGAACCCGTCCCATGCCCCCGGCAGCCAGCCGCGGGCACCCCCGAAGGGATGAACGCAGCCGCGAGCCTGCCCAGGACACGAACTGCGCAGGGGGCGCGTCCCACCCCACAAGCCAATACCGTTTCCCGATGTAAGAACGCTGCCTCTGCCTCACTGGCAACGCTGGTCCGCGGCGCGGTACGCGCCGGCCCTACGCCGATGACGTCCTTGAGTGTCGAGCCGCCAATCTGGCCGTCTGGCGTTCAGGTCAGGTGCTGATGTCATCGGGTGTGGGTGCCCATGGGGGTCGGCGTGTGGCCGGGGTGTGTTCTCGGGCGTCGCGGCGTTGCTGCAGGAGCAGGCCTAGCCATAGCACAGCACCGATAACGATGATGGCGGCCACGCAGAGATAAGCGCCGAGGTAGTGGTGGCTGAACATAGACCAGGCCTTGTTCACCTGCGGGGTGCTGGTGCTCAGGAAGGCGAAGATCAGGCCAATCGGGATCGCGGCTGCGGACACGAACCCGATGGCGGCGGCGTAGCGCAGGCGCCGGTTGTCGTCGGCGGCTTCGAAGCCGCGGAACTGGCGCACGTTGTCGTAGGCGGCTTGGCGGATCGCCCGCAGCTGCGCCGCGGCGGCGACGGCCTGGACGGCGGAGATGAAGATGGAGTTGGTGATGAAGTCGGGATGCCCGCAGACCACGCTGACATACGGGCCGACCGCGGCCAGCCACCCGGAGCGGCGGTTGAGCTCGGCGGGGTAGCGGATCGCGCTGTATTCCCGGCGGTATGGCTCGTCAGCTCGGTAGATCAGCCGCTGGATCAGGTCTTCGCCGTCGGCGCCATCGGCCGCGGGCGACTCGTCGAACACGATCTCGTGGCGTTCAGGGAGGAAGTCATCACCGGCGGTGGTGACCGCACCGAGCTGCGCCGCGATGGCCCGGGTGTGCTCGGTGATCGTGGCCTCGCCCACATTCACGTCGGCGAAGCCCGGCGAGGGTGGCTTTTCTGATTAGCCCTGCCGAGCCCGTGAGTCAGAACGCGACGGCGCCTACCGATCTGGCCAGCTGGGTGAGCTGCTCGGCTACGGGCAGCGGCAGCGGGACGCCGTCGCGGAGGCGGCGCTGGCGGACGGCCGCCTCGGGCTCACCGGGTAGGGTCAGTCCCGATCCGCAGCCGCGGGCGGACTGCCGGAGCGTGGCCAGGCAGTCTGACAACATCGCGCGGTAGGCATCGGTGCCGCCGAACACGTTCGGGTCGATGGCGAGCACGAAGACTCCGCCGACGGCCGTTCCGGCTGCATCTGGGGCCGGGGCACCGGCCAGGGTCGGCTCGGGGTCACCGATCATGGACAGGGCTGCGAGCAGGGCCGAGGCGATGAGCAGGCCGACGCCTTTGTGGGCCACGGGCCCGCCGAGCGGGAGCAGGCCGCCGCCCCGGTAGAAGTCCTCGGCTTCGACGGTCGGTTGTCCGGATCGATCGACGATCAGTCCGTCGTCGAGCCGTTGCTGCTGGGCGCGCGCCAGCCGGAGCTTGCCTTCGGCGACGGCTGACGATGAGATGTCCACAACAACGGCGGGTGCCGCCGGGCCGGTTGGGAAGCCGAAGCACCACGGATTGCCCCCGGCGAAGCGCGCCGCCGTGCCGGGCAGGACGGTGACGCCCACGCCGGGGCCGATGGCGCCGGCCGTCATGATCAGGATGAGCCCGTCTTGGCTGGCAGACTCGGCGTAGTACCCGAGCCTGCCGATGTGGCTGGCGTGCCGCACCGCGACCCCGGCGATGCCGGTAGCCCGGCACATCGTGATGGCATGGCTCACCGCCGTCACTGCGGCGGCAATGCCCAGGCATCGGCGTGCATCGAGCAGCGCGGTCCCGCCGAGCTGCGTGACTACCCTGGTCTTGGCGGCTGGGATGATGCTTCCTGCCTGGATGTCGCGCGCATACTCTGTCAGCCGCATTACCCCGTGTGAGTCATGACCGCAGGCGTTGGCGTCGACCAGGTGCTGACCGACCGTGGCGGCGTCCTGCGCATCGGCCCCGAGCGCGCGCAGCACGTGGGTGGAGAAGGCGGCCAGCGTCTCGCATGGGACCAGGCGGTGGCCAGCCTGTTCGCCGTCCACCGGCTATGCCTCGGCCTTCGGCCGGAGGTCCTGCACCCGCGGGTGGTCCACAACGGCGGGGTTGGCCAGATGATCTGGGATCAGCCCGCGGGCCACGTCCGCAATCGCCTGCGCCGCGCTGCTGCCGTTGCCGGTGAAGCACTCGTCGGTCCAGCACAGGCTGTGCGGGGTCACGATCACGTTCGGCAGGCTGAGCAGCGGATCGTCGGCGGGCGGTGGTTCCCGCTCGAAGACGTCAAGGCCGGCGCCGGCGATGGCCCGCCGGGTCAGCGCGTCGGTCAGCGCGGCCTGGTCAACGATCGGCCCCCGCGCGACGTTGATCAGGTAGGCGGACGGTTTCATGGCGGCGAGCCGTTCGGCCGACACCAGATGATGGGTTTCCGGCGTGAGCGCCGCCATGACCACGACGAAGTCGGACTCCCGGAACACCTCGTCAGCGCCGGCGAGCCGCACGCCGGGACCTGAGGTCTGCGCGTCCGCGTATGGGTCGTGCGCGATGACGTGCGCCCCGAAAGGCCCGGCCAGCCGTGCCAGTTCCCGGCCGGTCCGGCCGAGGCCCAAAATGCCGATCGTGCGGCCGGTGAGCCCGACGCCGATGCAATCCGGCCGTTCGTCCCAGCGGCCGGTGCGCAGCAGTTCCTGCTTTTCGGCCAGTCGGTGCGCGAGGCAGAGGATCAGCGTGAGCGCCGAGCTGGCCACGGGCCGGATCACTCCTTCGGGGGTGATCGTGACCAGGACACCGCGCCTGGTGCAGGCGTCCAGGTCGACGCTGTTCGTTCCGACGCCGTACCGGGCGACGATGCGCAGCCCGGGTGCGTGCTCGAGGACCTCGTCGCCGATTTTCTGGTCCATGACCAGGATCCCGTCCGCCTGGCTGATCGAACCCAGGGCTATGCGCACCGAGCTCTTTTCATCGACGGTCACGGCGACGAGCGGATCCGCCGTAAGCGAGTCCAGGCCAAAGGCCGGTGAGACGCCGCCCGTGGCGTCGGAGAACTCGGCGGTCAGGATGACGTTGAACGGGGCCATGCGAAGGGTCGCTCCTCGGCTTCGTGCGGTTACTTGATGACCACCGGATTGACCGGCCCGCCGGTCCCGCCGACCACCTTCAGCGGCGCCGCGACGAAGAACCCCTCGTACCGGCCGTCTGCCGCGCAGGCGTCCGCGAGGTCCTCCAGCCATAGCAGTTCCATGAACACGACACCCAGGTTCCGCATCAGCGCGGCGTGCAGGGGTGATGCGGGCTGGCCAGCGGGCGGCGGGTTGAGCTCGTTCCCGGCGGTGTCGGTGGCGTACACGGTGATGTCCAGGCTCTGGAACCAGTCGGCAACGTCGGGGCTGTAGGTCATGCCCGGCTCCGCGTAAGGCTGCCTGTAAAACTGCCCGGGACCGGCGGAATAGAAGACAGACAGCCAGCCCGTCCGGATCAGCAAGATGTCGTGGCGCTGGATCTGGACGTGCTGCCGGTCGGCGGCGGCGAGCAGGTCGGCCAGCTCGAACGGCTCACCCGGGCCCAGGTGGTCGGTCGACCGCAGCCGGGGGATGTCCAGCAGCACGCATCGGCCGACGATCGCCTTCTCGGCGATCGGCAGGATGCTGGCCCGTGCCAGGGAGCCGACGGTGGTGCTGGCGTCGTAGCCGTTGTAGACCTGACCGCCGAACCAGTTGTGCGCCAGCGCGTCCGCGTGCGTGGTTCCCTGCAGGTAGGTCACGATGATGTCGTCGGCGAACTCGACGCCACCCGGCGTGGCCGTGGCCTTCCCGGCCAGGTAGGTCCCGCGGTCCTGGACGTTGTGCCGCTGCGCCCGGACCCGGTCCGGCCAGATCGGGTCGCCGCCGGGATCGCCGAGCCGC
>JASHOI010000288.1 GCA_030041195.1 Streptosporangiaceae bacterium | reverse complement strand
CTTAGCCTCAATCCACCGCGTGAATGAGTGCTGATTCGGGCGCGTCGACGCGAAAGGTGCCCTCTGAGCTGGGACGATGGGAGTTGCTGAAGCTACCGTCGTCGGGCTGGAGAGGACACCTCGCAAGTGCGATTGTTACATGGACTGGCGAAGATCCACGCGACGTTTGATGACCCGAATCTCGTGTCGCGGGCGGGCCTGGTCCCGGTGATGGCCCTGGCGCAGCGGGCGGGCCTGGACGACCTGGTCGCAGAGCATGTCCGGATCGATCGCGAGTGCGGGGTGAACGCGCACCTGAAGGTGCCGTGCCTGGTAGCCGGGATGATCGCCGGAGCGGACAGCATCGGTGACATGGACCTGCTGCGCCATGGCGCGATGCCGGCGCTGTTCGGCGAGATCCGGGCCCCGTCGACGCTGGGCTCGTTCCTGCGGTCGTTTACCTGGGGGAACGTGCTCCAGCTGGAGCAGGTGAGCCGGCTGCTGCTGGCGGAACTGGCTGGCCGGGCCCCGCTGCTGCCCGGCAGGGACACCGTCGCGTTCATCGACATCGACTCCATGCAAAAGCGGGTCTGCGGGCATAAGAAGCAGGGCGCGGCGTTCGGCCACACCAAGATCCAGGGTAAGAGCCTGCTGGTCCGGGGCCTGAATGCGCTGGCGGCGGCCATCAGCACGCCGCTGGCGGCACCGGTGATCGCGGCCACCCGGCTGCGCGGCGGCAGCGCCGCCTCTTGCCGGGGTGCCGCCAGCTTCGCCACGGCGTCGGCCGGCACCGCCCGCGCGACCGGGTGCACCGGGATCCTGGTGGCGCGGGCGGACTCGGCGTTTTACTCCGCGGCGTTCACTGGCGCCGTGCGGGCGGCCGGGGCGTTCTTCTCGGTGACCGTGCGGATGGATTCCAAGGTCAAGGCGGCGATCGCGGCCATCGCGGACACTGCCTGGACCCCGGTCCGTTACCCCCGCGCGATCTGGGATGAGCAGCTGCGCCGCTGGGTATCGGATGCCGAGGTGGCCGAGGCCGGCTACACGGCGTTCACCTCGAAGAAGGGAAAGGCGATCACCGCCCGGCTGATCGTCCGCCGGGTCCGCGACCTCAACCGCAAGGCCGCTGAGGGCCAGGACGAGCTGTTCTGTGCCTGGCGCTACCACGCCGTGTTCACCGACTCCCCGTTCGCCACCCTCCAGGCCGAGGAGCAGCACCGCGACCACGCCCGGGTCGAGCAGGTGTTCGCGGACCTGACCGACGGCCCCCTGGCCCACCTGCCCTCCGGATCGTTTCCCGCGAACGCGGCCTGGCTGGCCTGCGCCGCCATCAGCCATAACCTGCTGCGTGCCGCCGGGTCCCTGGCCAGCCTGGCCTTCGCCAGGGCCAGAGGGGCCACCCTGCGCCGCGACCTCATCGACGTCGCCGCCCGCACCGCCCGCCACGGCCGCGGCCAGATCACCTTGCACCTGCCCGAAGGCTGGCACCGCCAGACCGAATGGGCCAGCCTCTTCGAGGCCGCTTGCGGCCCGCCCGCCGCGGCGGCCTGACCAGCCCAGACCCGGTCAGCGCACCTACGGCCCCCCTGCGGGCCACCCGGCACAACGCCAGCCAGCATCCCCGGCAAGGACAAGCGGACAAGCCGCAAAACGTGAGCGGCAGGAAACCCACGCCCACCGGCGCCCCAAGATCACTTCCCCTTGGACTCCACACCCGGAAATCGATCACCTGAATTAGTGCGGTGGATCGAGGCTTAGGGCGGGGCCCCTGTCTTATTTACCCCGAGGGTTTGCGGGGGCGCTCAGCGTAAGAATGACGGACGCGGCGTGCGCCCGCGATCAGGTGAGACCCTGGCAATTAGCATTGTAGGTTGCCTCGGCCTCGTCAAGGACTTCCTCAGCGGTGTTCAAGTTTTCTAGAGCCTGCGCTATTCCCACGTCGTACGTCTCCGCCTCCTCTAGGGCCGCAAGTGCCGCCTGTAGAGATGATTCGTCGTTGCCTATCGCTATCTCCAGCGCGTTGCAGTAAAGGGACTGGTCTTGCGGGGAGTTCATCGACGACCGGGTCGCGGCTGGCGGGGAGCTTGCCGGGACCCGGGTCGCGGCCATGGCGGCGGGGGCCGACAAGGCAGCCGCTGCGAGAGCTGCCGCTATGATGACCACGAGTCGCTTGAAGTTCATGGGTTAAACCTTTCCGTGATGGAGCGCCCGGGCGGCTGGGCCCGGCTCTTGCGCTTCCTGGGCCGATGTGTCTGGCTGTGGCTCTGGTGCGACGGGTACGCGATTCCCTGAAAGGGTCTCCTAGGCACCGTGCTTATGCTTCCTGGGTGCCGTATCACGCGTACATCGCGGCCGTATCGCCTCCTGCCGCGACGGCAGGCCACGCTGTCGTCCGCCCGCAAACGGACGTGCAGACCTCGCGGCGTGCGGGAACGCCGCGACGTTGACCGGATCATCGGGCCGGGACGGTCAATCCCGGCTGGCACGCTCATCGGCTTTCCAACCCCGGGTGAGTTCGCGCTCTGGACCGCCCCGGTGATCTTGGAGGCTCTGATTCCTGGGAGGATGCAGAGTCATGCCAGCACAGCGCAAGTACCCCGAGGAGCTGCGTGAGCGCGCGGTGAGGATGGTCGAGGAGATCCGGGAGCGGGAGGGTAAGGGGCACGGGGAGATCGCCCGGGTGGGCCGTCAGCTGGGTATTCATCCGGAGGCGGTGCGGACGTGGCTCCGGCAGCGGGAAATTGATGGCGGCCAGCGGCCGGGCACGACGACGGCTGATTCTCAGCGTATTGCCGAGCTGGAGCGCGAAAATCGGGAGCTGCGCCGCGCGAATGAGATTCTTAAGGCGGCGAGTGCGTATTTCGCGAGGGAACTCGACCCCAGGCTTCCGCGCTAGTCGGGTTCGTCGATTCACATCGTGGCCGGTTCGGGGTGGAACCGGCCTGCGCGGTGCTGGAATTCCCGGTCTCCACCTATTACGCGGCGAAGAGGCGGCAGCGTGAACCGTCGGCACGGCAGGTGGCCGATGAGCAGCTGAAGACGCAGATCATGCGGGTGTGGGAGGACCGGCGCAAGGGCCGGAAAGTGTATGGTGCGCGGAAGGTGTGGCGGCAGCTGCGCCGGGAGGGCATCGCCGCGGCGCGGTGCACGGTGGAGCGGCTGATGTGCGAGCTGGGCATCCGCGGCGCCGCGGCCCGGCCGCGCAAGCCCCGCACCACCGTGCCCGGTGCGGCCAGCCAGCGGCCTGGTGACCTGCTGGAACGTGACTTCAGCTCGCCCGCGCCGAACAGACGGTGGGTCGCTGACATCACGTATGTGGACACGTTTTCGGGGTTCTGCTACACCGCATTCGTCACCGACCTGTATTCCCGCGCCATCGTCGGCTGGCAGGTCGCTGACCACCTGCGCGCTGACCTTGCCCTCGATGCCCTGGAGATGGCGATCTTCGCCCGCAAAGACCGGATCGGCAAGAACCTGGTCCATCATTCTGACCGCGGCGTTCAATATACCTCCATTAACTATACTCAGCGGCTGGAGAATATCAAGGCTGTCCGCTCGGTCGGAAGCAAGGGCGACTCTTATGATAATGCCGCCGCAGAATCAGTCAATTCTCTTTACAAGAAAGAGCTCATCAACTTTGAGGGACCCTGGCAGGGCGCCGGGGACGTGACCGTCGCTACCGCCGAATGGGTGCACTGGTACAACAACGAAAGACTCCACTCGGAGTGCGGGTATGTTCCCCCAACTGAATATGAGAATACCTGGCTAATGAACGATGGCCCAGTTATAATAGAACCCGAGGCACAAGCTTCGTAGTCTCCAACGAAGCCGGGGCACCTCACTCTCCCATCCGAGCACTCATCGCCGGAAAAGAGCCGCGCGCGCCTGCGCCCGTAGGCCGTGCACCTGTCGTCGACGGCTGAACACTGCTCTTGTATGTTGACGATCACGAAATTCCGGCGGTGGGCCGGTGACGATCACGTATTCCCCAGCCCGATCACGTAATTCCCGTGGGGAACGCGGGCGTGTCGGGCCGCCGACGCACAGGCTCTGCACGAGGAACTGGGCGGCGCCGGGGATGCGGTGCTCATCGGCAGCGACTGGGGCGCCGAGGCCGCCTACCACGCGGCGGCAACCGCGCCGCAGCGGTGGCGGCGGCTGGTCACGCTGGCCGTTCCACCCGCCGCGCTTGATCCGGTGCTCCTCAGCGACTACGAGCAGCTCAAGCGGTTCTTCTACCTGTTCCTGTTGCAAGACAGCTCCGGGCTGGCGGAGAACGTCGCGGCCAGGGACAACATGGCGTTCCTTGACCAGCTCTGGGCGGACTGGTCGCCCGGCTACCAGCCGGGTGCGCACCTGGCCATAGTCAAGCAGTGCCTGCGCAACCCGGAGAACCTCGCAGCGGCGATCGGCTACTACCGCGCCAACCCGATCAGCGACGAGGCCACTCCCGCACCC
>JASHOI010000027.1 GCA_030041195.1 Streptosporangiaceae bacterium | reverse complement strand
ACTCGGTCGCGTGCACCAGCAGGTCGGCCTCGCCGAGCGCGGGCCGCCAGGCGTGCACCGCGGTCGCGGCGGGCTCGCCGGCCGGGGCCGCTGCCACGGCATCGACCGCGACGGTGAGCAGGGCCGGTGTGGCATCGAGGACCGCGTCCTCCAGCAGGCTGCCCGCCCAGCGGTGCCGGACCAGCTCGAACGTCCCGGCGGCGGTGCGCACGGCCGAGACGCAGTTCGCGGCCATCGGCAGGCCGGTGATCGCGCCCAGGTGCGCCATGACCTCGCTGCCGTGGTCGGTGCCGGCCGCGACCACCGCGGTCGCGGGCAGCTCGGCAGCCAGCCCGGCCAGCGCGCGCGCCCACGCCTGCGGCGCGTACCCGGTGAGCTCGACCGCGTACGCGTCGCCCGCACCGTACTCCGACAGGGCCGGCACAGCGCCGGCGGCGTCCCCGAACACCACCGCGGCCACCCCACCCGCCGTCGATGTACCGTTCGGCAGGTTAGAGCCGGCCTTCTGGTACATCGATGGCTCGGCTTGGCCGGGCCCAGTGGCCAGGTCGCGGGCGAAGGTCAGCGCGCGCAGGGAGACGTCGGCCACCCCGCCGTCGTCGGCCTGCTCGATCAGGCACAGCACGGTCATGACAGGATCCCGAGCTCATCAAGCAGCGCGACCAGCGCGGGCACCGCGTCCGCACCATTGCCGAGGATCTCGGCCCGTTTTGATTCACCGGCCGGAACGCGTAGCCGCAGCTTGGTCACGCCATCGGCGCGCCATTGCGGCTCGCGGGTTTCGATCGTGGCCCGTTTGGCTCGCAGCCGGCCCGGGAGTGAGGGGTACCTGGGCAGGTTGATGCCCTCCTTGACCGAGACGACCGCGGGCAGCGGGATGCCGAAGACCTCCTCGGTGCCGCGGTACTCGCGCTTGGCCCGCGCTCCCGCGTCACTGACCTCGAGGTTCTTGATGCCCGTGACGCAGGGCAGGCCGAGCGCGTGCGCTACCCGCACGGGCACCTGGTAGTCGCCGGTGTCGGCCGCTTCGTTGCCGAACAGCAGCAGGTCGTAGCCGTGGTCACGTACCTCGGCCACGATCGCCTCGGCGGTCGCGATCGGGCCCCATTCCCGGCCGTCGGTCTGCAGCAGCACCGCGCGCGAGGCCCCGAGCGCCAGCATGTCGCGGAGCTGGTCGGCGGCGGCCGGCGGGCCCAGCGTGAGCACGGTGACGCCGCCGCCGTGCCGCTCGACCAGGCGCACGGCCTCCTCGACCGCGCACTCCTCGTGCGGGCTGACCGTGAACCCGGACATCCGGGTGTCCACCTCCTGGCCGTCGGCGGTTACCACGATCTTGCCGCCGACCATGGGGACGCGCTTGACGCAGACGGCGATCTCCATGGTGGTCAGCTCCTGATCCGCTCGTTCTCCGGGTCGAACAACGGCGTGGAGCCTGCCACGGCCACCGTGACCGGGTACTGCTCGCCCAGGTACTCAACGGCCAGCCGGTTGCCGGCCACGGCGTGCTCGGCAGGCAGGTAGGCCATCAGCAGGTGCCTGCCCACCGATGGCCCGGATCCCGCGCTGGTCACGTACGACGGGCGGCCCTTGGCATCGACAAGCGGTTCGCCGGCGGCGGTCAGGATTGGCTCGCCGCCGAGCATGTAGCGCAGCTGGCCGGACGCGGACCGGTGATCGTCCACGGTCAGCGTGCACAGCAGCGCGCACGGCGGCGACGACCGCTGCGCCAGATAGGCCTCCTTGCCGAGGAACTCCTGCTCCTTGACCGTGGGCCGGGTCATCCCGGCCTCAACCAGGTCAAAGGAGCCGTCTAGCTCGGCGCCGTACGCGCGGTATCCCTTCTCCAGCCTGCCGGTGGTGCCGTACACGCCGATGCCGACCGGCACCAGCCCGTGCGGCTGGCCGGCCTCCCAGACCGTGTCCCAGACCCGGCGGCCCTCCTCGATCGGCGCGTACAGCTCCCAGCCAAGCTCACCGACGTAGGAGATTCGCGAGGCGAGCACGGTCACGCCACCGAGCTCGAGCTGACGGCAGGTGCCGAACTTGAACCCGTTGTGCGACACGTCGTCCGGGGTGACCGACGACAGCACGTCCCTGGCCCGCGGCCCCCACAGCCCGAGCGTGGTCCAGGCCGACGTCTGGTCGGCGATGACAGATGTTCGAGCCCCGCCCTCGTCCTCCGGCAGATGATCGGCGAACCATTTCAGGTCCATCATCCCGGTCGCGCCGCCGGTGACCACGCGGAACCGCTGCGACCCCAGGCGCATGATCGTCAGGTCGCCGCGGAAGCCGCCGCGCTCGTCGAGCAGCGAGGTGTAGACGACCCGGCCCACCCGCACGTCAAGCTGGGCGACCGCGATCGACTGCACGGCGGCAAGCGCGCCCGGCCCGGTGATGTCGAGCACCGCGAACGCCGACAGGTCGACGAGCCCGCACGCGTCGCGCATGGCAAGGTGCTCGGCATTGATGATCGGCGACCACCAGCGGCTCTCCCACTCGGCCTCCCGGTCCATCAGCCGCCCGGCGTAGCGTTCAAGGAGGACGTCGTTGGAGGCGTACCAGTTGGGCCGCTCCCACCCCGCGGTCTCGATGAACACGGCGCCCAGATCGCGCTCGCGGTCGTAGACCGGGCTCAGCCGGACCGGCCGGCCCGACTCCCACTGCTCGGCGGGGTGCACGATCCCGTACATCTTGTTGAAGCCCTCGCGGGCCCGCGCGGTCACGTGTGCGGTGGTGCGCTGGTGGCCGTAGAACCTGGAGATGTCGGCCTCGTGGATGTCGATCTCCGGCGCGCCGCCGCTCATCCACTCGGCGGCGGCGCGGCCGATCCCCGGCCCTTCCTTGATCCAGCTTGCCGCCACCGACCAGAGCCCGGGCACCTCGGGCGTCTCGCCGATCAGCGGGTGCCCGTCCGGGGTCATGGAGATCAGCCCGTTGATCGCGTAGCGGATGCCCACCCGCTCGTCGCCGAGCAGGTCAGGCATCAGCTCGAGGGCCTGCATGAGCTGCGGGTCGAAGTCGTCCTGGGTGAACGGCATCTCGGTCGGGGACAGCGCCGCCTCCTCGATCGAGGGGATGTCGTCGGGAGGCACGATGATCGGCCGGTGCGCGTACGAGCCGACCTCCATGTCGCCGCCGTGCTGGCGCTCGTACATGTTCGTGTCCACGTCCCTGACGATCGGGTAGCTGATCTCGCCGGGGGTGTCGGCGAACAGCGGGATCGGGCCGACGCTGATCATCTGGTGCACGATCGGGGTGAGCGGGATCCTGGCCCCGGCCATCCGGGCGATGCGCGGGGACCACACGCCGCAACAGATGGCGCAGACGCCGGTCTCGATGTCGCCCTTGGTGGTCCGGACCGCGCTGACCCGCCCGGCGGCGTCGGTGTCGATGCCGAGCACCTCGGCGCCGGCCAGCACCGTCAGCGCGCCGAGCTGGATGGCGTTCTCGCGCATCAGCGTGCCGGCGCGCAGCGAGTCGACCACGCCGACCGTGGGGAAGTGGGCGCCACCCAGGATGACGGACTCATCGAGATACGGGACCAGCTTGGCGACCTCGGCCGGGGAGATCAGCTGCGCGGGGATCCGCCAGGCCTTGGCGGCGGTACACCGCCTGCGCAGCTCCTGCATGCGCGCCTCGGTCCTGGCGACCTCGATCCCGCCGCTCTGGATGTGCACGCCGAGCTCCTGGTACTGCTCGGTGCTGTCGGCGGTGAGCTCCATCATCATCTTCGAGTACTCGATCGGGAAGATGAAGTTCGACGCGTGGCCAGTCGACCCGCCCGGGTTGGGCATCGGGCCCTTGTCCACGAGCACCAGCTCGCGCCAGCCGAGCCTGGCCAGGTGGTAGGCCAGGCTGTTGCCGACGATGCCGGCGCCGATGATGACCGCGCTTGCCCGGGTGGGGATGTCGTTCATGGTGCAGGTTTCCCGCCGTTCGCTGGTGCCATGGATTTCAGCACGCCGGCCCCGGTCGCCCGGTTCGGGCGAGCGGGGCCGGCTGAGCCATGTGGGCTTGCCACCCGGCCTACTCGACCGGGATCTCCTTGTTGATCAGGCCTAGGTCGATTCCTTGCCGCCTGCGCACGACCCTGGCGATCACGAAGATGACGATCGCCAGCACGTACATCCCGGCCATGTAGATCAGCGAGTCGTGGTTGTTGACGAAGTAGTTGTCGTTGCTCAGCCATTCCACCAGATTGAACACGAGCAGCGCGATCGTGATGAGCCCGGCCACCGGCACGATCTGCACGCCGAAGATCTTGATCCGGCTGGCCGGGGACGCCCGCCACAGGTCCGGCTTCCGCCACGGCAGAATCACGACCGCGATGGCGCTGAACAGATACGTCACAGCGATCACCAGGGTGGCGTCGAGGGTGTAGGTCCGGAACGACGTCGAGTACGCGTAGATCGCCCCGAGGATGACCGCGGGTGCCAGCATCAGGACCAGCGAGTAGAACGGCACCTTGCGCTTCTCGGACACCTCGGCTGCCCGGTCCGGCAGCACCCGGTCAAAGGCCGCCGCGAAGATGACCCGGGTCGACGAGAGGAACAGCGTGCCCACCCAGCCGAAGAACCACAGGCTCAGCACCAGCAGCAGGATGACCTGGAACGCCGTGTTGTGCACCAGCCAGCCGGCGAACAGGAACGGGTACGGCCAGATGCCGAACTGCGGAGTGGCGTTGTAGTCCAGCGAGTTCAGGTTCTGGTAGAAGTCCCAGCCGACCGTCTTCAGCATCAGCAGGAAGAAGATCACGGTCAGCGCGATCGTGATCCACAGGCCGATGAACATGCCGCTGAACACGCGCCGGAAGTCGCTCGCGCCGCGGATCTCGCCATACAGGGTGGCGCCCCAGTTGGGCCACAGGATGAAGAACATCATCGCCGGGACCAGCAGCATGGTCGGCCCCAGCGGGCCGAACCCGAACGGTGAGGTCGTGTAGCCCGCCTTGACCGCCGCCTTGTTCGTGGCCGCGTACGCGTTCTTGACGCCGAACAGGTGCTGCGCCTCGTAGTTGAACGAGCTGACGAAGCTGGAGTGCGAGTTGAACAGCAGCAGGCCGACCACGACCGCGAACCCGATCAGGCCGCCGATGAAGGCCCACTTCTGGATCCGCGCGTACCCGCCCATGCCCAGCGAGACCAGCACGCCGGCTATCACGATCGTGATCACCGTGACCACGAAGTAGCCATTGTCAGTGCCGAACCAGGCGTAGCCGCCGCCCGGCCAGGTCCATTTGAGCGTCGCCCAGATCGGCTCGAAGAACTGGACCGCGAGGATGTTGCCGTAGATCGGAGCCCACAGCCAGAGGATGAACCACCACCCGGTGGCGGCCATGACGAATCCGATGCCGCTGCCCAGGATCCGGGTCTGCCAGACGTAATCGCCGCCCGCCCTGGGGATCGTGACGATCAGGCCGGCGTAGGCGATCACCAGGAACGACACCCAGATCCCGGAGATCAGCACCGACGTCAGCAGTTGGCCCTTGGGAAACGCCGGGCCGGCAAAGGTGAATTCGTAGATTCCCAGCGTGACGAAGTTCGTCGCCAGGCACGCATAGATCAGCGAGTCCCGG
>JASHOI010000287.1 GCA_030041195.1 Streptosporangiaceae bacterium | reverse complement strand
GTCCCGGCAGGCCGCGCCCGCGGCCATCACGCCCCATAGCTAGCCCGTTTCGGCCCTGTCCTCGGCGAACGTTTCCAGCACGTCGGCGTCGAAGCAGGTCCGGTCGCCGGTGTGGCAGGCGGCCCCGGTCTGGTCCACCTTGACCAGCACCACGTCGCCGTCGCAGTCGAGCGCGACCGACTTCACCCACTGGGCATGGCCCGAGGTTTCGCCCTTGACCCAGTACTCCTGCCGGCTGCGTGACCAGTAGGTGCACCGGCCCGTGGTCAGCGTGCGATGCAGTGCCTCGTCGTCCATCCAGCCGAGCATCAGCACCTCGCCGGTGTCGTGCTGCTGCGCGACGGCAGCTATCAGGCCGTCAGAATTCCGCTTCAGCCGCGCGGCGATCCGCGGGTCGAGCCCGGACTCGCCGGCCCCGACCCTGGTGGTCTTGTCACTCGTGCCCATGTGCCTAGCCTGACATGCCCGGTTCACGCACGGGGTGGCCCGCCGCACGCAGCGACTCCTTCACCTCGCCGATCCTGATCTCGCCGAAGTGGAACACGCTCGCGGCGAGCACCGCGTCGGCGCCTGCGGCGACCGCGGGCACGAAATCCGCGACCCGGCCGGCCCCGCCGCTCGCGATCACCGGGACGTCCACGGCTTCCCGCACCGCCCCGATCAGCTCGAGGTCGAACCCGCCCTGGGTGCCGTCGGTGTCCATCGAGTTCAGCAGGATCTCGCCGGCGCCGAGCCCGGCCGCCTGGCGCGCCCAGGCGACGGCGTCAAGGCCGGTGCCGCGCCGCCCGCCGTGCGTGGTCACCTCGAACCCGCTCGGCCCAGCCCGCCGCGCGTCGACCGACACCACCACGCACTGCGCGCCGAACCGGCCGGCCACCTCGGTGAGCAGCTCGGGCCTGGCCACCGCCGCCGTGTTCAGCGACACCTTGTCGGCCCCGGCCCGCAGCAGCGCGTCAACGTCGTCGACGCTGCGCACGCCGCCGCCGACGGTGAGCGGGATGAACACCTGGTCGGCGGTGCGCGCCACCACGTCGACCATCGTGTCCCGGTGCTCGGCCGACGCGGTGATGTCGAGGAACACGAGCTCGTCGGCGCCCTCGCGATCGTAGGCGGCGGCCAGCTGCACCGGATCGCCCGCGTCGCGCAGGTTGCGGAAGTTGACGCCCTTGACCACCCGGCCGCCGTCCACGTCCAGGCAGGGGATGACCCGGACCGCGACCGGCATCAGCCGACCCCGCTAGTCGGGGGGGCGACCCCCCGAGCCCCCCGCTCCCGCCCGCTCGGGCCGGCCCACCGACCCTCGCGGTCGGGACGGCTTCCGCCGGTGGCGGCGCGCGTCACGTTCAGGGCCTCTTGCAGAGTGAACGCTCCGGCGTACAGCGCCTTGCCGATGATGACCCCTTCCACCCCGATGGGTGACAGCGCGGCGATGGCCCGCAGGTCGGCCACGCTGGACACCCCGCCGCTGGCGATCACCGGGCGCTCGGTGTGCGCGCACACCCGGCGCAGCAGGTCCAGGTTCGGCCCGCGCAGCATGCCGTCCTTGGTGATGTCGGTGACCACGTAGCGCCGGCAGCCGTCGGCCTCGAGCCGGTCCAGCGCGTCGTCGAGCTCGCCGCCGTCGGTCGTCCAGCCGCGCGCGGCCAGCCGGGTGCCGCGGACGTCGAGGCCGACCGCGATCCGCTCGCCGTGCGCCGCGATCGCGCCGCGGACCCAGTCCGGATCCTCGAGCGCGGCGGTGCCGATCACCACCCGCGCACACCCGGTGGCCAGCGCCGCGGCCAGCGACGCGTCGTCGCGGATGCCGCCGGAGACCTCGAACGCCACGTCGACCTGGCGGACGATCTCCGCCAGCAGTTCGGCGTTCGAGCCGCGGCGAAACGCCGCGTCGAGGTCGACCAGGTGGATCCACTCGGCCCCGGCTCGCTGCCAGTCGCGGGCGGCGGCCAGCGGATCGCCGTACCCGGTCTCGGTGCCGGCCGCTCCCTGCACCAGCCGGACGGCCTGGCCGTCGGCCACGTCCACGGCCGGCAACAGCGTGAGGTCGGTCACCGCACCGACTCTAGCCAGTTGGCCAGCAGCGCCGCCCCGGCGTCGCCGGACTTCTCCGGGTGGAACTGGGTCGCGCTCAGCGGGCCGTTCTCCACCGCGGCGATGAACGGCTCCCCGTGGGTGGCCCAGGTGATCAGCGGCGCGGTCATCCACCGGCTCTCCGGCATCGGCAGCTCCGTGGCCGCGTAGGAGTGCACGAAGTAGAACCGGGTGCGGTCGCCGATGCCGGCGAACAGGCGCGACCCCGAGGGCGGCTCCACGGTGTTCCAGCCCATGTGCGGCAGTATCGGGGCGTCCAGGCGCCGCACCACCCCGGGCCACTCGCCGCAGCCCTCGGTCCGCTCGCCGTGCTCGACCCCCTCTTCGAACAGCACCTGCATGCCGACGCAGATGCCGAGCACGGGCCGGCCGCCAGCCAGGCGCCTGCCGATGATCATGTTGCCGCGGACCTTGCGCAGCCCGGCCATGCACGCGGCGAACGCGCCGACGCCGGGCACCACGAGCCCGTCGGCGTCCATCGCCGCGTCATAGTCGGCGCTCACCTCGGTGTCGGCCCCGGCCCGCTGCAGCGCCCGCTGTGCCGAGCGGATGTTGCCGAAGCCGTAGTCGAGCACCACGACCCTGTTCCCCACCCGCCCAGGGTAATCGGGCCCGTTAACGCAGCGTGAACCCGAGAGCGGCCGCCGCCTCTGCTGGCGGCCGCCCGGCCCAGAACCTCGCGTAGTTGTCGGCCGTGGTCAGCGACCTGGTCTCGGCGCGGTCCAGGTACAGGCGGCCGCCGAGGTGGTCGGCCTCGTGCTGGACGATCCGGGCCGGCCACCCGCGCAGCAACCGGTCGATCGGCTGGCCGTGCTCGTCGAGCGCTCTGACCCGCACGGCCCTGTGGCGGGCGACGACCGCGGCCAGCCCGGCAACGCTCAGGCATCCCTCGTAAAAGGCCGCCAGGCCGTCCTCGTCCACGGGCGTGACCGCGGGGTTGACCAGGACGGTGAACGGCAGCGCGTCCCGCTCGCGTGCCGCCAGCTCCTCCTCGGTCAGGCGGCCCCAGAGCTCCGGGCTGTCCTGTATGACCGCGAGCTGCAGCGGCACCCCGACCTGAGGCGCGGCGAGACCGACGCCGGGCGCGGCCTCCATGGTCGCCCGCATCTGCACAATCAGGCGCCGCAGCTCGCCGGTGCGCAGGTCAGCCGCGTCGACGGGTTCGGCGGCCCGGCGCAGCACCGGGTCACCGCACTGGACGATCGGCAGCACGTCCTCATCGCTCATGGGGATCAGAATTCCAGCACCAGCCGGCCCCTGGTGCCGCCGGCCTCCAGGGTGCGGTGCGCCTCGGCGGCGTGCTCGGCCGGAAGCGTGCCCGCCACCCGGAGCGTCACCTGGCCGGTCTCGGCCATCCGGCGCAGGTCGTCGAGCTTGCCCTGCTCGCGGGCGTAGCTTCGGACCGTCACCGGGTGGAAGGTGATGCCCCGCTCCTCGTCTCCCCTGAAGCCGCGCACGGTGGCGATCCGGCCGCCGTCGCGCACCGCGGGGACGACCAGCTCGTTGAGCAGGGCGGCGTCGATCAGCCCGTCGGCTCCCCGCGGAACCGCCTCGCGGACCCGCTCGGCGAACTCCGGGCCGCGCCCGACCACGACGTCCGCGCCCAGGTCCTTGACCAGCTGCTCGTCGGCCGGCGCGGCGTCGGCGATCACGCGCAGGCCGCCGGCCTTGCCCAGTTGCACCGCGTAGCCGCCGACGGCGCCGGCCGCGCCGGTGACCGCGAGGATCTGCCCGGGCTCCAGGCCGAGCAGGTCCAGCGCCTGCACCGTGGTCAGCCCGTTCATCGGGAGCGTCGACGCCTCGGCGTACGTCGCCCCGGCCGGCGCCCGGGCGACCGACTCGGCCGGGACCACAACGCGCTCCGAGTAGCCGCCGTGCGAGCCGTGCGGCACCACGATGGCCATGACATGGTCGCCGACCTGCAGGTCGGTGGGCGCGCCCGGGCCGATCTGCTCGAGCACGCCAGCCACATCCATGCCGGGGACGTGGGGCGGCGGCACGTCGGCGAGGGCGCGCGCCCTGGCGCCGCTGCGCAGCACGGTGTCGGTCGGGTTGACCGTGGCCGCGTGCACGCGGATGCGGACCTCCCCCGGGCCGGCCTCGGGTTCTGCGAGCTCCACGACGTGCAGTGCGGCGGGGCCGCCGAACTCGGTCACACCAATGGCTTTCACACCTGCGGCCAACCACCGGGGCGACGCGGTATTCCCTGGAGTGGAACGCGCGGCGGGCCCGCGCTCTGCTGCCAGCAGATTCCGCCGATCACCGGCACCGGCGGCCGGCCGGCGCGCCGCCCGGCAGGCATAATCGGTGCGCATGAGAGCTGCCGTGCTGGCCGACATTCACGCCAACTTGCCGGCCCTGGAGGCCGTGCTCGACGAGCCGGACGTGGCGGCCGCCGACGCGGTGGTGCTGCTCGGCGACATCGCGCTCGGGCCGATGCCCGCCGAGACGCTCGACCGGCTGGCCGCGCTCGGCGACCGGGCGGTGTGGGTGCACGGCAACTGCGAGCGCGAGATGGTCACCGCGTTCGACGGCGGCGAGGTTCCCGGGCCAAACGGCGCCGACGCCGCGGCGAGCGCCGGCCTGATCGGCCGGGCCCACCGGGACCGGCTCGACGGGCTGCCGCTGACCGTCACCCTGGACATCGACGGGCTCGGGCCCACCGTGTTCTGTCACGCCTCGCCGCGGCGCGACGACGAGATGCTGCTGGTCGACAGCCCGCCGGAACGCTGGGCCGCGGCGCTGGACGGCGTCGAAGCGGGGGTCGTGGTCTGCGGCCACACCCACATGCCGTTCGACCGGCTGGCCGGCGGGCGCCGGGTCGTCAACCCGAGCAGCGTCGGCATGCCCTACGGCCACCCCGGCGCGGGCTGGGCGCTGCTCGGCCCCGACGTGACGCTGCGGCGCACGATTTACGACGCGCAGGCGGCGGCCCGGATCATCGGCGCCAGCCGGCATCCGGGCGGGCCGCAGTGGGCGGCCGAGTACGTGCTGAACCACTACTCCGCCGACGAGGCGCTCGAGGCCTTCACCGCGATAGCCCGCGAGCAGAACTAGTTCGTTATCCACAGAAAAGCGGCGTCCCGCGGTTTATCCACAGCCCGCGTTATCGACGTGCGGCGACCGGTTGACGCGGGCGAGCGTGGTGGCATGACCGCGAACCTGCCGGAAGGCTGCCGCCAGCTGATCGACCTGCAGCGCGGCGTCCTCGCCCGCTGGCAGGCGCAAGCCGTGCAGCTAAAGCCGACGACGATCAACTCACTGCTGCGCAGCGGCCGTTGGCAGCCGCTGCAGCGGGGCGTCTATGCGACCTTCTCGGGGAAGCCAAGCCGCGACGCGGAGTTGTGGGCCGCCGTCCTGCGGGCCGGTCCGCATGCTGTCATCAGCCATCAGACCGCCGCGGAGCTGGACGGACTGACCAGCAAGAAAAGTGCGCTTGTTCACGTGACGGTTCCCCGCAATAAGCATGTCGACCCGATCCTGGGAGTACGCCTGCACAGATCGGAGCGCCTGGCCGAGGCGCGCCATCCATCCCGCATGCCGCCGCGCACCAGGATCGAGGAGACGGTCCTGGACCTTACCCAGACCGCAAAGACCATCGATGACGCCTTTGGCTGGCTCTGCCAGGCATCCGGCTCCCGGCTCACCACGCCGGAGCTCCTGCTCATCGCCTTGGCCAAGCGGCCCAAGGTCCGCTGGCGTCGCATCCTGGTCAGCGCACTCGACGACATCGACGATGGCGCGCACTCAGTGCTCGAGATCCGATATATACGCGACGTCGAGCGACCGCACGGACTGCCCCGTGCCCGGCGCCAGGCGAGGGTGACCAGGAGTTCGGGCCGCATTTACCTGGACAACCTGGTCGACCGCTACCGGACCTGCATCGAGCTCGACGGCAAGGCCGCACACCCGGTGGCCGAGCGCTGGCGTGACATCGCACGGGACAATGCCTCGGCCGCCGACGGGATCATCACGTTGCGATATGGCTGGGCGGACGTTGCTGAGCAATCATGCCAAACCGCCGCCCAGATCGCTGCCGTGCTCGGCCAGCGTGGCTGGGCCGGCCAGCCGACGCCGTGTGGCCGGTCGTGCCCGTTGGGCGATTCATGATCGCGGCGGATTTGTAGTCGTATGTGCTAACAATCCACCGCGATCATGGTTAGAGGGTTCCTTTGGTGCTGGGGATGCCCGCGGAGCGGGCATCCGGAGACGCGGCGGAGCGGAGGGCGCGGGCGAAGGCTTTGAATTGGGCCTCGACGATGTGGTGGGGGTTGCGGCCGGTGAGCACGGTGAGGTGTATGCAGATTCCGGCCGACATTGCCAGCGACTCGAAGAAGTGCCTGGTCAGCGTCGTGTCGTAGGTGCCGATCGTGGGCGGCATGCGGTCTGGTTCCGCGTGCACGGCGTACGGGCGGCCGGACAGGTCTACGGCGGCCTGGACCAGGGTTTCGTCCATCGGGAGCAGCGCGTCGCCGAACCGGGAGATCCCGGCCTTGTCGCCGAGCGCCTCGCGGAGCGCCTGGCCGAGCGCGAGCGCGGTGTCTTCCACGGTGTGGTGCGCGTCAATTTCCACGTCACCACGTGCCCGCACAATGAGATCGATGCAGCCGTGCTTGCCAAGCTGGGCGAGCATGTGGTCGAAGAACGGCACGCCGGTTTCCACCTCGGCGGCGCCGGTGCCGTCGAGGTCCAGCTCGACCAGCACCTGCGTTTCCTTGGTGATGCGCTCGACGCGCGCCGTGCGGTTAGCCATTCCTCAGCACCTCGTCGAGTGCGGCGCGGAACGCGGCCATCTCGGCCGGGGTGCCGACGCTCACCCGCAGCCAGCCGGGCGGGCCGACCTCGCGGATCAGCACACCGCGGTCCAGCAGCCCCTGCCAGACCGCGTGCCGGTCGGCAAAAGTGCCGAACAGCACGAAGTTGGCGTCGGAATCCGCCGCGGCCAGGCCGCGGCTGCGCACCCATTCCACCAGCGCGTCGCGTTCGAGGCGGAGATCGGAGACGGTGGCCAGCAGTTCTTGCGAGTGCCGGAGGGCGACCCGCGCCACCGCCTGTGTGATCGCGGACAGGTGATAGGGCAGCCGCACGATCAGCAGCGCCCGGATCACCTCCGGCGAGGCGGCCAGGTAGCCGAGGCGCGTTCCGGCCATCGCGAACGCCTTGGACATCGTCCTGGTCACGACCAGGCGCTCGTGGGCGGGCAGCAGGTCGAGCGCGGTGCGGCTGCGGTCGCGGGAGAACTCGGCGTAGGCCTCGTCGACCACGACCATTCCGGGGGCCGCCGCGCACACCTCCTCGATCACGGCCAGCGGGAGCGCGGTTCCGGTCGGGTTGTTCGGCGAGGTGAGGAAGACCAGATCCGGCTGTACCTCGCGGATAGCCGCCGCGGCCCGGCCGGGGTCGATGCCGAACCCGTCGTCCCCGCCGTCCCTGGCCGCCGGCACCCAGCGGGTGCCGGTGTTCTGCGCGATCTCCGGGTGCATCGAGTACGACGGCTCGAAGCCGAGCGCGGTGCGGCCGGGTCCGCCGAACGCGAGCAGCAGCTGCTGCATGATCTCGTTGGAGCCGTTGGCGGCCCAGACCTGGTCCCGGCCGAGCCCGTGGCCGAGGTAGCTGGCCAGGTCGTCGCGCAGGGCCCCGAAATCCCGGTCGGGGTACCTGTTGAGCGTGCCCGCCGCCTCCGCCACCGCGTCGGCGATCGCGCGGACCAGGGCCGGTGATGGCGGGTAGGGGTTCTCGTTGACGTTCAGCCGCACCGGGACGTCCAGCTGCGGTGACCCGTACGGCTGGCGACCCGCGAGGTCGTCACGCAGCGGCAGGGCCTGGCCGGTTCTCACCGGGTAAGCCTAACGGGCCTGGTCTGGGCGTTCCGCGGCCTGTCACCACGGTAGCGGCTGCCCGTCGCGGAAAAACCCCCCGGCCGGGCCGTCGTCGGCCAGGTCCACGGCCCACAGCACGCTCGCCGCGCCGTCCGCGACCGGCCTCCCGCCCTGGCCGCCCATGTCGGTGGCGACCCAGCCCGGGCACACGGCGTTGACCAGGATGCCCTCGGAGCGCAGCTCGTCCGCCAGGATCCGGGTCAGCGCGTTCAGGGCGGCCTTGGTGACCGAGTAGGCCGGCGTGCCGCCGCCCATGCTGGCCAGCGACCCCGACTCGCTGGACACGTTGACGATCCGGCGCTGCTGGCCCCGGCGCAGCAGCGGAAGCAAGGCCAGGCACATCCGCCACGGGCCCATCACGTTGGCGTCCCAGGCTTCGGCGACGATGCCGAGGTCGGCCGTTGACGCGCGCTGCCAGGTGTCGTAGTGGATGGCCGCGTTGTTGACCAGCACGTCCAGCCGGCCGTAGCGATCCGCCAGCTCCCAGGCGAGCCTCTCGACGGTGCCGGTGTCGGTGACGTCCAGACGATGTGCGCGCACCGACAGCCCCTCGCCCGCCAGTTCGGCCGCGGCGCGCTCGCCGGCCACCGGGTCGCGCGACCCGAGGATCACGCTGAACCCGCGCTGCCCCAGCTGGCGCACGACCTCACGGCCGATTCCGCGGTTGCCTCCGGTCACGACCGCAATCCGCTCACCGGGGCTCATCGTCGCCCGGCCACGATCGCGGAGCGGCCGGCCAGGCCGCGGTTCGGTTCACCCGCCCATCGTGCATCATCGCAGGCCCGCGGCTGCGCTACGGCCGCCGCGGGTCGTGAAACCGGTTGTCGTATTCCGGCGATTCCGCTGGGCGGCGCCCGTTTGTAGGCTTGTCCCGATGTCCGACTCCGCGGTAGCGGCCCCGTCCGCCCGGCGCTTGCGGGTCCGGCTGCCACGGTCCTCCTCGCCGGGGGCGCCGGGCCCGTCCCTCTGGCCGGTGACGTGGTCCAGCGCCGCCGCCATCCGAGCGGTGCGCGCGACGATCGTCATGCCCTTGCTGTTCGCGCTCACCTTCAAGGTGATCGGCGACCTGCAAATGGCCACTTTTGCGGCCTTCGGCAGTTTCGCCACGCTTGTCCTGGCCTCGTTCGGCGGAACCAGGCGGGACAAGGCCATCGCGCACCTGGGGCTCGCCGTGGTCGGCAGCGTGGTGCTGACGATCGGCACGGCGGTGCACGCGACCGCGTGGCTGGCGGCGATCGTGACCATTCCGGTGGCGTTCGCGATCTTCTTCGCCGGGGTGGCCGGGCCCAATGCCGCCTCCGGCGTCACAGCGGCGCTGCTTGCCTACGTGCTGCCGGTCGCCTCCCCCGGCACGATCTCCGACGTCCCGTCCCGGCTCGCCGGGTGGTGGCTGGCGTCGGTGGCGGGCACGGCGGCGGTGCTGCTGCTGTCGCCGCGATCGCAGGGAGACCGGCTCCGCGCCGCAGCGGCCGACCTGGCGAAGGCGCTGGGCAGCCGGCTCGAGGCCGCCCGGCGCGGCGATGCCACCGCGGCCGACCGGGATGCCACGACCGCGGCCAAACACCAGCTCATGAACCTGTTCGCGGCCACGCCGTACCGGCCAACCGGCCTGGCAACGGCGGACCAGGGCCTGGCCAACATCACCGAGCTGCTCGAGTGGGTGACCTCGCTGACCGCCGACGCGCTGGACGGCCACCTGGACGTGCGGCAGGCGGCCGCGGCCGACCGCGAGCTGCTCGGCGCGGCGGCGACGGTGCTCGCCGACGTGGCCCTGCTGCTGGGCGGCCAGGACGTGTCCGCCGAAGACGTCGCGCGCGACATCGGCCGGCTGGAGCGCGCCAGGGAGGCCAGCTCGGCGCATCAGCAGGAACTGTCCGGGGACCCGGCCAGCATCGAGGCGGCGGCGCAGCACGCCGTGCACGCCCAGGCGATCGCGGTCGCCGCGCGCAGCGCCGTGGCCGACGCCTTGGTCGCCACCCGGCAGGCCGACCCCGAAACCGTCGCCGCGCAGCGGAGCAGCTGGTACGGGGGTGACGAGGGCAGCCCGGTGACCGCGGGGCGGCTGGCCGGGCTGGCCGGCGCCGCCAGCGTGGCCTCGCGGCACGCCAGCGTGCGCTCGGTGTGGTTCCGCAGCAGCGCGCGCGGCGCGATAGCACTCGCCGCCGCGGTTCTTGTCGCCGACCTCCTCGACGTGCAGCACGGCTTCTGGGTGGTGCTCGGCACGCTCTCGGTGCTGCGCACGAACGCCGCGGCCACCGGGGCGACCGTGATGCGGGCGCTGGCGGGCACCGTCGTCGGCTTCGCGGTCGGCGCCGCGCTGATGCTGGCCATCGGCAGCGGGCACACCGCGTTGTGGATCGCTCTGCCTGTCGCGGTGCTCGTCGCGGCCTACGCGCCCGGGACGGCGCCGTTCGCCGTTGGCCAGGCGGCGTTCACGATCACGGTGATCGTGCTGTACAACCTGCTTGTGCCCGCGGGCTGGAGAGTCGGCCTGGTCCGGGTCCAGGACGTCGTGCTCGGCTGCCTGGTGAGCCTCGTGGTCGGCGTGCTGTTCTGGCCGCGTGGTGCCAGCGCCGTGGTCGGCGACGACCTCGCCGACGCGTTCCGGTCGGGGGCGGCGTACCTGACCCAGGCGGTGGACTGGTCCCTCGGCCTGCGCCGGGAGGCGCCGGATACCGCCCTCGCCGCGGTCGCGGCCGGCAACCGCCTCGACGACGCGCTTCGCCTGTTCCTGTCCGAGCAGGGGACCAAGCGGGCGTCCAAGCACGATCTGTGGAGCCTGGTCATGGGCACGACACGGCTCAGGCTCACCGCGCATTCACTGGCCGGCCTGCGCGCCTTTTGCCCGCCGACGGGCACGGACGGGCATCCCGATCCGGTGCGGCCGCTGCGGCACGAGAGCGAGGAGCTGGCCGGCTTCTACCGGCGCATCGCTGTCCTGGTCGGGCCGCCCGGCCATGACCAGCCGGTGCCCGTTACGGCCCCGGTGCTCTTGCCGGACGGGCAGCCGCCCCCGGCGCTCAGCAGTCCGCACCCGCTCTGGGTCCGGGAGCACCTTCAGGACCTCGGGTCGCACACCCAGGACATCACCCTGCCTGCCGAGCACCTGGCTCAGCTGCGACGCGTTCCATGGTGGCGCTAGGCGACTGTTCGCCGGACCACCACTCCCTGATCGCCATGGCCAGCAGGCCGGGCACCAGGTCGGTTGAGCGGCGCAGCACCCACGCGGTCCCCTTGGTGGCCATCCACCCGATCTCGGCCAGCCGGGTCGGCGGCGTGCTGGACGGCTCCGGATCGGGCCGGTTCCCGGCCGGCAGCCCGGCGGCGGCGAGCAGGTCGTGAAACCGGCAGGCGATCAGGCGGTGGCCGCGCTCGCTGGGGTGCAGCCGGTCCACGGCCCACATCCGTGGGTCGCGCACCTCGGCGTCTCCCGCGGCGTCGTAATGCAGCGTGCCGAATCGCTCCGCCAGCCCGTCCAGCACCGCGTTCAGCTCGTGCATCCGGCGGGCCAGGGGACGGGCCAGCGCACCGGGCAGGCCCAGCATCTGCCCCGGGTCGGGCAGCCGCATCGTCAGCACCTCGGCGCCGGCGGCGCGCAGCGCGCCAACGGTGTGCGCCGCCGCCGCGGCGGCCTGGTTGATGTCGAAGCTGGTCCGCAGCGTGTCGTTGACCCCGACGACGAAACTGGCGACCTCCGGGCGCAGCTGGAGGGCGGCGGGGAGCTGGTCACGCTCGACGTCCACGATCCGCGCGCCGCAGGAAGCGAGGATGTGCAGCCGCGGCTCGTGCAGGCCCTCGGCGAGCAGCGCGGCCCAGCCGCGCCAGGCCCGGCGGCCATCCATCGGGACCGGATCGCCGACGCCAAGCGTGATCGAATCGCCGAGAGCTGCGAACGTGGTCACGCGGACACCTCCACCGCGCTGCCGGCCCGCAGCACCGCTTCGTAGTGGCCGATCAGCTCGTCGCCCAGGGCGGTCCAGGTCCGGCCGAGCACCCGCTGCCTGGCGGCTCTGCCCTGGCGGGCGCGCAGCCCGGGGTCGGCCGCCAGCCTGGCCACGGCACCGGCCAGCGCACCGGGGTCGCACGGGCGCACCAGGAACCCGGTGACGCCGTCGCTGACCAGGTCGAGCGGCCCGCCCGCTGCGGGCGCGACCACGGGCAGGCCGCTGGCCGCGGCCTCCTGAAGGGTCTGGCCGAACGTCTCCAGCGGCCCGCTGTGGACGAACACGTCGAGGCTGGCGTAGATGCTGGCCAGCTGTTCTCCGTGGCGCTGGCCAAGGAACGCCGCGGCGGGCATGGCCCGGCGCGCGGCGGCCTCGGCCGGGCCGGAGCCGACGACCACCAGGCGAACCCCGGGCAGCGCCGCCACGTGGCTGAGCAGCTCGACCCGCTTCTCCGGGGCCAGCCTGCCCACGTACCCGGCCAGTATCTCGCCGTCCGGGGCGAGCTCGGCGCGCAGCTGCTCGCTGCGCTTGGCCGGGTCGAACCGGGTGGTGTCCACGCCGCGGCCCCAGAGCCACACCCGCTCGATGCCGTGCGCGTGCAGGCTCGCGGCCGCGGCGGTGGACGGCGCGAGTGTCCGGTCGGCGGCGTTGTGGATCCGGCGCACGCGGCGCCAGGCGGCGGCCTGGCCCGCCGGGCCGAACCGGTAGGCGCGGGCATACCCGGGCATGTCGGTCTGGTACACGGCAACGATCGGCAGCCGCAGCCGCGCGGCAGCGGCGGCTCCCCCGCCGCCGAGCACAAACGGGCTTGCCAGGTGCACGAGCTCACTGCCGTGGCTGGTCAGCGCGGCACGCAGGCTCGCGCCAGCGGCGGCGATCCGGAAGCCCGGGTACCCGGGCATCGGCAGCGACGGCATCCGGACGACCTGGTACGGAACCGTGTCGTCCGGGCGCGGCAGACAGTCGGCGGGACGGGGGGCGATGACCAGCGGGTCGTGACCTCGCTGGACCAGGTGCTCGGCCACGCGCAGCACGCAGTGAGCGACACCGTTCACGTCGGGCGGGAATGACTCGGTTATAACCGCGATCCTCACGATCACACGGTGCAACAGGCGACGTTCGCAAACGGCTTCCACGCGATGACGAAGCGGATAACTGTCGCTGACATCTCCGCTACACGCGACCGGTCGGCGCCGGCCGGGGTTCGGCCCCGCCGGGCGCCGGGCCGGCTGCCAGCCGCGCGGTTACCGCGTTCACATGCGCGGCGAGGTCCTCGGCCCCGCCGAGCGCCTCGATGTGCGGCGCGACGGCGGCCAGCGCCGCGGCGTCGTAGGTCACCACGTGGATGCCGCGCAGGAAGGTGAGCACGGAAAGCCCGCCGGAGTGCCGCGCGGTCCCGCCGGTGGGCAGCACGTGATTGGAGCCGGCCAGGTAATCGCCCAGCGACACCGGCGAGTACGGCCCGACGAACACCGCGCCGGCGTTGCGGACCCGCGCGGCGAGCTCGGCGGCGCCTTCGGCCTGGATCTCCAGGTGTTCCGGTGCCCACGCGTCCGCGACCGCCAGCGCCGCGCCGGCGTCGGCCACGAGCACGCAGGCGGACTGGCCGGCCAGGGCTTCGGTGATCCGCTCCCGGTGCCGCGCCGCCGCGACCTGCCGGGCCAGCTCGCCGTCGACCCGGTCGGCGAGCCCGGGATCGGTGGTGATCAGCAGGCAGGCGGCCAGCGCATCATGCTCGGCCTGCGCGACCAGGTCGGCGGCGACGAACGCCGGGTCGGCCGACCCGTCGGCGATGATCGCGATCTCGGTCGGGCCGGCCTCGGCGTCGGTCCCGACCCGGCCGAGCAGGAGCCGCTTGGCCGCGGCGACGTAGACGTTGCCCGGCCCGCTGATGACGTCCACGGGCGCGCAGTCGGCGGTGCCGTATCCGAGCATCGCGATCGCCTGGGCCCCGCCGGCCGCGTGCACCTCGGTGATCCCGAGCAGCGCGCAGGCCGCCAGCACCGCCGGATGCGGCAGCCCGCCGCGCTCGGGCCGGGGCGGAGAGGCGACGGCGATCTCGGCGACGCCCGCTATCTGCGCCGGGATCACGTTCATCACCACCGAGGACGGGTAGGCGACCAGCCCGCCCGGCACGTAGACCCCGGCCCGTTCCACGGGCACGTAGCGCTCGGTCACCGTGGCTCCCTCGGCGACCGTGGTGACCGGCTCGGCCGGCAGCTGCGCCTGGTGCACCAGGCGTGCCCGCCGCGCCGCCTCCTGCAGCGCCGCCCGCACGTCCGGGGTGAGCTCGGCGAGCGCGTCGGCCAGCGCGCTGGCCGGAACCCTGGTGCTGGGCAGGTCGACGCCGTCGAACCGCCTGGTCTGGTCGCGGACCGCTGCCGCGCCCCGCAGCCGCACGTCCTCGCAGACCGGCCGCACCGCGTCGAGCGCTGCCTCGACGTCAAGCCGGGCCCGCGGCAGCACCCCGTCAAGCCGCTGTCTGCCGAGGCTGGCCGCGGCCTCGCCGCGCAAATCGACCCTGGTGAGCACCTGCCAAGGGTAGCCGCAGGCCACCGCCTGCCACGGCCCGGTGCCGTGCATCGGTGGCGGCGGGAGGGCCTGCGTGATTGGCGGCCTGAGAACGGCCGGAACGACGGCGCCAAAGAGGCCGAAGGCTGGCACCAGAAAACCCGAGAGAAATATCTGCCTCTATGGCAACCTCGCGTATCAGTATGACGTCCAATACATGAAATACCTCGCAATAGTCAAAAACGTCACACAACGGCCGGTGCCATGGCCCGAGATCGGGGGAGCGAGACGGATGAAGGCCAGCAACCTCCGAGGCGCCGGCGGGCGCGAACGAACCGTGCGGCGCACCGTGGCGATCGCGGCTGCGACCACGCTGGCGTCCTTCCTGGCCGTCGGCCCGGCGTCGGCAGCCCCGGCGCCGGCATCGGCTTCGGCCGCTGCGGGGCCGGCAGCGACAACGGCCGCGCGGACGCTGACGCTGATCAACGGCGACCGGGTGACGGTCACCGCGACCCGGTTCGGCGGGATCGTGGCCGGGGTAGCCCGCGCGGCGGCCGGCGGCATCGGCGGGGCCCTGGTCCGGCTGGACCTCGGCGGTAAGGCGTTCCAGATCCCGGCCGACGCGCTGCCGTACCTGAACCGGGGGCTGAGCCCGGCGCTGTTCGAGCTGAGCTCGCTGGCCGCGGCGGAGTCGGCGGGCCGGCTGCCGGTCCAGGTGAGCTACCACGGCGGGCTGCCCAGCCTGCCCGGGGTGACGATCACCAGTTCGCGCGGCGGCACCGCACGCGGGTACCTCACGGCCGCCTCCGCGACAAAGTTCGGTGCGGCCCTGGCCCGCCAGTTCGCGGCCGATCACGCCCGCGGCAGCTACGGCGCCGACGGCATGTTCGCCGGCGGGGTGTCGATCGGACTGCCCGGCCAGACGGCAGCCGCCGCGGCCCGGCCACATTACGTGATGCACACGCTCACCGTGACCGGCACCGACCTTGCGGGCCACCCGGACACCGGCGACCTGGTCAGCGTGTTCAACGTGGACAACCTGCTGAAGTTCGGCGATCCGGTGGAGACGAGCAACGTCTTCTACGACGGCTCGGTCAAGTTCAGCGTCCCGGCGGGGCACTACATGGCGATCGGGACGTTCTTCGACACCTCCGCCACGACGATCACCGCGTTCCGGACGGTAATCCTGCCGCAGTTCACCGTGGCCGGGGACACCACGGTGGCGGTGGACGAGCCGACCGCGACCAATCAGGTCCAGATGGTGACGCCGCAGCCCGCGGTCACCCAGGACGCCACCTTCACCATCTACCGTGGCACCGGCAACGGCGATCTGATCGAAGACAGCTTCGACGCCGGCAACGTGCCGCTCTGGACGAACGAGACGACGCAGCCGCCCACGGTCGGCACGCTGCAGACCGCCGTGACCGGGTACCTGACCTCGCCGTCCGGTGCCAGCCCGCGGTACGACTACAACCTGGTGCTGGCCGGGACCGGCGGCGTCATCGGCCCGCAGCGGTACGTGGTTACCGCGGGCAGCCTCGCCACCACGAGCGCCGGTTACTTCCAGGACGGCAGGTCGACCGGGGGCTGGATGCCGCTCGGCTTCTTCGGCTTCCAGGAGGAAGGGCTGCTCTCCGCGGATATCTTCGCGTTCGCGCTGCCCCAGTCGCTGGACCAGTACTTCTCGGCCGGGCCGTCGGTGATCTGGACCAACGCGTACTACCAGAGGTACGCGACGCTGTCCGGGGGCCAGACCGACTCGGGCCGCACGTTCTCACCCGGCGAGACGGCCACGCAGAACTGGAACGCCTACCCGCTGCACCCCGGGCCCGACGTCAACCTGCTCGGCGCGGCCAACCCGTTCTTCGAGCTGCCGTCGGCCAGCCGGGCCGGCAACACGCTGACGCTGGTCGTCACCCCGTTCGGCGACAACACGGTCGGGCACACCGGGAGCGGGTACTCCCCCGGCATCTTCGGCACCGTGGGTTCCATCAACGGCAGCTACCTGCTGCGGGAGAACGGCAAGAAGATCGCTGCGGGTAACGCCGCCGCGCTGGCCGCGGGCTCTCCCGACTTGTTCCTGCAGGCCACGCTCGGCAGCAAGCCCGGGGTGATCAGGTTCGTGCTGACCGCGACGCGGACCGGCTACATCTACCGGCTGTCCACGGCGACCCGGACCGTGTGGACGTGGCACACCGGCCGGCGGCCGGGCGCCAGGCTGCCGGCCGGGTGGACCTGCGCGGATGGGACGCAGCGGTGCGCCGTGCAGCCGATGATGACCCTGCTCTACGACGTGAGCGGGCTGGCCATTGACGGCGTCGCCCCGGCCGGGCAGCAGCAGATCCAGCTCACGGTCGGGCGCCTGCAGCTCGCGCCGGTGTCCAGGATCACCGGGGCGACCGTGGCGGTGTCGGTCAACGGCGGCGCGACCTGGCAGCCCGCCACGGTGACGCCAGCGGGGGGAGGCACCTTCAACGTGACCTTCACCGCGCCCCCAGGCGCCTTTGTGAGCCTGCGGGTGCACGCCGCCGACGCGGCCGGCGACGAGATCACCGAGACCATCACCCGCGGCTACAAGACCGCGGCCTGACCCAGGCTGGAGCACGCCGATGAACCTGCGCAACGTGTTCGCCGCGGCCGCTGCCGCGATCGTCTCCATTGGCCTGGCCGCGGCCGCGGTCGGGGGTTCCGGCGCCGCCGCCGCGGCGGCCGCTGGCAACGGGGGGATGCGTGCTGCCTGCCCGCACGCCCCAGCGGGCGACGAACGGTGCTTCGCGCTGTTCGCGCCGCAGTCGAGGGTGAACGCGGCCATCGCCGCCGGTGTCCTCGGCGCCGCGTCCGACCCGTCCGGGCTGAGCCCGGCCGACATCGCGGCGGCCTACAAGCTCCCGGTGCGCCGCAACCCGCATCAGACCGTGGCGGTGGTTGAGGCCTACCGCACCCCGGACCTGGCCGCGAACCTGGCCGTGTACCGCAGCCACTACGGGCTCGGCGCGTGCAAGGAATCGACCGGGTGCCTGCGGGTGGTCAACGAGAAGGGCAACGCCGAGCCGCTGCCCGCGTCCGCGGTGCCGTCGGGATGGGACATCGAGACGATGCTCGACGTGTCGATGGTGTCGGCGGTCTGCCCGCACTGCAAGATCCTGGTCGTGGAGGCCAGAAACGACAGCGTCGCGAACCTGGCCGCCGCCGAGAACACCGCGGCACGGCTGGGCGCGCAGGTGATCTCCAACAGCTACGGCACCCAGGAGTCCGGCTTCAGCCAGGTGTACGCGGACGACTACGACCATCCCGGCCACGTGATCGTCGTTTCCAACGGGGACAACGGGTTCACGGCGGCGAACTTCCCGGCCAACCTCACCACGGTCACCGCCGTCGGCGGCACCGAGCTGGCCAGGGCGCACAACGCAAGGGGCTGGACCGAGCAGGTCTGGAACAACTCTGCCGGGGCCGGCGGCAGCGGCTGCTCGGCGTACGTGGCGAAGCCCGCATGGCAACACGACCCGCACTGCGCCATGCGCACCGTCGGTGACGTGGCCGCCGTTGCCTGGAACATCCCGATCTACGAGAAGCTCCAGGGCGGCTGGCTGACCGTGGGCGGGACCAGCGTGTCCGCGCCGCTGATCGCCGGGGTGTACGCGCTGGCCGGCAACGCGGCCACGGTCCCCCTCGGCTACGAGTACGCCCACGCCGGGTCGCTGTTCGACATCACCGAGGGCAACAACGACTGGTTCAACGGCGCGGGCGGCGCGACGTGCGGCTACGACTACCTGTGCGTGGCCAAGAAGGGATACGACGCCCCCACCGGCATGGGGACGCCGGACGGCACCGGCGCGTTCTGACGGCCGCCGCCGCGATGAGGCCGGTGAACGGCGAGCCACGAGGGGATGGATAAATACCGAAAAGGGCCGGCCGCCGTTGGCCTGCCGGAGGGCGCCAGCGAGGATGAACGGGTGCGATGGATCGAGCTCGATGGAGCTGTCAACGTCCGTGACCTCGGCGCGCTGCCCACCGACAGCGGCGGGACGACCCTGGCGGGCCGGCTGCTGCGCGGGGACAACCTGCAGGACCTGTCACCGTCCGACGTGAAGTTGCTCGTCGACGACATCGGCGTGACCACCGTCGTCGACCTGCGCGCTCCCGAGGAGGTGGTGTCCGAGGGGCCGGGACCGCTGACGCGGGTCGGGTCGGTCCGGCACGCCTATCATTCCGTGCTGCCGGAAGCCGGCACGGCCACCGACGTCGCCGCCGACGCCATGGCCAACCTGCGCCTCGACGGCGCCCGATCCCGGTACCCGGACGACCTCAGGTGCGGGTACTACCTGGGCTACCTCGAGGACCGGCCGGATCAGGTGGCCGGGGCGCTGCGCAGCATCACCCAGGCGCCCGGCGCGGCGCTGGTGAACTGTGCCGCCGGCAAGGACCGGACCGGTGTGGTGGTGGCGCTGGCGCTCACCGCTGTCGGGGTCACCAGCGAAGCGGTGATCGCCGACTACGCGGCCAGCGCCGAGCGCATGGAAGCGATCCTGGACCGGCTGCGCGCGTCGCAGACCTACGCGGCCGACATCGACAGCAGGCCCGACGCCGCCGCCAACGACGCACCGCGGCCGCAGACCATGGCGGCGTTCCTCGAGCAGCTTCAGGTGCGTTACGGCGGGGCGGCGCGGTGGCTTTCCGGCCACGGGTTCGGGCCGGCCGACGTCGGCTCGCTGCGGGCCAAGCTGCTCGGCACCGCGTAGTTCCCCGCGGGGGCCGCGGGGCCCGGGCCAGACCGGCGGGCGCCGGCGCGATCAGGGCGCTGGCGTCACGTTCCGGGCTATGAATCCCTGCCATGGGCCGAGCGGTCCGTTTGCCGACCGCGGTTCCCCCGCGGTGGTCAGCAGGATCTCGCCGGCCTCGGCGAGCGGAGCAGCGGGATGATCGGAAAGGTTGGCCGCGACCGTGAGAGGGCCGGCCCGGTAGGCCCACAGGCCGCCGTCGGCCCGCAGCGGCTCGTAGCGAGCGATCGTGCCGCCGAACTCGGCGCGGCGCAGCGCCAGCAGGCTGCGGCAGAACCGGAGCACCGAGCCGGGATCGTCGCGCTGGCCGGCCACGTTGCAGGCGGCGGCGTCGCCGGCCGGCAGCCATGGCCGCACGCCGGCGGCGGTGAAGCCGGCCGATGCGGACGCGTCCCACTGCATCGGCGTCCTGGCGCGGTCCCTGATGCCGTCCCAGCCGCCGCCTCGCCGCGACATGTGGTCCCGGCGCAGCTCGGGCGGGACCCTGACGTCGGTCATCCCGATCTCGTCGCCGTAGTAAAGGACGGTGGTGCCCGGCAGCGTGGCCAGGACCAGCAGCGCCAGCCTGATCTTGCGGTCGTCTCCCCCGCACCAGCGGGTCGGGAACCGGCCGACGTCGTGGTTGGACGCCGTCCAGACCGGGCAGGCGCCGGCGGGCAGCCGCGCCAGCGTCGCCCCGACGACGCCGGACAGTTCCGGCGCGGCGAAGCGGGCGAACACGAACGGAAAGTTGAACGCGAGCTGCAGCTCGTCGTCGTGGCCGTAGTAGCTGGCCAGGCTGACAAGATCGCGAACCCAGGTCTCGCCGAGCAGCAGCCGCGGCGGCTGGTAGCTCTCGGCGATCTTCCGCCAGTCCCGGTAGACGCCGTGCGTCTCCGGCCGGTTCGCGCTGTAGGTCTGCTCCTGGCCGAACCGGCCGCCGAGCGGGTCCGAGGTGGCCGCCGGCGGGTTGTCGCGCAGCTCCGGGTCCTTGTACAGGCCGTGCGCCACGTCGATGCGGAACCCGGCGACGCCCCGGTCGAACCAGAACCGGACGATCTCATCGAATTCCCGGTGCACGGCTGGCTCGCGCCAGTTCAGGTCCGCCTGGCTGTCCAGGAACAGGTGCAGGTAGTACTGGCCGGTCGGCTCGTGCCACGCCCACGCGGACTGCCCGGTCGCGTCGATCCAGTTGTTCGGCGGGCCGCCGCCCGGCGCCGGGTCGGCCCACACGTAGTAGTCGCGGAACTCGGCGTTGCGGCCGGTCGCGGCGTCGACGAACCAGGGGTGGGCGGTGCTGGTGTGATTGGGCACCAGGTCGAGCAGCACGCGCATGCCGCGCGCGCCCGCCTCGGCGATCAGCCGGTCGAGGTCCGCCAGCGTGCCCAGCTCCGGATGCACGCCGAGATAGTCGGAGACGTCGTAGCCCCAGTCCTCGTCCGGGGACGGCATCGTCGGCGACAGCCAGATGCCGTCAACGCCGAGCCAGGAAAGGTAGTCGAGCCGCTCGATGATGCCGGGCAGGTCGCCGTAGCCATCGCCGTTGCTGTCCAGCCACGACCTGACATAGAGCTGATAGAGCACCGCACCGTGCCACCACCGCTGCTCGCCGACGTTCTCGTGCATCTGCTCCATTTGTCTCCTGACGGGTCGGGCCTGGTCTCGCGGGGTTCAGGGCTTGATGGCCACGCCGCACCACGCCGGGATGGGGGTGCCGGAGCCCTCGAGATGCGGCTGGCGCCACTGCTGAGGCTGCACCAGACCCGGCTCGACCAGCGCCATCCCCTCGAAGAAGCGTTCCACCTGCACCCGGCTGCGGCCGGTCATCGGCACCGCGGACATCCGGTTGAAGTCCCGGCGCCCGGCAGCCACCTGCTCGGGCAGGATGTCGCTGGCCGGATGCGAGATCACCAGCGCGCTGCCCGCAGGCATCGCGCTGGTCAGCCGGGCCACCAGCCCGGCCGGGTCGTCGCTGTCCGGTACCAGGTGCAAGACCAGGAGCAGCATGACGGCCACCGGCTGGGCCAGGTCGAGAAACTCCCCGGCCTGGCGCAGGATCAGCTCGGGTTCCCGGGCGTCGGCCTCGATGAATGCGGCACCGGGTGAAGCCGTGAGCAGCGCCCTGGCGTGCAGCGCGACGACCGCGTCGTTGTCCGCGTACACCACGCGCGCTCCCGGGGCCGCCGCCTGGGCGACCTCGTGCGTGTTCGCGGCCGTCGGCAATCCCGAGCCGATATCGAGAAACTGGGTGACGCCCGCCTCGTCGGCCAGGTACCGCACGGCGCGGCCGAGGAAGGCCCGGTTGGCGCGCGCTCCGGAGACGAGCACCGGCACCGACTGGAGCACCCGATCGCCGGCCACCCGATCGGCCTCGTAATTGTCCTTGCCGCCCAGCCAGTAGTCGTAGATCCGGGCTGGGTGGGCAACCGACGGATCGAACCCGCTGTCTCGCACGAGCAGGCATCTCCTTCCCGCGCACCGCGGCGCGGTCCAGCCTACGCCGACCGCTTGCATTTCCCGTTCCGCCCGGCCGACACTGGATGGGTGACTCCGGTACTCGAGCTGATCTTCGCCGCCGTGCTGATGCCCGTCGCGGTGTACGCACTGATCGGCGCGTGGCGCGGGGCCCACTGGCTGAGCGAGTCGCGGTACAAGGCCCCGCCGCCCAGGCCGCTGGAGCGGCTCGAGGCCGACCTGCGCCGGCTGCGCGCGGAGCTGGAGGACACCGAGACCAGGGTCGGCCTGACCGCCAAGCACCACCGCGTGCAGGCGCTGCGCGGCGCCTACCTCGACGCGCTGACCACGGCCTGCGAGCGGCTCGAGGTCACGCCGCCGGCCGGCGACGGTACCCCGCTGGCCGAGATCTACCGGGTGGAGGCGGCACTGCGGCAGCGCGGCCTTGATGTGCGGGAAACGGCCGTGCGCTGAATGGCCGGCCCGGCCGGTGACCGGAGCCCGGTTCGCGTGCTCGCGGTGTCCGACGAGGTCGATGAGGCGATAGCGGCCGACCCGGCCGCGATGGGCGGCGCCGACCTGATCCTGGCCTGCGGTGACCTGCCATTCGACTATCTGGGGTCGCTGATGAACGCCCTTGACGTCCCGCTGGTGTTCGTGCCCGGCAACCATGACCCGGACCTGTCCGGGTACCGGTCGTCCCGCGCGGGCCTGACGCTCCGGGCCGGCATGCCCGCCCGGGCGCCGTGGCCGGACGGCGCGGTGAACGCCGACCGGCGCGTCGTCGACGCGGCCGGGCTCCGGGTGGCCGGGCTCGGCGGGTGCCTGCGTTACCGCGACGGCGCCAACCAGTACACCGACCGGCAGCAGGCCCGCC
>JASHOI010000286.1 GCA_030041195.1 Streptosporangiaceae bacterium | reverse complement strand
GGGCCGCTGCTGCTCGCGCTGGCCGGCGCCGTGGTGCTGGCCGTCGGCAGTCACCACTTCGAGAACGCCTGGCCGGGCACGGGCGGCCATTCCTGGGCGCAGCAGGGCCTTGTGCCCGGCGGGGTCGCGGCGTTCAGCTGGGCGGCCACGCTGTCGGTCTCCTCATACTGGGCCCACCCGGGCGCGCTCGCCGCGTTCCCCGCCGCGGAGATCGCCTGGATGGCGGTGAGCCCGCTGGCGCTGATCGCCCTGGTCGCGGGCGTTGCGGGCACGATGCGGCGGCTCGACTGGTCACCACGGCTGCTTCGCTACGAGGCGTGGCTGGTCAGCGCGGCCGGGGTCGGCATGGCCGGGTTCCTGGCGGGCGGCTGCTGCTGGGTGCTGGCCGAGGGCTCCCGTCCCGGGCTCTTTCACGCTGGTGCCATTGACGTCGCCAGCCTGGCCGTTATGATGCTCGCACTTTCCGTGGCGCGGCGGGCGACCGGCCGGGCCTGGAGGTCTGCGCTGGACTCGTCTTGAGACAGCAGCGCGCATTCGGGGGCTGACGTGCATAACCTGGGCTGTAGCCGATATCGGCGTACGCGGTGGTCAGGCCGGTAAAGGCGCAGACCGGTAAGGGCGGGGACAGTGGAAGACACGTGGGGAGTCCGAGACGTTCCAGTGCTGAGGTCGGTTGTGGAGCTGCTTGACCACAGCTACATGGTGACGGTCAGCGACATCGCCGAGCGGACTGGACTGGAACTGGCCGACGTCACCAGGTCGCTTGACGCGATGGATCCGACCTTCGTGGACTTCCGCAAGACGGAGACCGGGGGAGATCCGAGGTTCTGGTACGTGAACCGGGTGACCCCGGAGGCCCGGCAGGCCGTTGGCCAGTGGCCGACGGCGCAGGGCCTGGTCGACCGGCTCGTCAAGGCGTTCAGCGAGGCAGCCGACCACGAGCAGGATGCGGAGCGGCACTACCAGCTGCGCCAGGCTGCCGGGCTGCTCGGTGAGACCGTTCGCGACGTCGCCGTCGAAGTGGCCGCGACGATTACCGGGCCCCTGGATCCTGGCGCAAGCAATGAGCCAGAGCCTTCGGCTGCGGAGGGAGTTTCCTCGGAGCCATCGGCGGCGGCTGGGCCTTCGCCTGCGCCCGCTTCCAGCGGAAACGCTGGCTGACGCTGCCTGGCGTGCTCTGTCGCGGCGCGGTCGGCGCGGCCGGCGCGGCTCAACGCGGCAACGCCTGGTCGGACCGCCTGCGGCGGGCTGGCGCCGCCTTTCCTCGAGGCCGGAAGGCGCCGGCCCGCGCCGTTGAGGCGACCCTTGTATAACCATCAGGTCACATCTTTACGGTAAATCGTTCTCTACCGGACAATTACCGCAGTCGCATGGCTTATCCGGCTCAGCGCGTGTAATCCCGGATCTCACGCCCAACGTCCAACTGACAAGCGTCGTGCGGGGCGCTCGCCCCATGCCCGCGCTCACGTCAAAGCGGGGAGATTCGAGGAGGAATCTGGCATGAGACTGAACCGGCCGCCGGGTGTGGCCAGCAACCCCGAACCGGCTGGGGGACATCGCGCCGGTGCTGGCGTCATCCGGGTGCTGTCGGTGACAGCCGTGGCCGTGGCAGCGTGCGCTCTGGGAGTGCTCCCGGCGATGGCGTCGTCCGGTCATTCGACCGCCCATTCGACCAAGCATTCGTCGAAGACCAGCGTGTCCGCCCCCAAGACGGCCTACACCCACACAGACGTGAAGCTTTCCGCGACCGTGAAGGGGTCGGGCAAGACCCCGACAGGAAGCGTCACATTCTGGCTCGGAACCAAGAAGCTGTGCCGTGGGACCCTGTCCAAGGGCGCGGCGTCCTGCGAGTACAAGTTCGTGGACCCGGCGACGAAAACGATCACGGGCAAGTACTCCGGCGACTCGACGCACAAGACGTCCTCAGGCACGGCCACGATCAAGGTCACCAACAAGCCCAGCGGTGGTGGCGGTGGCGGCGGTGGTGGCGGTGGCGGCGGGCCGATCGCCACGACCACCACGATCACCTACCCTGAGGCCGACGTTTATGCCTACGCGAACGGCGGCGAGACCGTCACGCTAGAGGCGACCGTGACTCCGAACACTGGCGACTCGGTGCCCACCGGAACCGTGACGTTTACCCCCAATTCTCCGGCCTTCACCGTCCCGCCTGCCAACCTGACGTGCACCACCGCGGTGGAGGACGGAGACGCTGCCTGCAACGTGACTCCCGGAGCGGGAACCTGGGGATTTGTCCTCTACACGGCCACGTACACGCCCACGGCCGGCAGCGAGTGGACCGCTTCTGCTGCGCCCGAGTACCCCGAACACAAGCTGGTCACCTGGGACATCACGGCGACCGCGCTGACGTTCAACCCGTCGCCCGCCACCGAGGGCGATCCGGTGACCTTGTCGGCCGACGTGACCGACGAGCCGGCGGGCAGCCTGGGCGCGGCTGACGGCGGGGCGGACCTGGTCACGTTCTCGATCGGCGGCGTGGCGATTCCCGGGTGCAGCGACGTCCCCGTGACCTACCCGACCACCGGCGGGGACAACATCGCGACCTGCACCTATACGCCGACGACCACAGGGTCGGTGACGATAACCGCCAACTACCTCGGCGACGACTACGCGCTGCCGTCGTCGGACACGGAGACCCTTACCGTCGATCCCTGATCAGGATCCAGGCAGCCGCCGGGCCGACCCCTGCCGCAGGGGTCGGCCCGGCGCCGTTTTGCGTGGCGGCGCCCCGGGCGAACGGAAGACCCATGACCATAACGTGGGTTCGGGTCATTCCTAATCTCTTGAGAGATCACAAAGCGGAGGGTGTGGGATTCGAACCCACGAGGAAACTCACGCCTCCTAGCAGTTTTCAAGACTGCCGCCATCGGCCACTAGGCGAACCCTCCCGCAGACACGATAGCCGCGCAGGCCGGGTGAGCGCAGACCGCGGGTCCGGCATCTGAGCACAAGCCGAGCCGGGCAGCCGGGCGCCCCGCGTTCGCCGCGGGTGAGTAGGCTCACCAGCGGAGGAGGTCCCCATGCTGCGCCCGTTCGGCTGGCAGGCAGTTTTCACGGTCTGGCAGTTCGCGCCGATTGTCACCGCGGCCGTCGTGATCCTCGCTGGCCTGTACCTGTGGGGCGTGTTCCGGGTCGGGCGCCGGCATCCGGCCAGGCCGTGGCCGGCCTGGAAGACCGGGATGTTCCTCGGCGGCCTCGCTGTCGTGGTGCTGGCGACGGAAAGCGGCATCGGCGCCTACGACGACGTGCTGTTCTGGGACCACATGGTGCAGCACCTGATGCTGATCATGATCGCTCCGCCGCTGCTCATCTTCGGCCAGCCGCTCACGCTGCTGTTGCACGCGAGCAGGAACCCGCTGCACAGCTGGGCAAAGCGGATCCTGCGATCCCGGGTCGTCAGCTTTCTCACCTGGCCGGTTTTCGGCTGCCTGGCCTATGCGGTCGCGGTCATGGGGGCGCACCTGACCAGCTTCGCCAACCTGGTGCAGACGAACCAGGTGGCGCACAACGCCGAGCACGTCCTGTTCCTGGTGGTCGGCTACCTGTTCTTCCTGCCGGTTCTTGGCCGCGAGCCGATCCGCTGGCGGCTGAGCTACCCGGTTCGCTTCGTGATCCTGGTCCTGCTGATGCCGGTGGACACGTTCACCGGGCTGATGCTCGGTTACGGCTCGGCCGGCACGCCAGGGGTTCCTTCCGGTCCACAGCCCTCCTGGGCGCCCGCGCCCGTGTCCGACCTGCACCTCGGCGGCGCGGTGATGTGGATCGGCGGCGATGGCCTCATGTTCGGCCTGATGATGCTGGTGTACGTGATGTGGAGCCTGGATAACCGGGCCGCGACCAGCGGCCATGGATGGCTCGAAGCGGCCCGGAAGGCCAATCTCGCCAGCCTGGTTGCCGCGCACCAGGCGCCGTCCGGGGCTGTCGAAGGCACCGCTGGTCCCACCGCGGCCGCCGGCGGCGGGGCGGCGCCTGCGGCCGTCAACTGGGATGGGCGCGGCGGAATCGACGACGACGAGCATCTCGCCGCCTACAACGCGTTCCTGGCAAGACTGAATCAGGCCGAATCCGCCCGGGTGAACCAGCCCGAATCAGGCCGCAAGCAATAGCCACCACGACTGAACCCGCACCGTAGTCCGCGCCGTTACAGGGACAGCGACACGGGCTGGGCCTCCCGTGCCGCTGGCCGTGTCCACCTTTGCGACGGCCGAGGGGTTTCACTTTTCTGCTTGGGGAGCGTGAGCATGTCGGTAATTCACCGGTTAACAGCCACGGCCGCCACAGCGGCCCTGACCGTGGGCGCGGGACTTGCCATGATGGCGCCCGCATCGGCGTCTAGCTCGTCGCCGGCGCCCTTTATCGGGCAGTTCAGCAAGCTCAAGACCATCGCCTCGACCGTCCCCGGCAACGGGGACGTCAACCCGTACGGCGTCGCCGTCGTCGGGCTGAACCGCGGCAAGTTGCATCGCGGCGACGTCCTGGTCAGCAACTTCAACAACAAGGCCAACCTGCAGGGCACGGGCAGGACGATCGTGCAGGTCTCGCCGAGCGGCCAGCAGACGCTGTTCGCGCACATCACCCGCTCCGAGTTGACCGGGCCATGCCCCGGCGGCGTGGGGCTGACCACGGCGCTTGCCGTGCTGCGCGGCGGATGGGTGGTCGTGGGCAGTACGCCGTCGGCGAACGGGATGGCGGCGACCGCGAAGGCCGGATGCCTGATCGTGCTCGACAGCCAGGGAAAGGTGCGCGAGACCATCTCCGGCTACGGCATCAACGGCCCGTGGGACCTCGCGGTCCTGCGCCAGGGCCTGGACGCCGACCTGTTCGTCACGAACGTGCTGAACGGCACGGTCGCGGCGAAGGGAGCGGTGGTCGACGAGGGCACCGTGCTGAGGCTGCTTGTCCGCACGTACTGGAACAGCCCGCCGAAGCTGCTCGCGGTGACGACGATCGGCTCCGGGTTCTCCGAGCAGACCAACGCGTCTGCATTCATCATCGGGCCGACCGGCGTGGGCCTCGACAGCAACGGCACGCTGTACGTGGCTGACACCGGGGAGAACCGGATCACCGGCATCCCGTACGCGGCAACGCGCACCTCGAGCGCTGGCACCGGGTTCGTGCTGACCTCGGGCGGGCGGCTCAACGGCCCGCTCGGCCTGGCCATCGCGCCGAACGGCGACGTGCTCACCGTCAACGGCGGAGACGGCCGGATCGTCGAGACGACCACCGCCGGGGTCCAGGTCGCGCACCGCTTCCTGGACCGCTCGGGCAGCCCGCCAGGCTCCGGTGCCCTGTTCGGCCTGGCGGTGGCGCCGCACGGCGCGGGCGTCTACTACGTGGACGACGCCACGAACACGCTGCGCCTGCTGCACTGACCCGGCGACCGCAGGGAAACGCCGTGCTCAGCGCGGCCGGCCAAGACGTCCGTCCGGGCCGTACTGGGGGCGAGTGGCCCCGCCTCCGGTACGGTCCGGCGGGCTTGCCGCGACACGCCGGCAAGCGCTTTCTAATTGAATCTAAGGAAAGCGCTAGATCACGCAATAAGCTCCAATGCCGTGGACCCGGTTCGCAATCCCTATGCTCCCGGGGCTGGCCAGCGCCCGCCGGAACTCGCGGGCCGCGACCGCGAGATCGGCCAGTTCGAAATCGTGCTTGAACGCGTCGCCCGCGGGCGGCCAGAACGCAGCATGGTCCTCACCGGGCTGCGCGGTGTCGGCAAAACCGTGCTGCTGAATGCGTTCCGCTCGATGGCGATGCAGCGGCTCTGGGGAACGGGCAAGATCGAGGCGCGGCCCGACCAGTCGATCAGGCGCCCGATTGCCTCGGCCCTGCACATGGCCGTGCGCGAGCTCGCGCCGAGGCACCGAGCGCCGGACCGGATCGACCAGTTTCTCGGCGTGCTCAAGGCATTCACCATCCGCGACCCTGCCGCGCCGAAGGGGTCGTACGCGGCGCACCTGGGCATCGACGTGCCCGCGTCACGCGGCCGGGCCGATTCCGGCGACCTCGAGATCGACCTCACCGAACTGCTGACCGACGCGGCCTCGGTCGCCGCCGACCTCTCGGTGGGCATCGCGCTGTTCGTCGACGAGATGCAGGACGTGCCCGCGCCCGATGTCTCCGCGCTCTGCGCGGCCTGCCACGAACTGTCGCAGACCGGCGGGCCGCTGATCGTGGTCGGCGCGGGGCTTCCGCACCTGCCGTCGGTGCTGTCCGCCAGCAAGAGCTACTCCGAGCGGCTGTTCCGGTACGTGCCGATCGACCGCCTCGACCGGGATGCCGCCGATTTCGCGTTGCTCGCCCCGGCCCGGCGCGAGGGCGCTGACTTCGAGCCAGCGGCGCTGGACGCCCTCTACGCGGCGGCCGACGGATACCCCTACTTCGTGCAGGCCTACGGCAAGGTCACCTGGGACGTCGCCGCTGCGAGCCCGGTCACAGCGGCCGACGTCAGCGTGGCGAGCCCGGTGGCGGCCGGCGAGCTCGCGGTCGGATTCTTCGGCAGCAGGTACGAGCGCGCCACACCCGCCGAGCGCGAGTACATGCGGGCGATGGCCCAGCTCGGCGACGAGCCGGTGCCGACGGCCCAGGTCGCCGACGAACTGGGCCGCAAGCCGTCCAGCGTTTCCCCGGCCCGGGACAGCCTGATCAAAAAGGGGCTGATTTACAGCTCCGAGCGCGGCCTGATCGCCTTTACCGTGCCGCATTTCGGCCGATTCCTGCGCGCCCAGCCGGCTTGAGCGGGGGCGCCCTCTGCGAAACTCTTGCCCCCTCTACAAGATCGCCTAGAAATCCCTAGAAAACGCCAGACCTTCCGGCGAGGCACGATGACACGAGGTCCGGCTGCCCGTTTCACCCGGATTCATGAAGATCTAGGAGCCTCGCGAGCAAATACTGCCGCCCAGCCTCCTAGATCATTGGATCTTGGACGCGGCGGGCGGGCGGGCGGCGCGGGAGCGGGCTTGTCACGCCGGAAAACGGCCGCGCTAACGAATCGTGAACCGGCTGTGGACCGGTGGGGAGCCTCTCGACCCAGAGACGGAAACGGGCGCGGCACCAAGCCCGGAGCCAAGCTCAGAGCCGGAGCCAGACCCGGCGCCCGCACCGAGCTCACGATCGCCGGCCGGAACGGGGTCCGCCCACAACGGTTTGGCTCCGAAGACCCACCGCCGTCGCGAGGGGGCCGCGGGCCACGGCAGCACCTCGCCCGATGCCGATTCGACGAGCGCGGCGTGGATCACCGGCCGGTGCGGCCGCAGATAGACGGCGAAGACGATCTCGGTGGCCCTGCCGTCGACCCGGGCCGGGAACACCACGTACCGCCAGCAGAGCTCGCGCCACATGTCGACGGGCACCTCGGCCGTGATCAACCAGGCCCGCTTGCGCCACTGCGAGCTGCGCCGCAGGGCGGCCAGCGTCCGGACCGCGGGCAGCCTGCGCAGCTCGCACGGCTCGGAGTAGCCGAGCCGGGCGAGTGCTTCGCCGAGCTCGGGGGAAAGCGCGGCGATCACGAGAAGCTCGACGGCGAAAATCCCCAGCAGCCTGGCCGCATCCGCACCGGGCTGCGGTGCCCGCAACGGGGGCAGCCCGATCGTGGCCAGCGCCGCGGCGGCGAAAAGCGTCGACCTGGCCATCGTGCGCCCGCTGACCGGGGCCTTGCTGAACTCGCCGAAGCACCCGCAGCCGGCGTCGGGATGGCTGGTCCGCAGCTCGAGCAGGGCGCACGTAGCGACCAGGAACAGCAGCGACGTGACGAGCCGAACGGCGTTCGCGGCGTCGCCGCGGCCGAGCCCGCCGGCGGTGACGATGAGCGCCACGCCGCAGGCGAACTCCACCACGCAGGTCGCGATCGCGGCCGGGCGGCGCAGCCGGAGCGGAAACAGCGCGGTCGGTCCGAGGCCGGCGTCCAGCGACCCGACGCGCACGATCCGGCCGAACTTGGCCGCGCACCCGCCGAGCAGCATGGCCGACAGCAGCGGGACCTGAGCCTCCCGGATCTCGAGCACCGTGTGGCCGAGCATCGTCAGCGGCCAATCGTGATCGTCGCGTTGAAACAGCCCCGGTCGAGCTCGCCGCCCAGCGAGATGAAGCTGGCCTGAGTCAGGTCCGCAACACGGCCACGGGGCGAGGTGCCGCAGGTGACGCACCGGTCGTTGAACAGCCGGGCGATGGCGGCGCAGCCGGTGACCGACAGCGCGCACGAGCTGCCGGTGCAGTCGTTGCTGACCTGCAGCACGCTGCCGACGGCGAGGTAGGGCATGCGCACGAAGCGCGGCGCGGCGGTCCCGACCGGGTCCTCGGCACACCCGGATCCCGGGTCGAGGGCCGGGTACAGCACGCCAAGCAGCCCGGGTGGCTCATCAACCGGCTCATGCCAGGTGACGGAACCGCTGATCGTGGTGGGCACCCGGCCGGTCACCATCGCCGGCGCGGGCATCTGGTTAACGGGGTAGGCGGGCTGGGACGTCGCCGGTGTCCGCGCCTCCAGTTCCCCGGGCCGCCGGACGCCGATGACGTCGATGAGGTATCCGGGCTCGAGGTTCGGGAAGCGGACCTGGATCCGGCCGAACACGGCACCCGGGATCGTCACTAACTGGCGCGGCTTCGTCTTGCCCTCGTCAACCAGCAGGCTGCTGCGGTCGCGCTCGATGATGACCCCGGTGACGCGGCCGATGTTCGCCCAGATCCGGTCGGCCACGCCGCGCTGCGAGCGGTGCAGCCGGACCACCGCCTGGTCTCCCGGCTGCACCCCGGAAGGCTCCAGCGGGCCGCCGCGCCAGGCCGTCGCGTCCGAGGTGAGCGCGATCCGCGTCTCGCTGGCGCCGTTCCCGATCACCAGCACGTGCGGGCTGACGTCGCGCACGGTGCCGGTGAGCGCCCGCGGCAGCTTGCCCGGCGCCGGGAAGTCGTCGGCGCGGTCGGCTGCCGCGTCCGGGGGGCCCTGCTGCCCCGCGAACACCGCGGCCTTCAGCCTGCGCCGCCGCGACGTGCGCAGAGCGGTGGCGTTTCCGGCACAGCGATCGCAACACCGGTAGTCCCGGTGGACGTCCAGCATCGGCCCTCCCCTGCCGGGCTCGCGACCCGGCGCCCAACGCCGCCTTTCACCTGGGCAACGAGCCCAGCCTAAATGACCATGCTTATCTGGCCCAGCCCACGTCAAGCGGTTCACGCCTTTTCCAGTCGGAGGTCACACATGTACGTCCCGGCGGCGACGTCGCGGCGGCGCCCTACCTGTATCTCCGGCGCGCCGGCGCGCCGTTACAAGGGGTAGTCGCTCGTTAACGCTCCCGGCTGGGTACCGTAAGAATGTGAGCGGCGGGGGCGATCACATGGTGGCGGGAGCACGCGCGGATTCAGCTGCACCAACTCGGGGCGTCGCAGCCGGTGACCAGCGGGAAGGCGCCGTCCCCGGACGGAGCCATGGCAACGCGCGCGCGCTGTCCCCGCGGCCAGGCCAGCCGGGGTTCGACGACCCCGGCTTCCGGGACTACGTAACGGCCCGTAGCCGGTCGCTGTTGCGGACGGCATATCTACTGACCGGGAACCGCGCAGACGCAGAGGACCTGTTGCAGGCCGCGCTGGCCAAGACCTACCTGGCCTGGGACCGGATCGAGGACCGGAGTGCGCTGGACGGCTACGTCCGCCGGGCCATGGTCAACACGCACATCTCGTGGTGGCGCCGCCGGCGGCTGGAGGAGTACCCGACCGACGAGATCCCGGACCAGGCGGTCGCCGACCAGACCGGCACCAGCGACCTGGCGGATACGCTGCGCCGCGCCGTGGACCGGCTCCCGCAGCGGATGCGCGCGGCCGTGGTGCTCCGCTACTTCGAGGACATGACCGAGGCGGAGGTCGCCGACGCGCTGGGAGTGAGCCTGGGCACCGTCAAGAGCACGGTCTCACGCGCGGTCGCCAAGCTCCGGATCGACGCGGAGCTGCAGGCCGACTGACCGGCCCACCCGGGCCGGTGGTGACGTTTTCCCGCGAGCGTGGCACTATCCACCCCAGGGGCATTCCAGCCCATCAGGGGCGGGTCAGCCGGGCACACCGCAGGAGGTGGCCATAGTGCAGAGCACGATGATGGACGTTCCGCTGACGGTTCAGGCGATCATGCGCTACGGCACGTCGGCGTATGCCGACCGCGAGGTGGTGACGTGCACGTCGTCCGGCACCCGTCGGCAGAGCTACGGCGAGACCGGTGCCCGGGCCGCCCGGCTCGCGAACGCCCTGCGCAGCCTCGGCGTCGACGGCGACCAGCGGGTGGCCACGCTGATGTGGAACAACGCCGAGCACCTCGAGGCCTACCTCACGATCCCGTCCATGGGCGCGGTGCTGCACACGCTGAACCTGCGGCTCGACCCCAACGTGATCGGCTACATCGCCACGCACGCCGGAGACGATGTGGTGATCGTCGACCCGACCCTGGTCCCGCTGCTGGCCCAGGTCCTGCCCCACGCGCCGGGAATCCGGCATGTCCTGGTCACAAGTCCGGAGCCAGGAACGCCAAGCCCCGTGGATGATCTGGCCTCGGCCGGGCCCCAGGTGCACTCCTACGAAGACCTGCTCGCCGCGCAGCCGGACACGTTCGACTGGCCCGAGCTGGACGAGCGCTCAGCCGCCGCGATGTGCTACACCAGCGGCACCACCGGGCACCCCAAGGGCGTTGTCTACAGCCACCGGTCGGCCTACCTGCACTCGATGGGCGTCTGCCTCGGCAACGTGTTCGCGCTGTCGGAGCTGGACAAGGTGCTCCCGGTGGTGCCGATGTTCCACGCGAACGCGTGGGGGCTGCCGTACGCCGCCGTGATGGCCGGCGCCGACCTGATCATGCCGGACCGGTTCCTGCAGCCGGAGCCGCTGGTCCGGCTCATCGAGGCCGAGCGCCCGACGATCGCCGGCGCCGTGCCCACGATCTGGAACATGCTGCTGTCGTACGTGCGCGAGCACGGCGGCGATCTGTCTTCGCTGCGGCTGGTCCCGTGCGGCGGATCCGCGGTGCCGCACGCGCTGCAGGAGGCCTACGAGAAGGAGCTGGGCGTCCGGATCGTGCAGGCCTGGGGCATGACCGAGACCTCGCCGCTGGGCAGCGTGGCGCACCCGCCCGCCGGCACGCCGGAGGACGAGGCGTGGCGCTACCGCGACAGCGCGGGCAGGCTGATGTGCGCGATCGAGGGCAGACTGGTCGGCCCGGACGGCACGGTGCTGCCGCACGACGGCGAGGCGGTCGGCGAGATCGAGGCCCGCGGCCCGTGGGTGACCGGCAGCTACTACAAGGACGACGACCCGGCCAAGTTCCACGACGGCTGGTTGCGGACCGGCGACGTCGGCACCATCGACCGGCTCGGTTTCGTCACGCTCACCGACCGGGCCAAGGACGTGATCAAGTCCGGCGGCGAGTGGATCTCGTCGATGGAGCTGGAGAACCTGCTGATGGCCCACCCGCAGGTTGCCGAGGCCGCGGTGATCGGCGTCCCGGACGAGAAGTGGGGCGAGCGGCCGCTGGCCACCGTCGTGCTGGCGCAGGGCGCGACCGTCACCGCGGCCGAGCTGCGGGACTTCCTGGCGGCACAGGTGCCGCGCTGGCAGCTGCCGGAGCGGTGGTCGTTCATCGCCGAGGTGCCCAAGACCAGCGTCGGCAAGTTCGCCAAGACCAGGATCCGGGACGCCTACGCCAACGGCGACTACGAGGTGATCGAAGCCCGCTGACCGGCCCGCCGCCAGCCGCGCCATCTGCTTTGCCGGGGCTCAGCCGGTACCGGTACCCTGGGTCGGACCCCGATGGGTCGTTGGGAGGCTTCGCCTAGTCCGGTCTATGGCGCCGCACTGCTAATGCGGTTTGGGTTCACGCCCATCCGGGGTTCAAATCCCCGAGCCTCCGC
>JASHOI010000285.1 GCA_030041195.1 Streptosporangiaceae bacterium | reverse complement strand
CCTGGCCAGCCGGCAGCGCCAGGACCTCACCACCGCGATCGCGGCGGCGGCCGCGGCCGCCTGGGAGCGCGGCGACAGCTGGGCATCGGCCGACCTGTCCCCCGTGCTCGACCTGGCCGCCCAGACCGGCGCGGACGTCGAGATCCGCGACGAGGCGGGCCGGGTGGTGTCGCACTCGCCCGGGTTCGGCGCGCAGGCGTCGGCTCCGCAGTTCGGCGCCAGGGCGATCGTGCACGGCAGGCCGGTGGGCCGGGCCGTGGTCAGGTTCACCGGTTCCGGCCTTGGCGGCGCCGACCGGGGCCTGGAGATCGCGCTGCTGCGGGCCATCTCCGGCGCGGCCGGGGTGGCTGCCCTGCTCGCGCTGCTGACCGGGCTGGCGGTGGCCCGCCGGATCACCCGCCCCGTCGAGCGGATCATCGCCGTGGCCAGGGCCATGGCTCGCGGCGAACGCCTCGCGCGGGTGGGCCGGGTCACCGCGCCTGCCGAGCTGCGCGAGCTGGCGACCGCGTTCGACCAGATGGCCGACGCGCTGGCCCGGCAGGAGCAGCTGCGCCGGGATCTGGTCGCCGACGTCGCCCATGAGCTCCGCACCCCGGTCGCGGTGCTGCAGGCCGGGCATGAGGCCATGCTGGACGGGGTTGCCGAGCCCACCCCGGAACAGCTCGCCTCGCTGCGCGATGAGGTGCTGCGGCTGGCGAACATGGTCAACGACCTGCAGACCCTGGCGGCCGCCGACGACGCCGCACTGCACCTGTCGCTGCACCGCTGCGACCTGGCCGGCCTGGCCGACGACGCCGTCGCCAGCCTGGTCGCGCGCTTCGACGCGGCCGGGATAACCCTGGAGCGGCGCTTCGCCGGGGCCGGCGTGCTGGCCGACCCGCGCTGGCTGCACCAGGTCATCACGAACCTGCTGACGAACGCGCTGAAGTTCACCCCCGAGGGCGGCCGGGTCACGGTCGAGACCGGCCCCGCCGGGGCGGAGGCGGTGCTGACGGTCGCCGACACCGGGATCGGGATACCCGCCGACGAGCTGCCGCACGTCTTCGACCGCTTCTGGCGCGGCCGGTCGGCCGCGCAGATCTCGGGCAGCGGCATCGGCCTCGCGGTCGCCGCCGAGCTCACCCGGGCGCACGGCGGGCGGCTGACCGCGCGCAGCCATTCAGGGCAGGGAACGGTGATGACCCTGACCCTGCCGGGGGCCGAGGGCCCCGGTCGCGTCGTCGGCCAGGAGTAGCCGGCGGTGCCCGCCTGCCGCAGATATGCGGCCCGCGGAAGTGCTGTCACCCTTTTGCCCTCCCCGGTCACGCCCCCGCTCAACCGGAAGGGTGGCAAACCGCATCGCCACGGGCACCGCCTGCTACCCCCGCGGACGACGCCCCGTCGTGGTGGGCAGTCGCCCGTTCCCGCCCCTTAACACCACAACCGCGCCGTGCAGCCGGGATGCAGACCTTGTGCACGCGATGTGAAGGGCCAGAATGTGTCAGAGGATCTTGTTCAGCCAGGTACCGCCCGGGCATGAGGTGGCCATGGACAGAACTGAGCTGCGCGCCGTGCAGCAGCCGCTGAAGGATGTCTACCGCAGCGACCCGCAGCGGGCGGTGATCACCTTGCGGGCACGCGGTGAGCTCGGCGACGAAGCCATCAGCTGCTCGGTCGCCACCGGCCAGGCGATGGCCGTGGCCGGCCTGCACCCGGCAACCGGCGGAGACGGGTCGCTGGTGTGCTCCGGCGACATGCTGCTGCAGGCTCTGGTCGCGTGCGCCGGGGTCACACTGCGCGCCGTGGCGACCTCGATGCAGCTCCCGGTTACCGGCGGCACCGTGCACGCCGAGGGCGACCTCGATGTTCGCGGGACACTGGGCGTGAGCAAGGATGCGCCGGTCGGCTTCGCCGCGATCCGGCTGAGCTTCGAGCTCGACACCGACGCCAGCGACGAGCAGGTGGCCACGCTGATCACCCAGACCGAGCGCTACTGCGTGGTCTACCAGACGATCGCGCGCCCGGCCAAGGTGATCACATCCGTCAGCAGGCGGGCGCCGTGAGCGCACTGCCGGACGGGTCGCGGGGCAACGTCTGCCTGCCGCGACCGAATGTGGAAAACATGCAGGTCAAGTGGTGATACCTGGGCACGGCGCGGCGCCGCCGGCGGTACGCTGTGCTTGCCCAGGGCGTCCGGTATGCCCGGGCGTGAGCCCCGATGCGGAGGGGAGCCTTGGCCAATCTCGGGGGCCCGGACGACTGGCCGGAACTTGCCGGCATTCCGAGGATGGCCAGGCGCCTGATCCGCCGGGCGGTGCTGGCCGCGCTGGCCGATGACGCGCCGGTCCAGCGCGTGCTCCGCGAGCACCTCGGCCCCGACGCGGCGACACTGCCGGTGGTCTCCGGATCCTGGCAGGGCTATGACCACGTGAACGTGCAGGCCGGCCTCGACGGGTGGCTGGCGGGCTGGCGCCGCGAGCACGAACTGGTCGGGCTCACCGGATTCTCACGCGAGAACTTCGGGCTTGCCGACCTGCTGCAGCCGGCCGCGGAGCACGCGTGGCTGGGCGTGGGCAGCGTGGCGATGGCCGCGCTGCCGTGCGGCCCGGGCGGGCAGACGATGGCCTGCGTGCGGTGCGGCCTGTACCTGGTCGACGACGGCGACACCAGGCTCGCCCTGCTGCTGCGCGGGCCCAGCGACCGGGAGCCGGACGGCAACACCAGCCTCGAGGTGGCCTGCGCCGACCAGGCGGCGGCCCAGCGGGTCGTCGACGAGGTGCGGCAGCAGGCGGCCGCGCGGAACGTGTTCCGCGGGCAGGTGATCTCGTTCGGCGACGAGATGTTCGGCCACGGCCGGGGCAGCGCCGGCGGGCTGCGCTTCCACGACCGCCCACGGCTCGCCCGGGACATGGTGGTGCTGCCGCCCGCGGTGATCGACGGCATCGAGCGCCAGGTGATCGGCGTCGCCAGGCACGCGGACCGGCTGCTGGCCGCGGGCCAGCACCTCAAGCGCGGGGTGCTGCTGCACGGCGCGCCCGGCACCGGCAAGACCCATACGGTCCGGTACCTGCTGGGGCAGCTGGACGGCGTGACCGTGGTGATCCTTTCCGGTTACGCGCTGCGCTGGATCGGCGAGGCCTGCTCGGTAGCCCGGCTGCTGGCGCCGTCGGTCGTGGTGATCGAGGACGTGGACCTGATCGCGGAGGAGCGTGGGCCCCGCATGGGCCAGCACCCGCTGCTGTTCCAGCTGCTCAACGAGATGGACGGGCTCGGCGCGGACGTGGACGTGACGTTCCTGCTCACCACGAACCGCCCGGACCTGCTGGAGGCAGCACTGGCGGCGCGGCCCGGCCGCGTCGACCACGCCGCCGAGCTCCCGCTCCCCGACGCCGACGCCCGCCGGAAGCTGATCGCGCTCTACCAGGGCAGCCTGGTGCTCGACCTGTCCGACCCGGACGAAGTGATCACGCGCACCGACGGCGTCACCGCCGCGTTCCTCAAGGAGCTGCTGCGCCGGGCCGCGCTGCTGGCGGCCGAGGCCGGGCCGGCCCACGCCGGCAACGGCGCCGGCCCGCCGATCCGGGTGACCGACGCGCACCTGACCGCGGCGCTGGACGAGCTGGCCGACGCCCAGGCAAAGCTGACCAGGATCCTGCTCGGCGGGCGCACCGCGGGCCAGGACGCGGTCATCCGCCCGATGGGAGCGGACGCGGTGATCCGCAGGAGCGAGGCCTTAATACTTCACCCGAGGAGGAAGCCGAGCAAGGCGCAGCCCACCTGACCGGGTGCCGAGACGCTCGCCAGGTGCGCCGCGCCCCGGATCACGGCCAGCCGCGCGCCCGGGATCGCCGATGCGATCACGGCGCCGTGCCACGGCGGCGTGGCCGGGTCCTCGGCGCCGGCGATGACCAGCGTCGGCGCGCTGATCGCCGGCAGCGACGGGCGCAGGTCCATCGCGCCGATCGCCTCGCTGCACCCGGCGTAGCCCTCGGCGGCGACCTGCGCCAGCCCGGCCACGAACGACGCGGGCACGTCCGGCTTCCCGGCCGCGAACTGGGGCGTGAACCACCGGCTGACCACCTGCTCCGCGATCGAGCCGGTGCCGCCGGCCCTGGCCTGCCGGGCCCGCCCGGCCCAGAACGACGCGGGCGGCAGGTACGCGGACGTGCAGCACACCGCGAGCGCGGCCACCCGGTCCGGCGCGCTGGCGGCCAGCCACATCCCGACCATGCCGCCGAGCGAGATCCCGCAGTACGACGCCCGCCGGATCCCGTGCGCGTCGAGCAGGGCCAGCACCGCGGCCCCGAGCTCGCCGACCGTGTAAGGCCCCGGCGGCGCCGGCGACCCGCCGTGTCCCGGGAACTCGTACCTGAGCAGCCGGAAGTGCGGCCGCAGCAACGGCAGCTGCGGCTCCCACACCGCGCGGGTGGTGCCCATCGAGTTGCCGAGCACGAGCACCGGCGCCCCGGCCGGCCCCTCGACCGAAGCTTCCAGCGAGGTGACCGCCACCCGCTACACCTCCCGGATCAGCTCCGTCTCCAGCTCGCCGAGCACCCGGTAGCAGGGCAGCACCGAGGCCACGCTGGAGTTCGGCTCGCGCCCCTCGCGGATCGCGGCGACGAACTCCCGGTCCTGCAGCTCGATCCCGTTGGTGGACACGTCGACCTTGGACACGTCGACCGGCTCCTCGCGCCCGGTGACCAGGTCGTCGTACCGGGCGATGTAGGTGCCGTTGTCGCAGATGTAGCGGAAGAACGTGCCGAGCGGCCCGTCGTTGTTGAAGCTGAGCGACAGCGTGCAGATGCGGCCGGCCGGCGTGCGCAGCTGGATGGACATGTCCATCGCGATGTCGAGCTCGGGGTGCAGCGGCCCCTGCACGGCGTGCGCGATCTCGACGTCCTCGCCGGTCTGGTACTGGAACAGGTCCACCGTGTGCGCGGCGTGGTGCCAGAGCAGGTTGTCGGTCCAGCTCCGCGGCTCGCCCAGCGCGTTCAGGTTCTTGCGCCGGAAAAAGTAGGTCTGCACGTCCATCTGCTGGATCGAGAGCTCGCCGGCGCCGATCCGGCGGTGGATCCACTGGTGCGAGGGATTGAACCGCCGGGTGTGCCCGGCCATGCAGATCAGGCCCGTCTCCCGCTGCACCCGGTCGACCTCCTGCGCGTCCGGCCAGCTGTCCGCGACCGGTATCTCGACCTGGACGTGCTTGCCGGCCCGCATCACGGCGATCGCCTGCGCGGCGTGCATCTGGGTCGGCGTGCACAGGATGACCGCGTCCACGTCGCCGCGGGCGAGCACCTCGCCGAGGTCGGTGGTGGCCTGGTCCACGCCGTACTTGCGCGCCACCTCCTCGGCCTGCTCCTGCCTGCGGCTGACGATCGACGTGACGGTCACGCCGTCGATCTCGGCGAGGCCGTCGAGGTGCTTGATGCCGAAGGCGCCGGCCCCGGCGACTGCGATGCGCATCGGTCAGCTCGCTTCCTTCTCAGACGTGCCGGACTGGTCAGACGGCCGCACCACGAGATGCCCGACCGCGGTGTTGGACGCGGGAACGTGGTAGAAGCGGTACAGCTCCTCGACGGCCGGGCCCATGGCGCCGCGCATGATCAGCTGCATGACCAGCTCGATCCCCTCCGAGCCCGCTTCGCGGACGTACTCGATGTGCGGCACCAGCGCCAGCGTGTCGGGGTCGCCGATCAGCCGGTCGAAGAACTCGTTGTCGAACTTGGAGTTGATGAACCCGGCCCGCGGGCCCTGCAGCTGGTGGCTCATCCCGCCGGTGCCCCAGACCTGCACGGACAGGTCCTGCGGGTAGCTCTGCACGGCCCGGCGGATCGCCTGGCCCAGCAGGTAGCAGCGGTGCCCGGTCGGCGGCGGGTACTGCACCACGTTCACCGCCAGCGGGATCACCTGCACCGGCCACTCCGCGGGCTGGCCGTAGACCAGCGACAGCGGCACGGTCAGGCCGTGGTCCACGTCGAGCTTGTACATCAGCGTGAGGTCGAACTCGTCCAGGATCAGCGACTGCGCCAGGTGCGCGGCCAGGTCCGCGTTCCCGCGGACCACCGGCACCGGGCGCGGCCCGTACCCCTCGTCGGCGGGCGGGAAGTCGTCGGCGCAGCCCAGCGCGAACGTGGGCACGAGCTCCGGCGAGAACGCGGACGCGTGGTCGTTGTACACCAGGATCACCACGTCCGGGACCTCCCGGGTGGCCCAGGCCTTGGTCCAGTCGTACCCCGCGAACAGCGGCTTCCAGTACGGCTCCTCGGTCTTGCCGAGGTCGATCGCGGCGCCGATGGCCGGGATGTGACTGGTGGTCAGCCCCGCGGTGATGCGCGCCATATCAGATTCCGTTCTTTATCGAGCGCCAGCCGTCGGGCGACCGCCCCCCGGACAGCATCATCTGCTGGTAGTCGTCGATGTCCATGCCGGTCATCGTCGACACCGCCTGCAGGTAGCTGAGCCCGTCGGTGGCGAAGATCTTGGCCAGGAAGTAGATGTTGCCGCCCTGGTCCAGCATCGCGTTGTAGTCCCGGTCCAGCACCGCCTGTTTCTGCGCCTCGGTCATCGGCCACTGGTCCAGGTAGGCCCGCTCGTCGGCCTTGAACCGCTCCCGGTTCTCCGGCTTCATCAGGCTCATGCAGAACTCGTTCAGGTTGAAGCCCTGCTTGGCCCGCTGCGCGGTGAACACCCGGGTGCCGGGGATGTCATCGAACTCTGAGGTGTA
>JASHOI010000284.1 GCA_030041195.1 Streptosporangiaceae bacterium | reverse complement strand
CTTTACCCGCTCTACCGGCTGGGTGAAGAGGAGGTCGCGGTCACCGTGGCCGGCCTGGACGATCACCCGGTGACGGGGAAGAAGGGGCACGGCCCGGTGCCGGTCGACACGACCGTGGACCGGGTCGTCGCGACCGATTTTGACGCGCTGGTCATCCCCGGCGGGTACGCGCCGGACAAGCTGCGGCGCTCGGCGGCTGTGCTGGGCCTGGTGCGGGACTTCGACGACTCGGGCAAGCCGGTGGCCTTCATCTGCCACGCGGGCTGGGTGCCGATCTCGGCGAAGATCCTCAAGGGCCGCCGGGCCACCAGCGTGGGCGCGATCCGCGACGACATGGTGAACGCCGGGGTCGACTGGGTCGACGAGGCCACCGTGGTCGACGGCAACCTGATCTCTGCCCGGACTCCCGCGGACCTCGGCCCGTGGATGAAGGCCCTGCTCGCCGCGCTCGGCTAGGTCAGCGCGCAGCCCGCCACCTGGCCATGGCTGGCATGCGCAGAATCTATTTGCGCTCAGCCGGGCGGCGTTCCTAACGTCAGCGGAAGCGCGCCCCGTCGGCAGTGAACGGGAACGCGCTTGCCGCGTTTTGAGACCGAGATGAGGGCCGGGATGGGTCTTGGCGGGCTGGACCGGGTGGCAGGCCCGGTGTTCCGGCGCGGCGAGCCAGGCTACGAGCAGGCTCGCGAGGACGCGGTGTGGAACGCGCGCAAGCCGGCCAGGTATCCCGATCTCATCGTGATCGCGGCCACCGAGGAAGACGCCGCCGCGGCGATCAGGTACGCGCGTGCCGAGCGCCTGCAGGTCGCGATGCGCTCCGGCGGGCATAGCTGGTGCGGCGGGCACCTGCGCGACGGCGGCCTGCTGCTCGATCTGTCCCGGCTGCGCGAGATCACCGTGGACCCGGCCGCCGGCCGGGTCAGCGTGCAGGCCGGGGTCGTCGGCAGCGACGTGCACGAGGCCCTGGTGCCGCACGGGCTGTTCTTCCCGGTCGGCCACGGCCCGGACGTCGGGCTGGCCGGGTTCCTGCTCGGCGGCGGCTACGGCTGGAACTCACGTCGGCTCGGCCCGGCCTGCCTGTCGATCGTGGCGGTCGACGCCGTCACCGCCGACGGCGAGCTCGTGCACAGCACGGCGGGCAGCAACAGCGACATCCTCTGGGCGGCGCGCGGCGGCGGCCACGGCCAGTTCGCCGCGATTGTACGATTTCACCTCCGGCTCTATCCGGCGCCCGGCGCGATCATGCGGAGCACCTACGTCTACCCGCTGCAAGCGGCCGGCGATCTGGTCCGGCTGATGATGGCCGTCGGGCCGGAACTCTCCCGGTCGGTGGAACTGGTCGCGATGGCCACCCTGCCGCCGGTGGCAGGGTTCGACGGCGCCGCGGTGACCATGTCGGGCACGGCGTTCGCCGACACCCTCGAGCAGGCCGAGGTCCTGCTCGAGCCGCTGGACCGGGCCGCGTACGCGGATGCCGCCTGGGCCCAGGCCTACGACCCGACCGGCCTGGCCGCGATGGCGGCCGAGGTGCAACGGGAAACCCCGCGCGGGCTGCGCTACGTGGCCGACAACATCTGGACCAGGGCCACGCCGGACGAGATCGCGCCCGCCTTCCAGGCCATCACCGACAGCATGCCCAACCCCGCATCGCAGGTGTTCTGGTACTTCTGGGGCCAGGATCAGGACCCGGGCCACGCCGCCTGGTCGGTACAGGCACCCTGGTACCTCGGCGTCTACGGGATCGGCGACGACCCGGCCACCGACGAGCAGCACGCCGCCTGGGTGACGAAGTCGATCGCCTCGGTCGAGCACCTGTCCGCGGGGACCCAGTTCGCCGACGCCGACCTCGGACAGCGCTTCGACCGGCCATTGTCGGACGCCAGCCTGGCCCGGATGGAGGCACTGCGCGCCACCTACGACCCGACCGGCGTGTTCTACGGCTACCGGTGAGCCGCGCGCTACGGCGCCTTGGGGGACGTCGGGGTGGGCACCTCGGGATGCATCGGGTCGTGCAGCAGGCCGTCCAGGACCCCGCCGCCCAGCCTGCCCAGCAGGTCCTCGGTGAAGGCTCCGTCTATGAGCACGAACGCCATCCGCGCGGTCCGCTCGGCGCGGTTCTCCCACCGGTGTGCCGTGCCGCGCTGGACGACGATGTCACCGGCGCGTAGCACGGTCTCACTGTCGTCGAGGACGAGCACGACCTCGCCCTCGAGCACGATGCCGTAGTCGACGGACTGGGTGCGGTGGGTGGGGCTGACGACGCCGGGCGGGAACTCGTTTACCCGGATCTTGGTGCCGCCCGGGGCGGGTGGCACCGTGAGCGAGCGCTCGGTCGGGTCCGGCTCGGCCGCGCCGACCGGGGCGGGCGTCGCGCCGGTCCCCCATATCTCGTAGAACAGCGCGCCGTCGGGAGCGGTCCGCACGACCGGCGGCGGGCCATCCTGCAGGAAGACGGATACGCCATCCTGGTCGTGCCCGGTCACGACGCGGCGCGGGACCGTGGGCATATTTATCTCCCGGGCCAGCGGCGGATTCCCATGTTCGCGGTCTATCACAGCACGCCGGCCAGCCGAGATCACTATCCCAGTGATGCAGCCTGCAGATGGCTGGTATTCGCAGGTCACCGGGCTATCAGCAGGTATCAGCGGGATGATGCCTGGCATTGTAAACAGATATTTGCCGTCGATCGTAGGGGCTCCTAATGTTCCGGGTCATGACCGTCGATCCTCCCGTGCCGGGCATTTCGCGCCTGCGCATTACCTCGGCGGCTCAGCTGGAGAGACGACCCCGACGATGAGCGAAAGCCTGATCACTCACCTGCGCCACGTGGATCTGGCCATCCCGGACTACGAGAAGCAACTCTCTTTTTACACCGAAGTGTGGGGCCTGGCGCCGGTCGCCGAGGACACCGGCATCGCCTTTCTCGCCGCCGAGGGCTCGCCCGAACGCTACGTCATCCGGCTGCGCAAAGATCCGCTGAAGCGGCTGGATCTGGTCTCCTTCGGCGCAGCCAGCGATGCGGACGTGGACGCGCTGGCGGAGCGGCTGATCGCCAGGGGCGTGCAGATCGCGGCCGAGCCCGGCGCGCTGCGCACCGAGGGCGGCGGGTACGGGCTGCGGTTCTTCGACCTCGACGGCCGCACCATCGAGGTGTCCGCCGGAGTCCAGATCCGCCCCCATCGCAAGATCGAGGAGCGCGAGTCGATCCCGGTGCGTCTTTCCCACGTCGTGCTCAACGGCACCGACCCGGACCGCACCGCCCAGTGGTACTCCGACGTCCTGGACTTCCGGCTGACCGACACGCTCGCCGGGGCGGACATCGGCTCGGTCATGAACTTCATGCGCTGCAACCCGAGGCACCACTCGGTGGCCTTCGCCCGCGGGCCGCACGTCTCGCTGCACCACGTCTCGTTCGAGATGCGCGGCATTGACGAGTACATGCGCGGATCGGGCCGGGTGCTGCGCGCTGGCACGCGGATGGTGTGGGGCCCCGGTCGCCACCTCGCCGGCAACAACACCTATTCCTATTTCCTCGACCCGCAGGGAAACACGGTCGAGTACACGACCGAGCTCGAAGAGCTCGATGAAGACGCGTGGCACCCGCACGTCTACGACATGTACGACCCGCTGGTCCAAGACCAGTGGGGCACCGCCAACCCCATGAGCGAGTCGGTGGCCAGGGAGTCCTTCAACGACCCCGACCCTGGCCTGTTCACCTGCCCGCCCGTATGAGGAACCCGCTCAGCCCCGCCTCGATGCCACATCGAAGGAGATCTTCCCGATGAGAGTTCTATACCCAGCAAGCCTGGCCGCGCTGGCCCTCGCGGCCGGCCTCACCATGTCGGCGTGCTCGTCGTCGAGCACGACCAGCACCAAGGCCGCCGGCCATACGTCGAGCGCAAGCAAGTGCGGCACGATACCGACCTCGCTGCCCTCCGACCCGGACGGCGTCCTGACGTCGATGCCGAGCAGCCTCCAGGCCCTGTACGACGGCTACCCGACGCCCGTGTACAAGAGCGCGTTCGCGAACTGGAAGCCCAGTTCGAGCTCGAAGACCGTCGGCTTCCTGCTGTCCGAGACCAACAACGGCTACCAGCTCGCGCTGCAGTCCATCCTGGAGGGCATGCTCAAGGGCGCCGGGTACACGGTGGACGCGGTTACCTCCTCCGACGAGGTCACCGACCAGGTCGCCGACTTCAACCAGATGGTGGAGCGCAAGGACGCGCTGATCGTGTACGAGCCCCTGTCCTCCAGCGCGTTCACCACCGCGGTGAAGAACGCGGCCAGCGCCGGCATACCGTCGATCTCCCTGCTCAACCCCGTGGCCAGTGCGGACACGATCTCGCTGGGCGCGAACGACTGGCTCCAGGGGGCAGATCTCGCGCAGCAGGTGGCCAAGGACATCGGCGGCAAGGGCATGGTCCTGGACGTGCACGGCATCTCCGGCGTCGGCATCGACATCGCGACCTACGACGGCGTCCACGCCGTCTTCGCGCGCTGCCCCGGGATCACCACGAACGACACGATCTACGACCAGTTCTCCGACGCCACCGCAAAGAGCGACGTGCAGACGTACCTGGAGACCCATCCGCAGAAGATCGCGGCCGCGATCGTCTCGGGCTCGGGCTCGACCGGGGTGCTCGAAGGCTTCCAGGCGGCGGGCAAGACCGTGCCGGAGATCGCCAACGACAGCATGGAGGACGGCGAGCTGGCCTACTGGTACGAGAACAAGGCTTCCTACAAGGGCGTGGGCATCACCACGACGCCGCCGCAGCTGGCCACCGCGACCACCACGCTGGTCAAGGACCTGTTCGCCGGTGACGGGGTCAAGGTCTCGGCGGTCGTGCTGAGCACACCGCTGGTCACCGACGCGACCGTGGCCCAGTGGTACACCGCCGGCATGACGCCGACGTCCACCGGGAACGCCGGAGGCCCGGCCAGCCTGAACGTGCTGCCAACATCCGAGCTGAGCGCGATCCTGACGAACCCGGGCACGTGACGGATCCGCTCCCGCCGATGGGGACAGTGACGCAGACGCAGGCGCTGCCGTCGACCGTGCTGCACGTCGACGGGCTCGCGAAGTCCTTCGGCGCCACCACGGCGCTGCGTCACTGCTCCCTGGCGCTGCGGGCGGGCGAGATCCACGTCCTGATCGGCGAGAACGGATCCGGGAAATCCACCCTGGTGAAGATCCTCTCTGGGGTGCACCGGCCAGACGCGGGGCAGGTGCTGCTGGAGCAGGAGCCGCTGCGGGCACGCAGCCCACGTGCGGCGATCGACGCCGGGATAGCCACGGTGTTCCAGGAGGTGCAGTGCGTTCCCCGCCAGTCGGTGCTGGACAACCTGTGGCTCGGCTGCGACGGCATGCTGCGCCGCGCGGCAAGCTCCCCGGCCCAGCGGCGCGACCGGGCCAGGGAGGTGCTGACCGAGGTGCTCGGCAGCTGCCCCGATCTCGGCGCCCCGGCCGGCGCGCTGTCGCTCAGCGAGCGGCAGGGCCTGGCGATCTGCCGGGCGCTGCTGCGTGACCCGAGGATCCTGATCCTCGACGAGGCCAGCTCGGCCCTTGACGTCGCCACCAGGGACCGGCTGTTCTCATGCATGCGCCGGCTGACCGCGGCGGGGCGCGCGGTGCTGTTCATCACGCACCGGATGGACGAGGTCACACAGGTCGCTGACCGGATCACGGTGCTGCGCTCCGGCGAGTCCGTGGCCACACTGGACCGGGCCGACGCCGGGCCGGAACGCCTCGTCGAGCTGATGACCGGCGGGGACCAGCTGGTGCAGCCGGAGGCGACCGCGGCGGAACGCGGCCAGCCCGGCGACGTCGTGCTCGCCGCCGGCGGGCTGAACCTGCGGTCCGGCGAGATCGTCGGCCTGGCCGGGCTGGAAGGCCAGGGCCAGGACGAATACCTGCAGGCGCTCAGGCTCGGCCGGGCGGGCGGCGCGGCAGGCGGTGGCCCGGGCAGCCCCGGCGTCCGGATCGCGTACGTGGCCAGGGACCGGCGGGATGAATCGATTTTCCCGCCGCTGTCGGTACGCGAAAATTTCACCGCAGCCACGCTCCGTCAGGACGTCCGCGGCGGGCTGATCTCGGCGCGCCGGGCGGCGGCGCGGTTCGAGCCGTACCGCAACCGGCTGCGGATCCGCATGGGCCGCGACCGGGACCCGATCACCACGCTGTCCGGCGGCAATCAGCAGAAGGTCGTGATCGCACGGGCGCTGGCCGCCGATCCGCGGGTTCTGCTGCTGAACGACCCGACCCGCGGCATCGACATCGGCGCCAAGCGGGACATCTACGCGCTGCTGCGGGGGCTCGCCGCGTCCGGCATGGCGATCGTCATGCTGTCGACCGAGGTTGACGAGCACCTGGAGCTGATGGACCGGGTGCTGGTGTTCCGTGACGGCCGGCCTGCCGCCGAGCTGGACCGGGGCCAGCTCAGCCGGGCCGGCATCGTCCGCGAGTTCTTCGGGCCAGCCACCGCCGAAGGGACCCAGCACCCCGCGCCTGCCGCGAAGCCAGAGGTTCAGCGGCCCATCCGGGGCTGGCGTCCCGCGGACCGGGCCTGGTTGCTGCCGGCCGTGCTCGCTGTGGCGCTGCTGGTGGCCAACGTGGCGGTCCAGCACAGCTTTGTGTACTGGAGCTCATGGATCGTGACGTTCGCCGAGCTGGCCACGCCAGCGCTGGCGGCGATGGCGTCGACTCCCGCGATCCTCGGCGGCGGCATCGACATCTCGATAGCGCCGCTGTTCACCATGGTCTCGGTGGTGATCGAGGTGATGCTGCTGGCCCACGGCATCACCAGCGCCGCCGTGATCTTGCCGGTGGCGGTGCTGTTCGGCGCGGCGGTCGGCGCGCTCAACGGGGTGCTGGTCAACTACGGCCGGTATCAGGCGGTGGTCGCGACGCTGTGCATGAACTTCATCCTGTCCGGGTTCGCGCTGGCCTACGCGCCGGCGCCGGTATCGGGCACCACCGCCTGGCTGACCTCGCTGGGCTCGACGGCCGGCGGTGTGCCCGGCGGGCTGATCCTGATCGCGGTGCCGCTGCTGGCCTGGTTCGGCCTGGACCGCACGCCGTTCGTGCGCACCCTGCGCGCCGTCGGCGGGAGCGAGACCACCGCGTACACCGCCGGGGTGAACGTCGCCGCGGTGCGCACCCTGGCATACACGTGCGGCGGCGCGATCGCCGGCCTGGCCGGGGTGGCGATCGTGGCGCAGCTGCACCAGGCCGAGGCCGACTCCGCGTTCGTCACCCCGTTCATCCTGCTGGCGATCGCCGCCGTGGCGCTGGGCGGCACGTCGCTGGCTGGCGGGCGCGGCGGCATGCTCGGCTCGCTGCTCGGCGCGGCGGTCATCTTCCTGATCGAGAACCTCCTTGCCGCGCTGAACATCTCCTCGTTCTGGTCGCAGGCCTGCTACGGCGCCGTCCTGATCGTCGCGATCATGTTCGCGGCGCGCCAGCGTTCGGCCAGGAAGGCCCTCCGGTGAGCGGGCTGACGTCGCCCGCGCCGGGGCGGGACTACCAGCCGGACCGCGGGCCGCTGCTGGGAGCGGTGCGCTCCGCCGCTGCGGCCCAGCGCAGGTTCCCGGTGCTGCAGGTACTGGT
>JASHOI010000283.1 GCA_030041195.1 Streptosporangiaceae bacterium | reverse complement strand
AGCCTAACCGCGTCTATCCGGGCGGATAGTCCGCAGCCGGATTAGACTCGCCGCGACGGGAGACGAAAGCGGAGGTGGCTGATGGCTGGGCGGATCCGCGACGAGGACATCGCGGCGGTTCGCGAGCGATCCCCCATCGACGAGGTGGTCGGCGAGTACCTGCAGCTAAGGAACGCAGGAGGCGGCTCCCTCAAGGGTCTCTGCCCGTTCCACGACGAGAAGACGCCGTCGTTCAACGTCACCCCGGCCCGCGGGCTCTGGTATTGCTTCTCCTGCACCGAGGGCGGCGACGTCATCAAGTTCATCGAGCGGATCGAGAACCTGAGCTTCGCCGAGGCGGTGGAGCGGCTCGCGGCCAGGGCCGGGATCGAGCTGCGGTACGAGCAGGGCGGGTACGTCCCCGGACGCGATCATTCCCAGCGCAGACGGCTGATTGAGGCGCACCGTGCCGCCGCGGATTTCTACCTTGAACGGGTCGCGACCCCCCAGGCTGGCTCCGCTCGCGCGTTTCTCTCGTCGCGCGGGTTCGAGGCGGCGGACTGGGCGCGGTTCGGGATCGGTTACGCGCCCGCCGAATGGGACGCGCTGACCCGGCACCTGCGCGGCCGCGGGTTCACCGACGCCGAACTGCTCAGCGGCGGGCTGGCGCGGCAGGGCAGGCGCGGCCCGATTGACACGTTCCGCAACCGGCTGATCTGGCCGATCAGGGACCTGACCGGCGACGTTATCGCGTTCGGCGCCCGTAAGCTCGCCGAGGACGAGGACGGCCCGAAGTACCTGAACACCCCGGAAACCCCGCTGTTCAGGAAGAGCGAGGTGCTCTACGGTGCCGACCTGGCAAAGCGGGATATTGCGCAGCGCCGCCAGGCGGTGATCGTGGAGGGCTACACCGACGTGATGGCCTGCCACCTGGCCGGGATCACCACGGCGGTGGCGACGAGCGGGACCTCGTTCGGCACCGGCCACATCAAGATCCTGCGGCGGCTGCTGCTGGACTCGGACAAGTTCCGCGGCGAGGTCATCTTCACCTTCGACGGCGACGCGGCCGGGCAGAAGGCGGTCGAGCGCGCGTTCAACTTCGAGGGCGACTTCGTCACGCAGACGATGTTCACGCTGCAGCCGGACGGCCTCGACCCGTGTGACCTGCGGCTCGCCCGCGGCGATGCGGCCGTGCGGGACCTGGTGGCGCAGCGCGTCCCGGTGTACGAGTTCGCCATCCGAGGCGAGCTGGCCAAGCACAACCTCGACACCAACGAGGGGCGCCTCGCGGCGCTGGACGCCGCGGCGGCGATCATCGGCCGGATCAAGGACTACGGCCTGCGCGACCGGTACGCGGTCAGCCTGGACCGGTGGCTCGGCATCATGGACGAGGACTTCGTGCTGGCGCGGGTCCGCGCGCGTGCCCCGTCCGTGCCACGGCGGGCCGGGCGCACCGGCGCCGCCGGCCCGAACGGTCAGAAGCAGCGAAGTGCGGTACAGCGCGGCCATAATGGCGTCGGCCCCGAGCCCGCGCAGCGCAACGGCGCGGCCGCCGAGTCCGCCCCCGAGTACCGCTATGACACGGCCGATCCGGTGATTCAGCTTGAGCGCGAGGCGCTGAAGCTCGCCGTGCAGCGGCCCGCGCTCTGCGGGCCCGCCTTCGACGTGCTCGGGGCCGAGTCGTTCACCGCCCCGGTGCACGCGTCGGTGTTCGGCCTCATCGCCGGGTGCGGCGGCGCCGGCGGCGCGTCCGGCGGCAGGGAATGGGCCGAGCGGCTTCGTGAGGCCGCGCCCGACGACCGGGCGCGCGGGTTCGTGACCAGGCTCGCCGTGGAACCGCTGCGCGTGCCCCGGTCCGACGGCGAGGCGGATGCCCGGTACGCGGACGCGGTCCTGGCGCGCGTCGAGGAGCTATCGGTCAGCAGGGAGATCGCCGCGATCAAGTCGCGGCTGCAGCGGCTGAGCCCGGTGGAAGCGACGGCCGCTTACAACCGGATGTTCGGTGATCTCGTGTCGCTGGAGCAGCGCCGCAAGGGGCTGTCCGACCGGGCCTCAGGTGCGCTGTAATCGCTCCGTACACAGACAGGTCCGATCGCGTTAGTACCCTCAAGGTGACAATATTAGATCCGCGCAACGCCTGTTTCGTGACGCACACTTGTCTGCATGAGCCTTACGGTTCTGCCCCCAGTCGATCAGGTAACCGAGCTTGTTGCCCGCGCCAGGGAACACGGTACGGTCGCGATGGCCGAGCTCACCACCACGTTCGATCGCTGCGAGCTGCCGGCCGACGCCGTCGAGGGTGTGCTGCGGCTGCTGGCCGACGAGGGCGTTGAAATCATCGAGGCCCCCCAGGACGATCCGGATGAGCTGCGGCGCGAGGTCCAGGACGGCGCCAGACGCGCGGTGACCGGGGACCTGGTCCGGATCTACCTGCGCGAGATCGGCCGGGTGCCGCTGCTCACCGCCCAGGACGAGGTGGACCTGGCCAAGGCGATCGAGGCTGGCCTGTTCGCGGAAGAGAAGCTGCAGGGCGACCGCGCCCCGGCCGCGGAACCCAGCAGTTCCCTGATCGCCGACCTGGCGCAGCTGGCCACCGAGGGGATCCGGGCCAAGCAGCGGCTGATCGAGGCCAACCTGCGGCTCGTGGTCTCGATCGCCAAGCGGTACATCGGCCGCGGCCTGGTCTTCCTTGACCTGATCCAGGAGGGCAACCTCGGCCTGATCCGCGCGGTGGAAAAGTTCGACTACACCAAGGGCTACAAGTTCTCGACGTACGCCACCTGGTGGATCCGTCAGGCCATCACGCGCGCGATCGCCGACCAGGCGCGGACAATCCGGATCCCGGTGCACATGGTCGAGACCATCAACAAGATGGCCAGGATCCAGCGCCAGCTGCATCAGGACCTGGGCCGCGAGGCCACCCCCGACGAGATCGCGGTGGAAATGGGGCTGAGCCCGGAGCGGGTAGCCGAGATCCAGCGCATCGCACAGGAACCGGTGTCGCTGCAGTCGCCGATCGGCGAGGAGGACTCCGACCTCGGGGACTTCATCGAGGATGCCGACGCGGTCGTGCCGATGGAGGCGGCGGCGTTCATCATGCTCCAGGATCAGCTGGAACAGGTGCTCGACAACCTGTCGATCCGCGAGCAGCGCATTATCCAGCTGCGGTTCGGGCTGACCGACGGGCATCCGAGGACGCTGGAAGAGGTCGGCAGGGAATTCGGGGTGACCCGCGAGCGCATACGCCAGATCGAGTCCAAGACGCTGGCCAAGCTGCGCCATCCGAGCCGCGCGCAGATGCTGCGCGAATATCTCGCCTAGCCTTTCACTGCTGAATCAGGAATTTCACCACGCCTATCGCGCTGCACGCTCGGGGGACCAATACCGGGAATTGTCGGTTCCGTCAGGGACAATGGAACCGTGGGGTCTGGCGTGAAGGTCGGCAGCCTGCTGCGGGAGGCTCCGTTCGGCCTGCATGCGCGCTTTGGTGAGCGGGTCGAGGGACGGGTCTGGTTTCACCTCGTGGCGCTGGCCGCTATGACCAATACCGGCAACCCCGTGATCGTCGGCGGGAAGGGGCCGGGCCGCGGGAATTACGGGCTTGTCCCCGCCGATCGCTACCGCAACTATGCCGGGCTGGTGACCGGGAACGCGGTCGACGACGACTTCACCGATCTGGCCGTCCGCGCCACCATCGGCGCGTCGCCGCCGCGGCACCTGCTGGAGATGGACGGCGCACTCGTCGTCAGGTTCAATCCCAGGGAAGTCGCCGAGTGGGTCGAGCACATCGTCAGGAACGCGATGAGTTTCGGTGGCCCAATGGACGACACGGCCAGAGATTACGCACAGCGGATCGCCCCGTTCACGACGCTCACCGACGAGGACCTGGCCGCGCTGGACGCCTTCCCTGGCGACGAAGACGAGGCCGAGAACGGCTGAGGCAACTACGGCGCTGCCCTGGCGGCCGGCGGCGGCCGCTCGGCGATCCGCGGCTCGGCCGGGCTGCGGTTGCCGCCAGCTAGCCGGACGCTCCCGGCTGGCGGTTGGCCCCGGCGTGCGGCCGATCGTCGTCTGCCTTGGTGCTGCCTGCCTGCCGCGAGTTCCCGTTCCGCTGCCGCAGCCCGGGCACGTGGCTGCCGGCCTTGTCCTTGGCCGCGCCGGCCAGCTTGGGCACCCGCTCGTGCAACTCGCTGGTGATCCTCTGCTTTGCCGCCTTGGCGAGCCCAGCCGCCTGGGCCTGAACCGCACCGGCGGCCTGCTGTGCCGCCGGGCTGTCGGCCACCCGGCGGCCAGCCTGCTTGAGCTGCTCATAGCGCTCGCGGCCCGCCCGCGCGCCGAGCACGAAGCCGGCCGCGAGGCCGCCGAGGAACGTGATTCGATACCGATGCATCTGGACCTCTCCGGAGCACGTCACGCCGCCATCCGCGCGGTGCCGGCGCCAGGATGGCTGGTTGTCCCGCGCTTGGCTGACTTCCCGGTCATGCCCAGCCGAAACGCTCGCTAAGCGCGGCTCCGCTCCTGCTGGCCGTGCGGCGCGGGATATCCCGCGGGTGCGCTACCCTTATGCGCGGCGCAGAAGCAGCCGGGGCAACCGGCCAGCGCCGCGCACGCGATCCCGCGTAGCTCAATCGGCAGAGCGTCCGGCTGTTAACCGGTGTGTTATAGGTTCGAGTCCTATCGCGGGAGCCAGG
>JASHOI010000026.1 GCA_030041195.1 Streptosporangiaceae bacterium | reverse complement strand
TGCCGCGCCGGGCGCCGCTCCGCGCATCGGCGTGCTGCCGGCGGGCAGCGGGCCGCGCGGCAATTACCCGTCGGTGCGGTCTTGGCGGCTCGTGCTCGCCGCGCTGAACCGGCGCTGGCCGCGGGCCGTGTTCTGCCTGCTCGGCAAGCTGCGGCGGGATAGCCGCACCGCGACGAGCTTCGCCCGCGCCGACCTTGACGAGCTGGCCGCTTCGGTCCCGTCGTCGCTGGATGCCGTTGACCTGCCGCTCGTCGACGAGCTCGCGGTCGTGGCCGCGTGCGACGTGCTCGTGTCCCCGCACTCCGGGTTCGGCATGGCGGCGCTCGCCGTGGGCACGCCGTGGCTGAGCATCGCGGGCAACCTGTGGCCGGAGTACTACTTCAACGGCGTGCCGTTCTACTCGGTGCTGCCGGACCTGCGCCGGTTCCCGGCCTACACGGGCCTGGGGCCGGAGCCCGAGCCGGTGGACGACGACGGTCCGCGGTCGCCGAGCATGTGCCGCGAGCGGATCGAGGCCGACCTGGACGAGATCGTCGAGGGGACGGCGCGGCTGATCGAGCGCCGCTGGCCGGCCGGGGAGGCAACGGCCGACCACGTCGCCCGCTTGCTCGCGCTGCGCGGCGGCCGCGTGGACCAGATCTGGTCCGTCGACGCCGTGCACCGCAAGTACCTGAACCCGCAGAACTGAGGCAGGAGGCACCGTGTCCGCCACCTTCATCACGTCCTTCCACACCGCGGGGCCCGGGCCGCGGGTAGCGGTCAAGGACCTCATGGATATGGCCGGAGTTACCACGACCGCCGGGTCACGGGTCGTGGCCGACGCCGCGGTCCCGGCCGCGGCCGACGCGGCCTGCCTGGCAGGCCTGCGCGCGGCGGGAGCCCGGATCGTGGGCCGGACCAACCTGCACGAGCTGGCTCTCGGGGTCACCGGGATCAACCCCTGGTTCGGCACACCGGTGAACCCGCTCGATCCCTTGCTGGCCCCCGGCGGCTCGTCCAGCGGATCCGCGGTCGCGGTCGCCACCGGGGAAGCCACGGTGGCCTACGGGACCGACACCGGGGGATCGATCCGGATCCCGGCGGCCTGCTGCGGGATCAGCGGGCTGAAGACCACCTGGGGCCGCGTCCCGCTGGACGGGGTCAGGCTGCTGGCACCGAGCCTGGACACCGTGGGCCCGATGGCCGCCGACGTGGCCGGCCTGATCCTGGGCATGCAGCTGCTCGAGCCCGGGTTCCGGCCGGCCGCCGAGGCGGGCACGCCGCGGGTGGGCAGACTGCGGGTCAAGGCGGCGCCCGAGGTCGACGACGCGGTGACCGCGGCCCTGCGCGCGACATCCTGGGAGGTCAGTTACGTCGACCCGGACGACTGGCGCGCCGCCACACGGTGCACGTCGGTGCTGCTTGTGGCCGAGGCCTACCAAACTAACAAAGAGATCCTGGAACGCTACGCCGACCGCATATCGCCCGACGTGGCGCGGCGCCTGGACGACGGCCGGCGCGTCACGGCGGACGCCGCCGCGGCGGCCGCCGATGGCCGGGTGCGGTGGCAAGCCCAGCTCGCGGCGCTGTTCGATCGCTTCGATCTGCTGGTCGCACCCACGCTAGGCATCCTGCCGCCCACGCTGGACCGGGCGACCGAACTGCTCGAGGCCCGTTACACCATGCCGGTGAACCTGGCCGGGGTGCCCGCGCTGGCGCTGCCGGTCCCGGCCCACGGCCCGCTGCCGGCCAGCATCCAGCTGATCTCCGCGCCCGGCACCGAGGAACGCCTGCTCGCGGCCGGTGCGGTCGTCGAGGCCGCCGCGGCGGCTTGAGCCCTCTCCGGGTGCTCGGGCTCCCGCTCACGTAGCGTTACAGGCTATGCCGTTTCGTAGCGAGCACCGGCGCGAGGAGGGGGAGCAGGGCTCCCGCCCCCCGCTGCCGGTCCGCGACCTCCTCGCCGCGGCGACCCGCGCGGCCCGTTACGATCCCTGGCGGATCCTCGCGGTCGCGATCGCCATGTCCCTGCTGACCGTGCTGGCGGACATCGCCCTGGTGAACCTCATCGACCGTTCCGACCTGCCGCTGACGGCCGCCGGCGAGCTGATCTCGTCGGCACTGGAAGTCCTGGGTTCGGTGTTTTTGTCGGGCTTCCTGTGCCGGATCGTCAGCGCAGCCGAGCATGGCCAGGAACACGCTTCGATCGGCCAGGTCGCCAAGAGCCTGCCGTGGAGCCGCCTGATCCGCGCCGACCTGCTGGTGGTCGTGCTCGTGGTGCTCGGCCTGATCGCGCTCGTGATCCCGGGGCTGATCGTGATCACGTTGCTGTCCATCATCGGCCCGGTCATCGAGATCGAGGACAAGCGGGTCCGGGAGGCCGTGCGCCGGTCTGCTCATCTCGTCCGGCAGAAGTTCTGGTGGGTGGTGCTGCTGGCCACGCTGCCGCTGGCGGTGGTCAGCGAGATCGAGTCGCTCGCTCCCGAGCCGCACAGCGCGGGTGCGGCGCTGGAAGACCTCGCGATCCGCGGGATCGGCACCGGGGTGCTCGAAGCCGTGATCGGCCTGGTGCTGGTGGAACTGGCCTACCAGCTGATGGCGCTGGACCGGGCGTCGGTGGTCAGCCCGGCTGGGTCTCGTCGGCCGCGGTCACCGGAACCGGGATGACCGTGGCTGTGACCTCGTCACCGGCCACCTCGATCCGGGAGAACGCGGCGCCGGGGATCCCGCGGATGACCTCGGTGCTGGTGAGGTCCGCCTGATAGGCCGTGGCCGGGCAGACCCACACCGGGACCGCCCCGAGCGTGCCGAGCGCCTGGTGATGGTTGTGGCCGCAGAGCACGATCCGCACGTCGGTGCCCGCGACCGCGTCGCGCAGCCGTTCCGGGTCGCGCAGCCGGATCTCGGATATCTGCTCGACCGGCGAACGGATCGGCGGGTGGTGCAGGGCCACAACCGTGCCGTCGGGGGCGGCCGTCTTCAGCTCGGAGACGAGGTAGTCCAGCGTCTGGTCGGCCAGCACCCCGTGAGCCTCGCCGGGGACCGTGGAGTCGAGGGCGATGATGCGCAGGCCGTCCCGCCAGTGGGTCTGGTTGACCGGGCCGTCGCCGGTGCCGCCGAGCAGGTGGCGGCGGAACGTGCCGCGGTCATCGTGGTTGCCCGGCAGGTAGACGACGCTCGCGCCGCTGCCGCGCGCTGCTTCGGCAAGGATCCCGGCCAGGTCGTCGTAGCACGCGTCGTCACCGGTGTCGGCGAGGTCGCCGGTCAGCAGGAAGACGTCGGGCCTGATCCCGGACTCCTCCAGCAGGCGCAGCCCGCTGACCAGGTTGTCCCGCGGCCACACCCCGGGCCTGAGCAGCCCGCCGTCGGCCAGGTGAACGTCGGAGATCTGCACCAGAAGGTACGAAGCCACTCCAAGCCCTTCCGGGATTTTTCCTGGTCCCAGGGTATCGTGACCATTCCGAAGCTGCCGCTGTGCTGAGGAAGCTGGCCAGCAGCAGCGGCGAGGCGCTGCGCCCGGCGACCGCCAGCGTGGGTGCGACCGAGCTGATGCACGCGATCGATCTGCTGGCCGGCGCACGCTGGGTACTGTGCCTGGGCGTAGGCACCAGCGCGCCGCTTGCGCAGGATGCCGCCTACCGGCTGACAACGATCGGCATTGACGCCGATGCACCTCCGGACGTGCACGTTCAGCATGTCCGGGCCCGCCATACGGGCGCTGCACAGGAAACCCTCGGCGCCATCCGGGGCGCCAAAGAGGCCGGAGCTGGGGGTGATCGCGGTCACCAGCTTCAGCACCACACCACTTACTGAACTCGCCGATGTCGTCCTCGTCGCTGGCGGGTACGAGACGACGTACCGAGTGGAAGCCATGGCCAGCCGCTTGGCTCACCTGCTCGTCATCGACTCGCTCTACACCAACCTCGTGCTGGCCAGCGGGCGACGGGCGAAGAAGGCCCAGCGAATCACGGCGGACGTACTTGCCGAGCACCGTTACTAGGGGACGCCCGCGGAGACGCCGCAGAGAAGCGTCAGGGAGGAAACCTTCTTTGGCAGTCGCCGGGCCAGTTCGGCGTGGCTCTCGGCCAGGATCACCTTGCCCAGTTGCAGGGAGCCGCGGATCCGGCAGGGACGTGACCTATCAAGAGCACAAATCGCTGGCAATCCTGGTAGGGGTGAGACGCGCCATCCACGGCGGCCGGGTCGCCGAGCTGGACGACTGCCAGTTGCTCGCCGTTGATGTCCAGCACGGCCGTGCCTTGGCCGGGTCGGCCGGCGAGCTCGTGGACGTTACCCAGGGGGCGGCAGCGCTGGGGAACCTGGCTCCGGTGGCGGTGTTCCTCGCTCAGTGGCGGCACTCCGCCGAGGTATTCGCCGATCCGGTACTCCTGGACATCCTGACCAGGGACCAGGAGGGTGACCTGGGCCCGGTGCCGCCTCCGTCGCGTGAGGAATGAGTCCCTGGCGCGGCGAGCGGGCAGCTCCGCCGATCGGCGGGAAATATGACCTGCGCTTCGCCAGCAGCGAGGCGGCCCAGGGATGGGAAGAGCTTGGCCGCCTGGCGGCCGGTAATATGCGGCGGGCGTTCGACGCGATCCGGGCGGGGCCGCGGGCAAGATCGTCTCCCGAGCGTCACCACCGGCTGAAAGGCAGCGTCGGGATGGCGCTGTGGAAGGGGGAGCGGCTGGAGCGGTGGCAGTACGAGGTCACCAGCGGCGGGCGTATCTGGTACGTGATCGATGACTCGAGGCGGATCGCCTGGGTCACGTATGCCGGGGGCAGGGCATCCCAAGGCCACGGACTGATCCCGGTTTCCGGAAGCACCCGCTCGTTCTAGCCGGGGTCCTTGGGGTTCAGAACGTCCTTGCAGCGGCTGATGCGGGCGTCGAGGTCGGCCAGGAAGCTCTCCAGGGAGGCCCGCTTGGCCTCGACGGTCCCGCGCAGGCTCTCCAGCAGCGCCAGGCACTCGCGGCCCAGCTGGGAGCGCTCCTCGTCGCTGGTGCGCTTGTCCTTATAGACCCGGCGGATCTGGGCCAGGCGGTCCTCGTTGCGCAGCACGATCGCGATCTCGTCGAGGTTCAGCCCGAGCAGGGTCTGCAGTTCCCGGATGCGCGCCACCCGGGCGAGGTCGTCCGCTGAGTAACGGCGCAGCCCGCCGGGCGTGGTGCAGGCGGGCTCGAGCAAGCCTAGCTGCTGGTAATAGCGCAGGGCCCGCTCGGAGACCCCGGCCTGCGCGGCTGCGGCGCCGATACCGAGCAGTTCTTCGTGCTCCGCCCGGCGGTCGGGCGTGGTCTCCGCGGCCATCCGGTGCGTCGCCCCGTTCACCTCCCCGGCCCTCTTCAAGGCTTACCCGCTCCCGCGGGATGCGTCGAGTCCCTCGCCGGTGGTGCCCGACGTGGTCAGCCTGCCGTTGGTCGTGGGCTCGGCGTGCGCCGTGCCGTCGAGGTCGGCCACGGCCGGGGACTCGTCGAGCCCCACCACCTCGGCGGAGTCGGCCGCGCCCTCGGCCACCTCCTCGGACAGCGGCTTGACCTGGTGGAAGTACCGCTTGCCGCGGAGGGCGGAGGCGATGAGCGCGATGCCGGTGGCGATGGCGGCGAACGTGAACGCCAGGTGCAGCCCGCCCGCGAACGGCTCCTCGATCAGGTGCGGGAAGAACGACCGGCCGGTGATGTAGGCCGCCTGCTTGGCGGGCATCTTCTGCAGCGCCCCGGTCGGCCCGAGCAGTTCCTTGATCGGGTTATAGCCGAGGAACGCGGAGAACAGGCTGCCGATCGGCGGCTCGTTGGCGACCAGGTGCGCCGCCGCGGGGTTCACGCCTTCGCTGACCAGCCCCTTGTACAGGTGGGACGGCAGCCGCGACGCCAGGCCGAGGGTGACGATCGTGAAGAACAGGCCCATCGACAGCACCGTGGCCGAGTTCTGGAACGTGTTCAGCATCCCGGCGCCGGCACCACGCTGGTCCGGCGGCAGGCTGTTCATGACCGAGGCCTGGTTGGGTGCGAAGAACAGCCCCATGCCGACCGCGAACATGAAGATCAGCAGCGCGAACCAGATGTAGCTGAAGTTGATCGGCAGCAGTTCCAGGAGCAGGAAGCTGGATCCGGAGACGACCAGGCCGGTGGTGGCGAACAGCCTGGCCCCGAACCGGTCGGACAACGCGCCGGCCAGCGGGCCGACGATCAGGAACCCGACCGTGAGCGGGACCATCGAGATGCCCGCCCACAGCGGGGTCTCGGCGAAGCTCTTGCCGTGCTGCGGCAGCCAGATGCCCTGCAGCCAGATGATCAGCATGAACTGGATGCCGCCCCGGCCCAGGGCGCCGAGCAGGCCGGCGATGTTGCCGGCGGTGAACGCGCGGACCTTGAACAGGCCGAGCCGGAACATCGGCGCCGCCACCTTGGTCTCCACAAAGGCGAACACCACCAGGACCGCGATGCCGCCGAAGACGCCGGCCAGCACCCAGGGGTTGGTCCATCCGTCCGGGTGGCCACCGTAGGGGAGCAGCGAGTACACGATGCCGGTCAGCATCGAGATCAGGCCGACCGCGAACAGGGTGTTGCCCAGCCAGTCGATCTTGGCCGGGATGCGGACCCCGTTGTCGCGCAGCATGAGGTAGGCCCAGACGGTGCCGAACAGGCCGAACGGGACCGACACCAGGAACACGAGCCGCCATTCGATCGGGGCGAGTATGCCGCCGAGCATCAGGCCGACGAACGAGCCGGCCACCGCGGCGATGCCGTTGATCCCCATCGCCTTGCCGCGCTCGTCCGGGGGAAACGCGTCGGTCAGGATCGCGGTCGAGTTCGCGAACAGGAACGCGCCGCCGACGCCCTGGAACACCCGCATGATGATGATCCACAGCGCCCCGGCCGGCCCGCTGAGCCAGGTGACCGACAGCAGGATCGAGAACAGCGTGAAGACGGCGAAGCCGAGGTTGTACATGCGGACCCGGCCGTAGATGTCGCCCACCCGTCCGAAGCTGACCACCAGCACGGCGGTGACCAGCATGAACCCCATGAAGATCCACAGGAAGTAGGAGGTGTTCGACGGCACGAGCGGGTTGAGGTTGATGCCCCGCAACAGGTCCGGCAGCGAGATCAGCAGGATCGACTGGTTGATGGTGACCATCAAGATCCCGAGCGTGGTGTTGGACAGCGCGATCCACTTGTAGTGGACACCCCTGCCCTGCCCGCTAGCGGCCGCCGCCTGCTCCTGCCCCGCCACTCGCATGTGCCGTCCCTAGTGGTTGCCGGTGATCCTGCCCGGATAGATCCTAGCGGACCTTGACGTCAACGTCAGAGTCAGTGCGATTCGCGGGTCACCTCGTGGCCGCTGGCGCCGACCAGGAAGTCGAGGTCGGCGCCCCGGTCGGCCTGGAGCACGTGGTCCACGTACAGACGTTGCCAGCCGCGGCCCGGGGCGGCGTACCCGGCCATCGCCGCCGCTGGCGGCTCGCGCCGCCGCAGCTCTTCCGCTGGCACGTCCACGTCCAGCCGCCGCGCCGCGACATCGAGCTCGATGACGTCGCCGGTCCTGATCAGGCCCAGCGGGCCGCCGGCCGCGGCCTCCGGCGCGACGTGCAGCACCACGGTGCCGTAGGCGGTGCCGCTCATCCGGCCGTCGCAGATCCGCACCATGTCCCGCACGCCTTGTTCCAGCAGCTTGGGCGGCAGCGGCAGGTTCGCCACCTCGGGCATCCCCGGGTAGCCCTTGGGCCCGCAGCCGCGCAGCACCAGCACCGAGTCGGCGTCCACGTCCAGGCCGGGGTCGTCGATGCGCCGGTGGAAGTCCTCGATGCTGTCGAAGACCACCGCCCGGCCCCGGTGCCGCAGCAGTTCCGGCGACGCGGCCGCGGGCTTGATCACCGCGCCGTCCGGGGCGAGGCTGCCGCGCAGCACCGCGATGCCGGCCTCGTCCTGCAGCGGATCGCTGCGCGGCCTGATCACGGTCTCATCCCAGATCCGCGCGTCGTCGAGGTGGTCGGCCAGAGGCCGCCCGGTCACGGTGAGCGCCGCAGGGTCGAGCAGGTCACGCACCTCGCGCAGCACCGCGAGCAGGCCGCCGGCCCGGTGGAAGTCCTCCATCAGGTGCCGCCCGGCCGGCTGCAGATCGACCAGCAGCGGCACGCCAGACCCGGTCGCGTCGAAGTCGTCGAGCGACAGATCGATCCCGAGCCGCCCGGCGATGGCCAGCAAATGCACCACCGCGTTAGTCGATCCGCCGACCGCGGCCAGCGCGACTATCGCGTTCAGGAAGGATCCCCGGCTGAACAGCCGGCTCGGTCGCAGCTCCTGCGAGACCATCTGCACGGCGAGACGGCCACTGGCGTGCGCGGTCTCGAGGAGCCGGCTGTCCGGCGCGGGGGTCCCGGCGATGCCGGGGATCGTCGTCCCGAGGGCCTCGGCCATGCAGGCCATGGTCGACGCCGTGCCCATGGTGTTGCAGTGCCCCCGGCTGCGGATCATCGACGACTCGGAGCCGAGGAAGTCCTGCGCGGACAGGTTCCCGGCGCGGACCTCCTCGCTGAGCTTCCACACGTCGGTCCCGCAGCCGAGGGCCACGCCGCGGAACGTGCCGGTCAGCATCGGCCCGCCGGGCACCACGATCGCCGGCAGGTCGACCGATGCCGCGGCCATCAGCAGCGACGGGATGGTCTTGTCGCAGCCGCCCAGGAGGACCAGGCCGTCGATCGGGTTGGCCCGGAACATCTCCTCGGCCGCCATCGCGGCCATGTTCCGCCACAGCATGGCCGTCGGGCGGACCAGCGTCTCGCCGAGCGATACGACCGGAAGGTTCATCGGGACCCCGCCCGCCTCCCAGACTCCCTGCTTGACGCTCTCGGCGACCTCGTCCAGGTGCGAGTTGCACGGAGCCAGGTCCGACGCCGTGTTCGCGATCGCGATGTGCGGGCGGCCGTCGAAGGCATGAGCGGGCAGGCCCCGGCGCATCCACGCGCGGTGGATGTACGCATTCCGGCTATCTCCGGCGTACCACTGTGAGCTGCGCTGCTCAGACATCGGCGCTCTTCCGCCTTCCTGCACCAAAGTTCTAACATCTGCAAATGTCCACACAACTTACTCGTGACCTGGACCTGGCTGCCGCGGCGGCGCTGGCATGAGGGCATTCGTGGTGACCGGCCCCGGCCGGTCGGAGGTTGCCGACGTCGAGAACCCGAGGCCAGCGCCGGGCCAGGTGGTCATCGACATCGAGCGGGCTGGCGTGTGCGGCACCGATGTCGAGATCTTCACCGGCGAGATGGCCTACCTGGACCAGGGCCACGCGGGGTACCCGCTCCGGCTCGGCCACGAGTGGTGCGGGACCGTCAGCGCGGTGACCCACAACACCGACGCTGTCTGGCTGGGCCAGCGGGTGACCGGCGACACCATGCTGGGCTGCGGCAAATGCGACCGCTGCCGGAGCGGCCGGGCGCACGTCTGCGAGGACCGGTACGAGGTGGGCATCCGCGGCGGCTTCCCCGGCGCGCTCGCCGAGCAGATGGCGATGCCGGTCACCGCGCTGTATCCGCTGCCGGACGCCGTGGACGGGGTCGCCGGGGCGCTGGTCGAG
>JASHOI010000282.1 GCA_030041195.1 Streptosporangiaceae bacterium | reverse complement strand
GGCGCGCCGCGCCCCCGGCGGCGCTGCTCGAGGCGGCCGACAGCCTGCTGGCTATCCCGGGCCGCAACGACGTGGCGAGCCAGCTTGAAGTCGCGGGCCAGCAGCTTCTCGCGGTGACGTTCGCCGCGCCCGCGGGGCCAACCGTGCTGCTGGCAGGCTGGCGGGCCGGGCCGGCCGGCGCCGATGCCACCGCGCTGATGGAGGACGCGGCGCACTCGCTGCGGCTGGCGCTCGAGCGGGAAGAGGCCGGGCTCGCGCATCAGGAGGCCACCGCACTGCGCCGGTCGCAGGAGCTGCAGCGTGGTTTCCTGTCCCGGCTGAGCCACGAGCTGCGGACGCCGCTGACCGCGATCAGGGGGTACGCTTCCAGCCTGATGCAGCCGGACGTGACCTGGGACGGGGATTCGCAGCGGCGCTTCCTGCAGCGGATCGCCGCGGAGTCCGCCAGGCTCGGGCGCCTGGTCGGCGACCTGCTGGACTTCTCCGCGATCGAATCGGGAATCCTGCGGCTGCAGGGAGACTGGTGCGACCTGTCCCTGGTCCTTGACGCGGCCGTCGCGTGCCTGCCCCCGGCGGCCGCCGCGATGGTGGAGGTGACCTGTGAGCCATCCCTGCCGGTCGTCTGGGCCGACCATGACCGCTTGGAGCAGGTCTTCGTGAACCTGCTCGACAACGCGCTCGGCCACAATCCGCCCGGGACCCGGGTCAGCATCAGCGCCGTGGCGGCCGGGCAGGGCGGGATCTCGATCACCGTGCTCGACGACGGCGCCGGGATGCCGGGGGACATCGCCAGCGCCCCGTTCGAGCCGGCCCGGCGCCGCCGGTCGCCCACCGCCGGGGCGGGGCTCGGGCTGAGCATCGCCAAGGGAATCGTGGAGGCGCACGGCGGCCGGATCGAGCTGGAGCAGCCGGAGCATGGAACCCGCTTCCGGATCCACCTGCCGGTCGAGATCGCCGTCAGGGGCGACGAGCCCGCCGGCGAGCCCGCCGCCAGCGTCGCCGAGCTCGCGGCGGCCGATGGTCCCGGCGGCGGGGCCGCGCAGCCGGTGGAGGCGCGCGGTGTTTGAGCGGCCGGAGAACACCCGCGCGCTCGTGGTCGAGGACGACCCGAACATCGTCGACCTGATCCGGTCCAACCTGGCGGTCCGGGGCTTCGACACCGTGGTCTCCGCCGACGGCGTCCGCACCCTGCAGCTGCTCGAGACCGAGGCGCCCGACATCGTGCTGCTCGACCTGATGCTGCCCGAGGTCGACGGCTTCGAGCTGTGCCGCCAGATCAGGGAGCGCTCCCCGGTTTCGATCATCGTGGTGTCGGCCCGCGGCGGCGAGCGGGACAAGGTGACCGCGCTCAACATGGGCGCCGACGACTATATGACCAAGCCGTTCAGCATCGAGGAGCTGCTGGCCAGGATCACCGCCACGCTGCGCCGCACCCGCCCGGCCGCCGCCACCGAACCCGAGCCCGCCGCGATCGTGATCGGCGAGCTGGTGATCGATCTCGCCGGCCAGCAGGTGACGAGCGGCGGGCAGCCGGTGCACCTGACGCCGACAGAGTTCGCGCTGCTGCGCGAGCTCGCCACCAACCGCGGCAAGCTGCTCACCCACGCTCACCTGTTGCGGCGGGTCTGGGGCCACGGCTACGAAACCGAGACCGAGTACGTGCGGGTCTATGTCCGGCGGCTGCGGGCCAAGCTGGAAGGTGTGGGCGCGACCCCGCTGATCCTGACCCAGCCCCGCGCCGGATACCGGATCGCGGCCGAGTAGCACGTGGCTATGCGGCCCGCCGCAGCCCGCTAATGATGTCATCGCCGGAGTCATCCCGGGGTCGTATGCCTGGTCATCGCGGGCGTCACCGCTTTGGGACATTTCCGTGACCGTTTCGGGACTTTCCCGTGGTCACAGGCCCAGCCGGGCCCCCTTGTTAACGCTATTTTAACGCCGGCGGCGAGATGTTTATGGCCGCGTTAATTCACTGAAGTCTACGGTTAACACAACAGCGCTAAAGCGCACCATGGTCCGCGATGTCCTATTTGCGTGTGCACGTCGAGTCCACAAACGAGGTGGTTTCGTTGGTCTTTTTTTCCAAGCGAAGACTCGCACTAACATCGGTGGCCGCGTGCGCGGCCCTGGCCCTGGCCGCTTGCGGAAGCAGTTCGTCCAGCACCCCGAGCACGTCGAGTTCATCGAGCGTGCCCAAGCTCACCTTCCAGTCGTTCAACCTCAGCTTCGACGCGATGAAGGACCTCAAGGCGATAGCTTCACGCGGCAAGGGGAACGTGGCGGCGATCCTGCCGGACACGGTCTCGTCGACCCGCTACGTCGAGTTCGACGCCCCGTACCTCAGGAAGTCCATGGAGCTCGCCGGGCTCAAGTCGTCCCAGATCGTCATCCAGAACGCGCTGGGCAGCGACGCGACCGAGTACTCGGACGCTCAGGCCGACATCACCAAGGGCGCCGACGTGCTGATCATGGACCCGCTCGACTCCGGCGTCGGGGCGAAGATCGAGTCGTACGCCAAGGCCCACGGGGTTGACGTGATCGACTACGACCGGCTGACCCTGGGCGGCACCCGCAAGTACTACGTCAGCTTCAACAACGTCTACGTCGGAACGCTGCTCGGCGACGGCCTGGTCAGCTGCATCGCCAACTGGCATGTGTCCAAGCCCCAGGTCATGGTCATGCACGGCGCGCCGACCGACAACAACGCCACGCTGTTCGCCGACGGCTACGACGCCGTGCTGAAGCCCTACTTCTCGTCCGGGAAGTGGACCGACGTGGCCAACCCGGCGGGCACCTGGACACCGGATGTGGCCCTCTCGGAGTTCGAGGCCGCGTACACGGCGCACCCGAACATCAACGCGGTGCTGATGCCGAACGACGAGAACGGCGCGCCGATCATCCACTACCTGCAGACCAAGGGCATCAAGCCGGACACCTTCCCGGTCACCGGCCAGGACGCCACGCTCACCGGGCTGCAGAACGTGATCTCCGGTTACCAGTGCGGCACCGTGTACAAGCCGATCTACCTGGAGGCCCAGGCCGCGGTGGCGCTGGCCATGTACCTGCGGGCAGGCCTCACGCCGCCGTCGGCTCTGGTCAACGGCACGGTGAAGGACATCGACACCGGCGTCAACGTCCCGTCGATCCTGCTGACCCCGGAGTGGGTCACGCCGAGCACCGTTCAGTCGACGGTCATCAAGGACGGCTTCGTGCCAGCATCCCAGCTGTGCACGGGCTCGTACGCCGCGGACTGCACGAAGTACGGTATCTCGTGACGATGAATGAGAACGACCCAGCGGGGGCGCCACGGTGGTAGCCGATCGCTCCGGTGATGGCACCCGGCCCAACGGCACGGGCCGGGTGCCATCCGGGTCGGAACTGCCGAATGGCGGCCCGGCCGAATCAGGTGACATGCCGCTGCTGCGGCTGCGGGGGGTCAGCAAGAGCTTCGGCCCGGTGCAGGCCCTGACGGACATCAATCTCGACATACCGGCGGGCGAGGTCACCGCCCTCGTGGGAGACAACGGGGCGGGCAAGTCCACGCTGATCAAGACCGTCGCCGGTATCTGGCAGCCGACCAGCGGCGAGCTGATCTGGAACGGGCATCAGGTCCACATCCACTCGCCGAAGGCCGCCACCGAACTCGGCATCGCAGCGGTATACCAGGACCTTGCGCTCTGCGACAACCTGGACATCGTGCAGAACATGCTGCTCGGCCACGAAGACGAGCGGTTTGGGCTGCTCGACGAAGTCACCATGGAGCTGACGGCCAAGCAGACGCTGCAGGACCTCAGGGTCACCACGGTCCGGTCGATCCGCCAGCTCGTCGGGTCGCTGTCCGGCGGGCAGCGGCAGGCGGTCGCGGTCGCCAAGGCGGTGATGCTGGACGCGAAGCTCGTGATCATGGACGAGCCGACGGCCGCGCTCGGCGTCAGCCAGACCGAGCTGGTGCTGAGCCTGATCGAGCGGCTGAAAAGCACCGGGCACTCGGTCCTGCTTATCTCGCACAACCTGAACGACGTGTTCCAGGTCGCGGACCGGATCGCGGTGCTGTACCTGGGCCGGCTGGCCGCGGTGGGGCCGGCCGCGGAATTTGACCGGCAGTCCGCCGTCGACCTGATGACCACCGGTGCGTCGACCCGCCTCGGCAACGGCCACGATGGCGAGCTCGGTGACGGCAGCGGCCTGGCGGAGCGACCCCCGATCGCCAGCGGCTCGGAGGACTGACATGACAGAGGCGGAGCGCAATGAGTCGCAGGCGGAGCAGGCCGGATCGGTAGCGGTCGCTGGCCAGCCCGAGGCGGCCGACCAGGCGGCCGACCACATCGCGCTGACCAGCGCCCCCGAGGTGATGGCCCACTCACTGGGCGAGTACACCAGGATCTGGCTGCGACGGGTCCGCAGCGGTGAGAGCGGCGCCCTGCCGGTCATCATCGGCCTGATCATCATCGGGGCGTACTTCCAGATTTCCGAGCACGCCTTCCTGTCGGCCGGCAACATCGCGAACCTGATGACGCAGGCGGGCTTTCTGATCACGTTCTGCATGGCGCAGACGTTCCCGCTGCTGCTCGGCGAGATCGACCTGTCGCTCGGCTTCAACGCGGGGATCGGCGGCACCGTCATCCTGTGGATGGTCGCGATCTCGCACCCGTTCCCGACCTGGGCCGCGATCGTGGTCGGCATCGCGGTGACCACCGCGATCGCCGCGATCGAAGGCATGCTCGTCGTGTGGCTGAACATCCCGTCGTTCGTGGTCACGCTGGCCGGGCTGCTCGGCCTGAACGGCGTGCTGCTCTGGCTGTTCGACCAGACCGGGAACGTCGGCCTCGGCGGGGTCATCCAGAACCACAACGGCTTCATCAACGACCTCGTGTCCGGCAACCTCAGCCCGGCCGCCGGCTGGATCGTGCTGATCGCCGTCGTCGTGCTCACCGGAATCCTCATGATCGCCAGGGACCGGCGCAGGAGGGCGCACAACCTGGTCGCCCCGCCGCTCAGCGTGACGCTGCTGAAGATAGCCGTGATGGCCGTGGTGGGCCTGGTGCTGGTGCTCGTGCTCAACCACAACCGCGGCGTCGGCCTGACCGTGCTCAGCGGCGTGCCCTGGGTGGTGCCGATCGTGCTCGGCCTGTACGCGGTGCTGAACCTGCTGCTCGGCCGCACCAAGTTCGGCCGCTACGTGTACGCGATCGGCGGCAACGCCGAGGCGGCCAGGCGGGCCGGCATCAACCTGCGCCGGATCCGGGTCATCGCGTTCGCGCTGTGCGGGATGATGGCCGGCGTCACCGGGCTCCTGTACGCGTCGTTCCTGGGGTCGATCTCGAACGACATCCAGGGCGGCCAGTACGTGCTCTACGCGGTCGCCGGAGCCGTGATCGGCGGCGTCAGCCTGTTCGGCGGCCGGGGCAGGATGCTCGGCGCGCTGCTCGGCGGGTTCGTGGTCGCGGTCATCTACAACGGCGTCGACCTGCTCGGCCTCAGCGCGGCTGCGCAGTACATCTGGACCGCGCTGGTGCTGCTCGCCGCCGTCACCCTGGACGCGCTGGCCCGCCGGGGCAGCACGCCGACCTGATCGCCGGGACGGCGAAGTCGCGGGCGGAATATCCCGCATGGCACACTGGTTCAGCAGGTAACGCGTGCTCCGGGGTCGGTGAAACTCCGAACCGGCGGTGAAAGTCCGCGACCCGGCCGAGCGATCGGCCGGCTGACCCGGTGGAATTCCGGGACCGACGGTAACAGTCCGGATGGGAGGAAGCACGTGCGCGGCCGGAAGGCCGTGCTTGCGCGACCCGCGCGATGAGCGTGATCCCCGGAGCCTGCGGCAGGCGGGCTGGCTCCGAGGAGAACGAGGTGCGTGCGGTGTTCACCGGAATCGTCGAGGAACTCGGCGAGGTTGTCGCCATTGAGGAAGTCAAGGACGCGGCGCGGCTGACCGTCCGCGGCCCGCTGGTGCTGACGGGCACGGCCAGGGGCGACTCCATCGCCATCAACGGCGTCTGCCTCACGGTCACCGACTTCGCCGACGGCACGTTCAGCGCCGACGTGATCAGTGAGACGCTCAGCAGATCAAGCCTCGGGGCGCTGGCAAAGGGCTCGCCGGTGAACCTGGAACGCCCGATGCGGCTCGACGACCGGCTCGGCGGCCACCTCGTGCAGGGGCACGTCGACGGAACCGGCACGATCCTCGCCCGCGATCCCGGCGATGTGGTGCGGATATCGGTCCCGGAACGGCTGTCGCGGTACGTGGTGGAAAAGGGCTTTATCGCGATCGACGGGATCAGCCTGACCATCTCCGCGCTCGGCACCGGGCCCGATCCCGGGACGCACTGGATCGAGGTCAGCCTGATCCCGGAGACGCTCGGCCGCACCACCATGGGCCGCAAGCAGCCGGGCGACACGGTGAACCTGGAGACCGACGTGATCGCCAAGCACGTCGAGCGGCTGCTCGAAGCGGGGAGGCCACAGCAATGATCACGGACGAGACCGCCGACGAGACCGCGGCGCACGGCGCCGACGGCCTGGACACGGTGGAGCAGGCGATCGCCGACATCGCCGCGGGCCGGGCGATCGTCGTGGTCGACGACGCCAGCAGGGAGAATGAGGGCGACATCGTGTTCGCCGCGAGCAAGGCCACGCCCGAGCTGCTCGCGTTCACGATCCGCTACGTCCGCGGGCTGATCTGCGTGCCAATGCTGGGCGAGGACCTGGACCGGCTGCAGCTGCCGCCGATGACCAGCGACAACCAGGAGCACATGGGCACCGCGTTCACGATCAGCGTGGACGCGCGCGACGGGATCACCACCGGGATCTCGGCCGCCGACCGGGCCCGGACCATCCGCACCCTGGTGGACTCGGCCACCGAGCCGTACGAGATCGTCCGGCCCGGGCACGTGTTCCCGCTGCGCTACGCCGAGGGAGGCGTGCTGCGCCGGGCCGGGCACACGGAGGCAGCGGTCGACCTGGCCCGGCTGGCCGGCCTGACTCCGGCCGGTGTGGTCGCCGAGATCTTCAACGACGACGGGACCATGGCCAGGCGTCCTCAGCTCCGCGCGTTCGCCGACGAGCACGGCCTCACCCTGATCTCCATCGCCCAGCTGATTGAGTACCGCAGGCACTCCGAGCGCACGGTGCGCCGGGTGGTGCAGACCAGGGTGCCCAACGAGTACGGGGAATGGCGCGCGTTCGGCTACCTGAACTCGGTGGACGGCACCGAGCACCTGGCGCTGGTGCTCGGTGACCTGGCCGGCCCGGACGGCGCCGACGTGCTGGTCCGGATGCACTCCGAATGCCTGACCGGGGACGTGTTCGGCTCCCAGCGCTGCGACTGCGGCGCCCAGCTCGACGCCGCGATGGCGGTCATCGCGGCCGAGGGCCGCGGCGTCGTGCTCTACCTGCGCGGTCACGAGGGCCGCGGCATCGGGCTGCTCAGCAAGCTGCGCGCCTACCAGCTTCAGGACAACGGCGCCGACACCGTGGACGCCAACCTCGAGCTTGGCCTGCCCGCCGACGCGCGCGAGTACTCGACCGGCGCGCAGATGCTCGCCGACCTGGGCGTGCGCTCGCTCCGGCTGCTCACGAACAACCCGGACAAGGTCCGGGGCCTGTCCGGCTTCGGGATCGAGGTGACCGGCCGGGTGCCGCTGCCGGTGGCGGCCACGCCGGACAACCTGCGCTACCTGATCGCCAAGCGAGACCGGCTCGGCCACCAGCTCGGCGAGCTGTTCCTGCAGAACGGGGCGCCCCGGCCGGTTCCGTCACCCCGGCCGGCCGGCCCGGCGGCGCCCGCTGCGGGATCGGCGTGAGCGGCGAGGGCCGCCCTCAGGGCCGGGTCGTTGACGCGTCCGGCCTGAGCCTGGCGATCGCGGCGACCCGCTGGCACCCCGAGGTGACCGGCTGCCTGGTGGAGCGAGCGGTGGCGGCGGCCGACGCCTGCGGGATCGCGTCGCCGCTGGTCGTCCGCGTGCCCGGCGCCGTCGAGCTGCCGGTCGTCGCGGCCGAACTGGCCCGGCGGCACGACGCGGTCGCCTGCCTGGGGGCGGTCATCCGCGGCGGCACACCGCACTTCGACTATGTCTGCTCCTCCGTGACCTACGGGCTGTCCCGGGTGCCGCTGGACACCGGAACCCCGGTCGGCAACGGCGTGCTGACGTGCGACACGCACGCCCAGGCCGTTGACCGCTGCGGCGGCGAGGGCAGCAGCGAGGACAAGGGCTGGGACGCCGTCCTCGCGGCGCTGGAGACCGCCCT
>JASHOI010000281.1 GCA_030041195.1 Streptosporangiaceae bacterium | reverse complement strand
CCCCGGACGAGGCGCGGCCTGCCGTTGCCAGCGCGCCCAACGCCACCCAGCCACCCGCTGATGCCGGTCACGGTCCCGCCGACACCGGTCACCGTCCCGCCGACACCCCACAGCCACCCGCAGGCGGCCCGGCGGACGAGCAGCCGGCGGACACCGGCGCCGGTGAGGCGCAGGCGCCGCCCTCTGCTGAGGCCCCGCCCTCTGCTGAGGCCCCGTCCTCTGCTGACGCGCAGGCCGCCAAGGACGCGCCACCCGCCAAGACCCGTCCTGCCCGCAGCCGGCCAGCCAAGAGCGGCTCCGGCCGGAGCCGCAACGGCCCCCTGCCGGCCCGCGCGGTCATCGGCGGCGTCCTGCCGGTAAGGACCGGCTCCTCGGGCGACAGCAGCGCCGCCGCGACCGGCACCACCGCCGTCCGCCGCAGGCTGGCCAGGCTCGGCGCGCCGAGGGGCGGCGGTGCCAACCCGGTGCTCGAGCCGCTGATCAAGACCGTGCGCGCGACGCATCCCAAGGCCGACGTGCGGCTCATCGAGCGCGCCTACGAGGTCGCCGCCCGCCAGCACGCCGGCCAGGTGCGCAAGAGCGGCGACCCGTTCATCACGCACCCGCTCGCCGTGACCACGATCCTCGCCGAGCTGGGCATGAACTCAGAGACGCTGTGCGCCGCCTTGCTGCACGACACCGTCGAGGACACCGACTACACGCTGACCGAGGTGCGCCGCGAGTTCGGCGATGACGTGGCGACCCTCGTCGACGGGGTGACCAAGCTTGACAAGGTCAAGTACGGCGAGGCGGCCCAGGCGGAGACGGTCCGCAAGATGGTCGTGGCGATGTCCCGCGACATCAGGGTCCTGGTGATCAAGCTGGCGGACCGGCTGCACAACATGCGCACGCTGCGCTACCTGGCGCGCGAGAAGCAGGAGCAGAAGTCGCGCGAGGTGCTGGAGATCTTCGCCCCGCTGGCGCACCGGCTCGGCATGAACACCGTGAAGTGGGAACTCGAGGACCTCGCGTTCTCCACGCTGTTCCCCAAGCGCTACGACGAGATCGCCCGGCTGGTGTCCGAGCGCGCGCCGCGCCGGGACGTGTACCTGGAGCAGGTCAAGGAGCAAATCGACGCCGACCTGCACGATGCGAAGATCAAGGCGCGGGTGACGAGCAGGCCGAAGCACTACTACTCGGTCTACCAGAAGATGATCGCCCGGAACGTCGGCTTCGACGACATCTATGACCTGATGGGCATCCGCGTGCTCGTCGACTCGGTGCGCGACTGCTACGCGGTCCTCGGCACGGTGCACGCCCGGTGGAACCCGGTGCCCGGCCGGTTCAAGGACTACATCGCGATGCCGAAGTTTAACCTCTACCAGTCGCTGCACACCACGGTCATCGGACCCGAGGGCAAGCCCGTCGAGCTGCAGATCAGGACCTGGGGGATGCACCGGCGGGCCGAGTACGGCGTGGCCGCGCACTGGAAGTACAAGGAAGAGACGAACGCGGGCGGCGGCCGCGGCACCGCGGACCTGGCGTGGCTGCGGCAGCTCGTCGACTGGCAGCGGGAGACCGCCGACCCGGCCGAGTTCCTCGAGTCGCTGCGGTTCGACCTCGGCGCCGCCGAGGTGTACGTGTTCACGCCGCGCGGCGAGGTGATCGCGCTGCCGCAGGGTGCCACGCCGGTGGACTTCGCGTACGCGATCCACACCGAGGTTGGCCACCGCACGATCGGCGCGCGGGTCAACGGACGCCTGGTCGCGCTGGAGAGCCAGCTGAACAACGGCGACACCGTGGAGATCTTCACCTCCAAGGCCCAGGACGCAGCGCCAAGCCGGGACTGGCTCCAGTTCGTCAAGAGCGCCCGCGCCCGGAACAAGATCAGGCACTGGTTCTCCAAGGAGCGCAGGGAAGCGGCGACCGAGACCGGGAAGGCCGCGATCGCGCGGGCGATGCGCAAGCAGAACCTGCCGCTGCAGCGGCTGGCCACGGCCGACGCGCTGCTGTCCGTGGCGCACGACCTGCGCTACGCGGACCTGTCGGCGCTGTACGCGGCGGTCGGCGAGGGCCACGTCAGCGCCCAGTCGGTGGTGACAAAGCTGGTCAAGTCGGCCGGCGGCATCGCGGGAGCGCAGGAGGACCTCGCCGAGACGACGCTGCTCACCCGGGCACCGAAGCCGCCCCCCGCTGGCGACTCCGGCGTGGTCGTCGAGGGTGCCGCCGACGTGTGGGCGCGCCTGTCCAAGTGCTGCACCCCGGTGCCCGGCGACTCCATCACCGGCTTCGTCACCCGCGGCAACGGCGTGTCCGTGCATCGCGAGGACTGCATCAACTTGCACCACCTGCTCGAGTCCCAGCCGGAGCGGCTGGTGAACGTGCACTGGCAGCCACGCGAGGGCTCGCTGTTCCTGGTGGCCATCCAGACCGAGGCCCTGGACCGTACCGGCCTGCTCTCCGACGTCACCAGGGCGATCTCCGACCAGCACGTGAACATCCTGTCCGCGTCGGTGACCACGACCAGGGACCGGGTCGCGGTCAGCAGGTTCACGTTTGAGATGGGCGACCCCAAGCACCTCGGCCACGTGCTTCGCGCGGTCCGGTCCGTCGACGGCGTCTACGACGTGTACCGGATCACCAACTAACCAGCAGGTCCCGCGCCCCTCCGAATGATGTCGTGGGGCCCACGCTGTTCCTACAGCAACAGCGAGGGACCCATCACCCCATTGATGGGGGTCTGTTCGGGCTGGGCCGGCTCGACGGAAGGGTCTGCAGGTGCTCAAGGTGCGATTGTGACTCTGGAGGCGGGCGCTGAGCCGGGCGCGTGGGTGGCTGGGGGCCGCGGCGCGGCGGCGGGTGCGTGGGTGGCC
>JASHOI010000280.1 GCA_030041195.1 Streptosporangiaceae bacterium | reverse complement strand
GCGTAACATGGTCGGCAAGGGCCTAGAATCCGATGGCCTCGCGCAGCAGCAGCACGGTGCCGTGCCCGGGCTCGGGTTCGGCGTTGAGGACGAGAAGCCGGCTGACCGCGCTGGGCTTGCCGTACACCGCCTGCGCCCGGGCGCTTTCCAGCGGCAGGCAGTGGTCCTCGACCCGGCGCAGCGCGGTGGCCAGGTCGGGCACCACCTTCTGCGCCCCCACGACCCAGATCCGGTGGGCGGCACCGCCGGCGTAGGCCGGCAGCTGGCTTCCGGTGGCCGAGGCGGCCACCAGGGAGCCGGTCTCGGTGACCGCGGCAACGCTGGCCACCGCGACGTCGGGGCTGGCGAGCAGCCGCCGGATCTCATCGGCCTCGGCGACGCGGTCCATCGCCCACAGGCGTGGCTTGATGGCCTGGTAGCGCCCGCTGGCGTTGATGTCCTCATCGATGCCCGACAGGCGCAGGGTCTCGCTGGCCCCGGTGAACACGCTGGCGCCCTCCGGTATCAGGTCGCTGACGCGGGCACGCGCGGCCGCGGCGTCGTCGAGGATCTCGACGGCGAAACCGTTCGCGGCCAGCGCCGTGGCGGCGCGTTCCAGGCGGTCGGCGGGCGCGGCGTCGGCGAACGATGGCGCGGGAATCTGGGTGGTCATGGCAAGCCTCCTGGGCCGGTCGTTGTTCCTGCGAACTCTCACCCGTACGACGACACAGCCCCACGGAATGTCAGGCCGCGCCCGGCTCACGAATCCGGGGAGGTGGCCAGGCCCGGCGTCACCTGCTCCTCGGCCCTGTCCCGCTTCCGGTACATGTCCCAGCAGCGCTCGGCCAGGTCATCGGCGCTGACGACCGCGAGCTGGCCGTTACCCCAGGCGGACGCGTTGCGATGAGCCGCGCTGCCCTCGATCACGGCCCCGATCAGCAATGTCCCGGCGTAGATGTTCTCCGGCTCCAGCTCGGCGTGCAGCGTGTGGACGTAATTGCGCAGGCTCGACAGCGCCATGCCGCCGGCCAGACGGGGCATCGGGTACTTGGCCGACGCCCCCATCGCGAACAGCAGTCCGCCGGCGCCCCGCTCCAGCATTCCCGGCAGCACCCGCCGCACCAGCGCGACCGGGGTCAGGACGTACTTGTCCAGGAGCGGTGCCACCGCCGCGACGTCGAGCTGGGACGGGCTCTTGAGCAGGTTCTCGCCGGGCGTGGGGCTGTACTCCAGCACGTCGACCGGCCCGAAGCGGGTCTGGATCGCCGCTACCGCGCCGAGCGCCGCCGCGCGATCGGTGAGATCAGCCTGGAACGCGGCCGCCTGCACTCCCCCGCCAGCGAGCTCACCCACCATCGCATCCAGGCGGCCCCGGTCTCGTGCCACCAGCGCGGCACGGAACCCTTCCCGCCCGAACCGCCGGGCCACCGCCAGGCCGAGGGCAGGGCCGGCGCCGAAAATCGCGATCGTCTTCATCCGCGCCTCCCGTGGGCGTACAATCGGAAGCGTTATTCCGGTTCCGATTACTCGACAATACGGAATCACGATTCCGGTTGTCAAGATCCTCCGGGAGCGCCGCCGACGATGCCCGAGAACGACCGGCCGCTGCGCGCCGACGCTCGCCGCAACCGCGAGAAGATCATGGCGTCCGCCCTGGAGCTGTTCGCCAGCCGGGGCCACGAGGCCCAGATGGAAGAGATCGCTGCGCGCTGCGGACTCGGCATGGGGACCCTCTATCGCCACTTCCCCAGCAAGCAGGCGCTGCTCACCGCGATGGTCCGCGAGCGCTTCCGTGGAATGGCGGACCTGGCCCGAGCCGCCGAGCAGATCACCGACCCCGGCGACTCGTTCAGGGCACTCCTGCGCAGCTACCTCGAGGCCGCCGAGGGAGACGCCAGCTTCCAGCTCGCGCTGATGGGCTCCGGGGACGACGTCGAGTGGGAAGGCCTCACCCAGGAGAAGAACGAGTTCGCCGAGGTGGTGTCCCGCATCATCGGGCGCGCTGTCGCCGCCCGAGCGGTGCGCGCCGACCTGACCTTCGCGGACTTCCGGCTGCTCACTCGCGGGGTCATCTCGACGATGTACTTCAAGTCGGCCGGGTACTCCGACTGGCGCCGCCATCTCGAGCTGACCCTCGCCAGCGTGCGTGCATCCGGGGCAGCGGACGTCAGGAACTCGTGAGGATCACGAGTTGCCGGGTGGCCCGGGTCATCGCGACGTAGCGGTCGACCGCTCCCTCGATGCCCTCGCCAAACGCGTCCGGGTCGATGAGCACGACCAGGTCGAACTCCAGCCCCTTCGACAGCTCCGGGGTCAGCGACTGGACGCGGGACGTCGTCCGCAGCGCGGGATCGCCGATCGCGCAGGCGATCCCCTCGGCGTGCCCGGCGAGCCAGGCGTCGAGGATCGAGCCCAGATCGGACGCGGGTCCGTGCACAACGGGGATGCCGGTGCTGCGGATGGAGATCGGCACGTTGGCGTCGGGGAGCACGGCCCGGATGACCGGCTCGGCCTCCGCCATGACCTCCTGCGGGGTCCGGTAGTTGATGTTCAGCGAAGTCAGGTTGATCTCATCGAGCCCGATCCGCTTCAGCCGTTCCCGCCACGATTCGGTGAACCCGTGCCGGGCCTGGGCACGGTCCCCGACGATCGTGAAGCTACGGGACGGGCACCGCAGCAGCAGCATCTGCCATTCTGCGTCGGTCAGTTCCTGGGCCTCGTCGACGACGATGTGGCCGAACGGGCCAGCGAGCCGGTCCGGGTCGATGCCGGGCAGCGCGGCGTCGTCGACCAGGGCGTCCTGGAAGTCCTCGCCGCGCAGCATCGTCACCAGGCCGACGCCGTACTCGTCGTCGGCGACCTGGCTCAGGTTGTCGATGACCTTGTCCATCTGCTCGCGTTCGGCGGCCACAGCGGCGTCGCGCCGGCGCTTGCGCCGTGACGCCTCGGGGTCGCCGAGCCGCTGCCGCGCCGCGTCCAGCAGCGGCAGATCGGACACCGTCCAGGCCTGGGCATCCGCGCGCTGCAGCTTCCGGACCTCACCGGGACTGAGCCATGGAGCGCACAGCCGCAGGTAGGCAGGCACCGACCACAGGTCTCCGACGAGATCGGCCGGTTCGATCAGCGGCCACGCCCTGTTGAGCGCGGCGCGCAGCTCGGTGTTCCGCAGCAGCGACGTGCGGAACTGCTCAGCCGGCACCTCGTCGTCGCGGGAGTCCATCAGGATCGCGAGCAGCTCCTCCCAGATCTGGTCGCGCGCCTCGTTGTGCGCGCTGCCGGGATCCGGCGCCTGGAACGCCTCGGCCCAATCGTCGGGGCTCAGCCAGATGTCGGACCAGTGGGTCTCGACCGTCATCCCGGTGGCGGGCGGCTTCTCGTAGAACCTGACGGCCGGCTCGATCGCCTTCACCAGGTCCGCGGAGGCCTTCAGGCGGGCCACGTCCGGGTCGCTCTCGGTCGCTGCCGCGGCTCCCTCGGGGACGAGGTCGCGCAGGGTACAGGTCTGCACACCCTCCTCGCCGAGACTGGGCAGCACGTCGGCGACGTAGGCCAGGTAGGGATGGTGCGGGCCGACGAACAGCACGCCGCCCCGGCGGTGATCCAGGCGAGGGTCGGAGTACAGGAGGTACGCGGTGCGGTGCAGCGCGACGACGGTTTTCCCGGTGCCCGGACCGCCGTCGACGACGAGAGCCCCGCGGGATCCGGCGCGGATGATGGCGTCCTGGTCGGCCTGGATGGTGCCGAGCACGTCCCGCATCCGGGGCGACCGGCTGCCGCCCAGGCTGGCGATGAACGCGGACTGGTCGTCGAGCGCGGCGTGCCCTTCGAGTCCGTCCGGCGTGAACACCTCGTCCCAGTAGTCGGTGATCCGGCCGCGGGTCCAGCGATACCTGCGGCGGCTGGCCAGACCCATCGGGTTGGCGTGGGTCGCACCGAAGAACGGCTCGGCCGCAGGGGACCGCCAGTCCACCAGCAGCCGACGACCCGCGGCGTCGGTCAGGCCGAGCCGTCCGATGTACACCGGCTCTTGATCGTCTGCGGCGACAATGCGCCCGAGGCACAGGTCCAGGCCGAAGCGGCGCAGCAGGCGCAGGCGCGCGCTCAGCCGGTGGATCTCCAGGTCCCGTTCCAGTGCCTCGGGGCCGATGCCACCGGGCGCCTTGCGCTCGGCTTCGAGGCGATCGGACAGCTCGGCGATCGACTGCTCGAGGCTCTCCGCGATCGCCGCGAAATGCCGCTCGTCGCCGGCGATCAGCGCCGGGTCGGCCTTGGCGGCGAGGCGGTCGGGGAGGTCAAACGCGCTCGTAGTCAGGGAGTTCACGCGATCAGCTCCTTCGCTCCGCGCGCCGCGGGTGCCCCCGAGCGCGCCGCGAGTTCCACCAGCGGTTCGACGTCCCCGGGTGACCCGGTTACCGGCAACAACAGACGCATTTCGCGGTTTCCATTTCCGTAGGTTCTGGCCCCGGCCTGCGATTATGCGGCAGGACCCGGGTCTTGCCGCAAGCCCCGGGTCCTGCTATAAGTTAAAAGTGGGAGGAGTGTTGTTTCCTTCTCTCCCTTGATCGTCCGCAATGGACGGGACCTCCTCGCGGCCAGAAATCCGCTAGACCGTGTCGGATCGGGCCAGCGGTGTTCGTAGCAGTGGTGAGAGGCAGCCCACCAGGGGGCCCCGGACCACAGGAGACGATCCGAGATGCAGCACACCGAGGAGCCGGCCACGCCCGCCACACCCCCGATCGTCGACCGGGCTGCCTGGCTGGAGCAGGTCGCTGAGCTCCGCACCCGCGAAAAGGCCCACACTCGCGAGGGCGACGCGATCGCAGCCGCCCGCCGACGGCTGCCGATGGTCGAGGTCGACGCCTCGGCCAAGCTCATCGGGTCGAGCGGAGAGGTTACCCTGCTCGACGCGTTCGAGGGCCGTCCGCAATTGTTCGCGTCGTACCACATGTGGCACACCGGCCGTCCCGCCGCGGACCAGTGCGAGGGCTGCACGTTCAACAGCGGGCACGTGCTCGAGCTCGGCTACCTGCACTCGCGCGGCGTCACCTACGCCGTCTTCTGCGGGGGTCCGTTCGAGGAGAGCAACCGGTACCGGGAGTTCATGGGCTGGGAGATGCCGTGGTACTCGGTGCCCACGGAATCCGTCGACCGGCTCGTCGCCGGGCGGCACTTCGGGATGAAGTGCTGCTACCTGCGCGAGGGCGACCGGGTCTTCGAGACCTACTGGACGACCGGGCGCGGATGCGAGCCGATGGGCGGCTCCTACGGCATGCTCGACATGACCGTCTACGGCCGCCAGGAGACCTGGGAGGACTCGCCCGGCGGGTGGCCGCAGCGATTCGACTCGGGCAAGCCCGGGGACGCGTTCCGCTTGAACGGGCGGCCAATCTCGCAGTGGTCCCGGATCGCTGCCGGCCACCCCGACGACCTCGGCACCGCCTGACCGCCGACTCCGGGCACTGACGCGGATGTCGGGTTGGCCGGCCAGCCCGGTCGCAGGGGGTGGACAGGTTCCGGTATCTGTCCACCGTCCCATGGATGGGGGCAGCGGCGATTGCCGGGCGTGCGGCTGCTCGGAGACAATGGCGCGGTGACGGCTGAAGACGACCGGCTGGGCGTGTTTCGCGGGGCCAGCTTCACCGGCGCGGACTTCAGCGGCGCGAGCTTCCGGGACTGTGACCTGCGCCAGGTCAAGATCACTGACTCATGGCTCGTCGACGTCAGCGTGTCCGGGCTGGTCGGCAACTTCGTGGTCAACGACGTCGACGTCACGGCATTCGTGGACGGCGAGCTCGACCGGCGGCACCCCGAACGCGTGCAGCTGCGGGCAATGCGGACGGCCGATGACTACCGCGCGATGTGGGACACGATCGAGCAGCTGTGGTCCGGCACCGTCGCCCGCGCCCGGCGGCTGCCCGAACCTGCTCTCGGCCTGCGGGTCAACGACGAGTGGTCCTTCACCGAGACGCTGCGTCATCTCGTGTTCGCGACCGACAAGTGGGCAGGCCGCACGATCCTCAACGAGCCGATGGCCTACCATCCGCTCGGCCTGCCCAACACCGGCTATCCGCCCGCGGACGCCGCAGCGCTCGGCATCGACCTTGACGCGCGCCCGTCGCTGGCCGAGGTGATGCAGGTACGCGACAACCGGATGGCGCTGGTGCGCGGCATTGTCGACGGGCTCACCGACCCCGGCCTGGAACGGGTGTGCCCGGGGCTGCCCGGGCCCGGTCACCCGGAGGAAACACGCTCGGTCAGCCGGTGCCTGGGCACTGTCATGAGAGAGGAGTGCGAACACCGCCGCTACGCGGTACGCGATCTGGCGGTGCTCGAAGCGGACCTCGACGCCACGGCAGCGCGCCACGACGCGGCGCCCTGATAACCGCCTGCCAACGGCCTAGCCCGGTCGAGGATCCTGGCATGTCTGAGCAAAAGGGCTGGCCGGCGACGCGGAGGCTGGTGTGGCCGACTGGGCCGGTCTACGATCTTTGGACCGCAGTGGTCTTCAGTCCGTTGCCGTGTATCCGTCGGCAGGAGCCGCCGCGAGTCACGGGGACTGGCTGGTGATCTGTTCGGCTGTTCCGGCCCGAGGGGAATCTCGATGCCGCTCTACATGTACCAGGCCTCATATACCGCCAGGTCGATGGCGGATCAGCTTAAGGAGCCGCAAGATCCGGTGGAAGTGATCCGGCCGGCCCTGGCCGACCTGGGAGCCACGATCGTGGTGGCAGGTTTTCCGTTCGGCGAGTACGACGTGATGATCGTGTATGAGGCACCTGATGATATGACCGCTGCCAGCGTCGCGATCGCCGTTGCCGCGGCGGGTGAGGTCAGGTCGGGCAAGACCACGCGACTGCTCAGCGGGCAGGAATGGCTCGAGTCTTTGCGCAAACGCAGGATTGTCACGACCCGGAAACCGCGCCACCCGCACGACAGCCGGTCCTGACGGCCGGAACTCTCAAGCTGCGAGCGCCGCGGCATGCGCGCCCAGACTCGTCCTATGGCTGTATGACCGCGTGCAACTCGATCACCTCTTGCTGGACACCGGGCACGTTGGGCTTGACGTTCTCGTTGAACCACTTCTCGAATTGCCCCCGGCTCTCCCACACCTCGCCGACGGAGAACCCGCCAGGGCTCGGATATGCAAGGTAATCCTCGATGCTTGATCGTACAGGTGCCGCCGACGCGGCGAAAAGGCCTCCTCGCCGCCGGAGACCATAATCGCACCGGCAGCTGACGTACGATCACCATTGCGGGTGGGCTGTTCCTCCTCTGCCTGCTCATATTCCACCTCCAAAAGCGTACTGACGCCTGGTATGCGGACGCCGCTCAGCCGCATTCCATTATCTTGGTGGCTGAATACCTTATAGCGGTATTAATCAACCACGATCATGGAAAGGCTCGCTCACCAAGATCGCTTCGATCCACTCAGTGAATGGGCTCCCGGTGAGAGAATGAGACCCGGCATCCGGATGCCGGGTGGCTGGTTGCCGCGCGTCCGCCTGGTCAGGTAAGGGGACGATTGTTGAACGGCACGGTCTTGGTCCGCCCTCCCAGCAGCAGGCTGGCCGAGGGCATTGTCACGCACATCAGGCGGGCCCCCGTGGATGTGGCGCTGGCCCGGGTCCAGCACGCGGCGTACGCCAGTGCGCTGGAGGTCAGTGGCTGGGGCATCCAGCAGGTGCCGGCCGCTGAGGACTGCCCGGACTCGGTCTTCATCGAGGACGCGGTGGTGGTCTGCGAGGACCTCGCTGTGCTGGCCCGCCCGGGCGCACCGGCCCGCCGGGCCGAGGTGGCGGGCGTCGACTCGGTTGCCCGCTCGCTGGGGCTGCGCACCGCCCAGATTCAGGAGCCGGGCACTCTCGATGGCGGCGACGTGCTGCAGGCCGGCCACACCGTGTACGTGGGACGCGGCGGGCGGACCAACGGCGCGGGCATCCGCCAGCTGCGCGCCCTGCTGGCTCCGCTGGGCCGCACAGTGATCGCGGTCCCGCTGCAGAACGTGCTGCATCTCAAGTCCGCGGTGACCGCGCTGCCCGACGGCACGTTCTTGCTGCTGCCGCGGCTTGTGCCGGCCGGGCTGTTCCCGGCGGTCCGCCCGGTAGACGAAGAAGCCGGCTGCCATGTCGTCCCGCTCGGCGGCGACCGGGTGCTGATCGCCGCGTCCGCTCCGCGCACCGCCGAGTTCCTGCACGACATAGGGTTCGCGCCGGTCGTGGTGGACATCAGCGAGTTCGAGAAACTCGAGGGCTGCGTCACCTGCCTGAGCGTGCTGCTGCCCGGACGTTAACCCGATGGCCGGCGCGGTTACGCGGGGATCTGGCTCGCGGCCCACCTGGCCCACTCATTGCTCATCGCCGACAGCCGCTTGCCGAACTCAAGCACGAGCCGGCCGTATCGGGACAGGTCGTCATCGCCCCAGACGATGCCGCCTCCTGACCCACATCTCACCGCCGACCCGGGTGCGGTGGTTGACAGCGGGCCACAGATGGTGCACAACGGTGGTCATCGGAGGCGGTCCCCGGTGATGGGCTGGGGCGGCCCGGGCTCCCGGCACGGTCGGGCGCGGTGTGTTGACGGGCCGTCTGGGGCAGGGCGGTGAGTCCGGTGGAGATCATCAATTCGAAGGTCGGCATCATGCGGCGCGAGGCGTCCGCTGACCCGGAGGCGTTTTGGGGCAAGGCCGGAGAGATGCTGCCCTGGCGCAGGAGGTGGGATGCGGTTTTCGACTGGGATCCCGGCCGGCCGGATGAGCGCGGCCGCTACTTCCGCTGGTATGCGGGGGGGCTAACCAACCTTGCCTGGAACGCGGTCGATCGCCACGTCGAGCGGGGCCGTGGCGGCGTGCCCGCGCTGGTGTGCGAGAACGAGCGGGGCGGCCGCCGGGTGCTGACCTACGCGCAGCTGCAGGAACAGGTGGATACGGCAGCGGCCGCGCTGCGGGGGCTGGGTATCGGCGCCGGCGACCGGGTCGGGATCTACATGCCGACCTGCGCGGAGTCGGTCATCGTGATGCTCGCCTGCGCGCGCATCGGCGCCATCCACCTGGTTGTCTTCGCCGGTTTCGGCGCCGGAGCCCTCGGGGAGCGGCTGCGGCTGTCGGGGGCCAAAGCCGTCTTCTGCGCCGACATCACCTACCGCAAGGGCAACGATGTTCCGCTGAAGGCGATCGTGGACGAGGCCGTTGGCGCGGCCGGGACCGTCCAGCACGTGGTCGTGCTGCGCCGTGGCGGCACAGAGCCGCCGAAGCCGCGCGGCCGTGACATCTCCTGGGAGGAGTTCCTGGCCGGCGCCAAGGGGCACGGCGGCGAGGCCGTGTGGCTGGAGTCGAACGAGCCGGCCTTCATCCTGGCCACCTCCGGCACCACGGCCACACCCAAGCTGGCGGTGCACACGCACGGCGGCTACCAGGTCTACATCCACGCCACCGGCGACTGGGTGTTCGGCCTGGGCGAGGATGATGTCTGGTGGTCGACCTCGGATATCGGATGGGTGGTCGGCCACAGTTATATCGTCTACGCACCGTTGCTCGCCGGGGCCACCACCATCGCCTACGAGGGCGCGCTCGATCACCCTGGGCCGCAGACCTTCTACCGGATCACCGACGACAACAAGGTCACCGGGATCTTCACATCACCTACCGCTGTCCGGCTGCTGATGAAGTACGGCAGCGACCCTGCCCGCGAGCATGACCTCAGCTCACTGACCCGGGTGGTTTGCGCCGGGGAGGTGCTCAACCCGCCGGCCTGGCAGTGGCTGCAACAGGAAGTGCTCGCCGACCGCGTTCCGGTCATCGACCACATGTGGCAGACCGAGACCGGCGGGCCCATCATCGGCAACCCCTTCGGCCTGGGCATGCTGCCCATCAAGCCAGGCAGCAGCGGCGTGCCGCTGCCCGGGATCGAGGCAGCGGTCGTCACGCCCGACGGCAGGCCGTGCGGAACCGGGGAGAAGGGCATCATGGTGATCCGCAGGCCGTTCCCCGGCCTGACCGCCACCCTGTGGGGTGAGATCGACCGGTACGCCAGCGACTACTGGCAGCGGATCCCCGGCCACCAGGTGTATTTCAGCGGCGATGCCGCCGAGTTCGACGAGGACGGCTACCTGTGGTTCAGCGGCCGGGCCGATGAGATCATCAAGATCGCAGGTCACCGGGTGGGGACCATCGAGGTGGAGACCGCATTCTTGCATCACCCGGCGGTCGCCGAGGCCGGCGTGACCGGCCGGCCCGACCCGGTGCGGATGGAGGTGATCTCGGCGTTCATCGCGCTCAAGCAGGGTCACCAGCCATCCCAGGACCTTCGGCGGGAACTGCTCGACACGGTGCGCCACCGGCTCGGACCGGTCGCGGTGATCGGCGAAATCAACTTCGTGAGCAGCCTGCCGAAAACCCGCAGCGGCAAGATCATGCGGCGGGTGCTCCGGGCGGTGACGCTGAACCGCGACCCCGGTGACATCTCCACCATCGAGGACGAAGGCACGGTTGACGAGGCACGCGAGGCATGGGAAGCGATGCGCCGGGAGATCGCGAGCCCTTAGCACGAAGGACGGAACCGCGGTGCCCCGGTGGGCGTCCGAGAGGTATGCGACCGCATATGTGGTCCGCCCTGGGCACGACGTTCCTCGTGGCGGCCTGCGCGGGCATGACCGTGGCGGGCTGCGCCGCTACGCACATGACGAGGGGACCAGTAACGGCGGCGGCGCGGATGGCTCGGTCCGCCACGCCGCGGGAGCGTGCGGTCGCCGACGCGGCTGCCATTCTGAAGGCGTTTGTCGTGCCCCCGGGCGCGCGGCGGTTGCGGCAGGCACCGGATGCACTCAAGTTCCCGATCACTACGCTCGTTTCAGCCACGCTGGTGGACGATGTCTCCTTCTGGCGGGCCCCCGGGCGGCCGCAGGCGGTGCTCGCCTGGGAGCAGGCGCGCCTGCCGCGCGCGTTCACGCCGGAAGACGAGGATTTCGGGCCGCCGTCGTGGGACCGGATGTTCTCGCTATCCCCGGTTCCCGGGGTGCTGAACGCCCGGGACCTGGTGGTCGAGGTGACCGGAGCCGGCGACGGGCAGACCGCGATCCGGGTGGACGCCCAGGTGAGCTGGCAGCCGTCCCGGCCGGCCTCGGAACGGGTGCCGCCGTCCGCCCGCGTGGTCACGATCACCCAGCTGCCGAGCGTGGGCCCGTACGCTAGGCCCGCCGCGCCGGCCACGATCGCGGACCCAGCGGTTGTCCGGCGGCTCGCGGCGCTCGTCGATAACCTGCAGCTGTCCACGATCGGACCGGATGCCCCCTGCCCGGCGTCCCTAGGCGGGATCCGGCTGACGTTCCTCGCCAGGGCCGACGGCCCGCCGGTCGCGGTTGCACAGGGCCCGGCTGCCTGCGGCACCGTGCAGCTCAGCGTCGGTGGCAAGCAGCAACCGGCGCTCCAGATCACCGACTCATTCATTCCGCAGCTCCTCAAGCTCGCCGGCCTGCACTGGAAGGTCCCGTAGGACACCGGTGGGCCAGGCGATGTCGGCTCGGTCAGCGGCTGGCAAGCCAAGCACCGAACTGGTCCGGGGTGCGTACACCGTCGTTGAGTACTGCGGTGTAGATGTCCAGAGCGGACACCCGATCGGGGTAGTCCGGTCGCCGGTGCCAGACGTCCTTGATGTGCAGCACCGCGCCGCGCTGCCCTGCGGTGATGCGCTCGCGCAACTCCTCGTGCCAGCGCGTGACGTTGAGGTGCGGGTCGTGCAGCCACAACGTCAGGTCGATCCGCCAGGGCTGGTCGGCTCGGCTCACGGTGAAGGGGATGTGGTAGCGCTCGTCGCGGACCTGGCCGGTCGGGGAGCGAGGGCCACGCTCGTCGTGATACTCGAACGACGTGACCGCCAGCGTGTCCACGATCCGCTGCAGCAGCCGCAGCACATCTTGGGGTGAGAAGTCGCCGCCGACCAGGACCATCACGTCGATCTCGCGCCAGCACATCAGCCCGGACACAAAGCTTCCCGCCAGCAGCAGGGGGCCGAGGTCGCCGACCAGCGCGGCGAGACCTAACTCGGCAAGAACCCCTCGCGCCTCGGCTTGCAGGTCGGACTGCCGGGCCAGCAGCTCGTCATCAGACCCCGGTGGCATTACTGAGGGTTTCGCCACGGTGGCCTCCTTCCCCCAGTCGAGTATGTCTCACAGTGACCTGGCGAGATTGCGAGCAGCGCGGCATCGATGATCGTCCGGCGGGTCGCTTACTCTACTGAGATGTCGCATTCGCAATGGCACCGGTTCTACTCATCGCAGATTGCGGCAAGCTCCGGGCTGTTGTTCGACCTGCTGTCGGACCTGCCGAACTATGGCCGGTGGCTGCCCGCCTCGGGCCAGTTTGCCCGCACCACCGACGTCGAGCCATATCCGGTCCGGACCGGAAGCCGCTACCACGACGGCAAGCCGGGCGAGCCCGGCAAGGACTGGTGGGGCTCGGTCACCGGCTTCCAGCGCCCGGGGTCGATCGACTTCCACCACACGATCCGGGTCCGGCAGTTGCTGGCCACCGTGGACGTGCACATCCACTACTCGATCGAGCAGGAAGGCCAGGAACACCAGCGCACCGTGGTAAGCCGGTGGCTGGTCCTTGACGTAAGCATGCCGGTTGTCTTCCGCCCGCTCAGGTCCGCGATCACCTCCAGGTTCGACCAGGAGAACCTGCGGACGATGGCCGCGGTCAAGCAGTACGCCGAAGCACACGCCGCTGACGGCGTTCCCGGCCCGGCCAGCTAGGGCACCACGACAAGCTTGCCGGTGGCTTCGTTGTCCTCCATGTACCGGTGGGCCGCCACGATGTCGTCCAGGCCGAAGACACGGTCCACGTTGGGCCGGTAGACGCCGGCCTCGACCTCGTTCACGATGCGCTGCAGCACGGTCGTGCCCGCGCTGCCCCTGAGGTTGTCGCTGTGGAAAGCCGTGAGCTTGGTTCCGGACGGGATCATCGCTACCGGCTCGAAGTCCGGGAGCGCCCACCCGCTGAGCGACCCCGCCATGCACACCGTTCCGCCGCGGCGGACCAGGTGCAGCGAGTGCACCGCCGTGCCCGCCCCGACGAGTTCCAGAACATAGTCCGGGCCCCCGGGCCAGACCGCGTGCACGCTCGCCGCCAGCGACCCGCCGTCGTCCACGAGTGAGTGGTCGGCGCCAGCCGCAGCAAGCACGGCGATCTTGTCTTGCCGCCGGGTCGTGGCCGCGGTCTCGACACCGTAGCCGGACGCGATCGACGCGGCCGCCATCCCCACCGACGAGGTGCCGCCACGGATCAGCAACCGCCCCCCGCCGCCCGGCTCGACCCCCAGTGCGTCCAGCGAGCCCTGCGCGGTCAGGTACGTCTCAGGTAGCGCCGCCAGAACCCCCCAGGGCAGCGTGGTGGTGACCGGCATCAGCAGCGAGTTCGGCAGCAGGGCAAACTCTGCATAGCCGCCGTCGAACTCCCGGCCCATCTCGCCCATCACCGCCGCGACGGTCGTCCCGTCCGGCAGCACGGGATCGGTCGAGGCCGCCACGATCCCCACACATTCGATCCCGAGCACGCGAGGGAACGTCACGTTCGGTGAATGCCCCTGCCGGGTCCTCAGCTCCGACCGGTTCAGGCCCGCGCCCTTCACCTGCACCAGGCTCCAGCCCTCCCGGACCGCTGGCACCGGGAGCTCACGGATCTCCAGTACCTCGGGGCCACCGGCCCTGACACAGACCGCCGCCCGCATTGTCGTACTCATCTCACACCGCCTCGAAAGCGAAGATCATCGCGCATGCGTCCACTCTCGCCGGAAGGCGGCTGGCTGGCCACCGTTAAACTGCCAAGTTATGCCCGTTGGCCGCCAGCTTCCCCAATCCGGCCCGACGTCGCAGCTGTGGCCGTCCGGAGGGATGCACCTATGGCCGGCGGGGGGAACGAGCCCCGTGGATTCCCATCCACGCGGGCACCTGGTGTACGCGGCCCGTGGCGTCCTGTCCGTGCACACCGAACGCGGCACGTCGATCGTTCCCGCCAACCGGGTCGCATGGACCCCCGCCGGGTTCACCCACTACCACCGCGCTCACAGCAACACCGATATGCGGATCCTCTTCCTGCCGGGCTCCCTGGCCCGGCTCGCACCGGGCCATCCGGCCGTGTTCATGGTCTCCGGCCTGGCCCGCGAGATCCTGCTCACCCTCACCGGCCCGCGCAACTACGACCGGGCCGCGGGCGCCTGGGACCGCGCCGCGCGCGCCCGCCTGCGCCGGGTCCTCGTCGACGAACTCCACGAAGCCCACGAGCAGCCGCTGCAGCTGCCGGAGCCACACGATGACCGGCTGCAGGCGGTAGCGCGGATGCTGTACGAGCAGCCCGCAGACAACACCTCACTGGCCGGGCTCGGGCAGGCGATCGGGGCCAGCGCCCGCACGCTCAGCCGGCTGTTCCACAGCGAGCTCGGCATGACCTTCTATCAATGGCGCACGCAACTGCGCATCTATCACGCACTCGTCCTTCTCGCCGACGGTCACGACACGACCCACGTCGCCCACGCCTGCGGATGGGCGAACCCCAGCGGCTTCATCGCCGCCTTCGCCGGCACGATCGGCACCACGCCGGGCCGCTACCGAGCCGATCACTAGGTCAGATCACGGCATCCGCCTGCGGCGGACCTGCCACGCACAGACGCAGCCCAGCGCGGCGGCCAGCACCAGGTAGATGCCGGTTTCGATGCACTGCAGCGGCCAGAACCGGCTGGCGGGCTGGTAGCTGACGGACTGGCGCAGGTGCATGGCGGCCAGCGCGCTCTTGCAGCCGAGAAGCCCGGCGAGGCCAGGTCCGCCGGCACCGGGCGTGAACGTGCATGCCTTGGGCGGCGCCGTGAGCTCCGCACCCGACGGGGTGACGATGACGTTCGACAGAACCCAGGCGCCCGCCCTGGTGAAGTTCTGGGTGACCTGGATCTCGCCGACCGGGCTGCCCACGGTCTGGGTGGGGTGGAAGCTCGCGGTCCGCACGTTCAGCGGCACCGTGACGTGGGCGGGCGGAAGCAGATGGGGCCGGAGGAGGTTCGGCACCAGGACCTGGATCGCGGCGAAGGCGACCAGCGTCACGGCCATCGCGGGCAGCGTGCGGCGGAGCAGCACGCCCGCGGTCACGCCGAGCGCGAAGGCGAACGCCGCATAGCCAAGCGGGGCCACTCCGCGCGCGGCGAAGACGACCGGCTCAAGCCGGGCCAGCACGTACCAGGAGGAGTGCACCCCGGCCCCTCCGCCGGCGGCGACTTGCACAGATCCGCCGGCGAGCGACGCCGCGTGGTCGATCGGGCTGGCCCACCAGGTCACCATCAGGCTGAGCAGGCCAGCCGTCGCGACCGCGGCGAGGCCGACCAGGCCAACCTTGACGAAGGTCCAGCGAGTGCGCGTGACGCTCTGGTTCCAGGCGATCCGGTGCGTGCCGGTCTCGACCTCGCGGGCAATCAGCGGCGCGCCCCAGAACAGGCCCATCAGCGCGGGCGCCAGGTACATGAGCGCGATGCTGCCGAAGTAGAGGATGTGGTCGAGGCTGCCGACACCGTCGATGAAGAGGCTCGCGATCGCGGCGCAGTGGGCGTGACAGGCCGGCAGGCCGGCGGCGGCGTAGCTGGCGGCGAGGCCCGGCCTGGTGGCGGCCAGCAGGATCGCCATCCCGGCCAGCGCGATGGCCGCGGCGATGGCCTGGGGGCGGAACTGGCGCCAGGTCAGCCAGATCATGGCGTCCGCCTGCGGCGAAGCTGCGCCACGCAAACCCAGCCGAGCCCGGCGGCCAGTACCAGGTAGATGCCGGTTTCGATGCACTGCAGGGGCCAGAACCGGCTGGCAGGCTGCCAGGTGACGGACTCGCGCAGGTGCATGGCAGCCAGCACGCCGCTGCAATTATGAAGCCCGGCCGGGCCGACGGCGGCACCGGTCCTGAACGTGCACGCCTTGGGTAGCACCGTGAGCTCCGCGCCCGAGGAGGTGATGGTGACATTCGGCAGCTTCGCGCCCGACGACGTGACGATGGTGTCCGACAGGACCCACGCGCCGGGCTTGGTAAACGGCCCGGCGAGCCCGATCCCGCTCACCTTGCCGGTGGCCGCGCTCACGTTGACCCCGAAGGGCTGGTGCAGCGGCGTCGTGAAGTGGTCGGGCGGGAGCAGATGCGGGCGGACGAAGTTCGGCACCACGACCTGGATCACGGCGAAGGCGACCAGCGTCACGGCCATCGCGGGCAGCGTGCGCCGCAGCAGCACGCCCGCGGTCACGCCGAGCGCGAAGGCGAACGCGGCATAGCCGAGCGGGGCCACGCCACGCGCGTCGAAGACGGGCGGGTCGAGCCGGGGCACGAGCCCGGACATCTGCCCGGCGGACAGCAGTGCCGCGTGGTTGATCGGGCCGGCCCACCAGGTCACGATCAGGCTGAGCAGGCCCGCCGTCGCGACGGCGGCCAGGCCGACCAGAGCAAGCTTGACGAGGATCCAGCGGGTGCGGGTGACGCTCTGATTCCAGGCGATCCGGTGGGTGCCGGTCTCGACCTCCCGGGCGATCAGCGGCGCGCCCCAGAACAGGCCCATCAGCGCGGGTGCCAGGTACATCATCAGGAAGCTGCCGAGATAGAGGAGCAGGTCGATCCGGCTCAGGCCGACGAAGAAGTTGCTCGCGTCCGTGGCGCAGCCGGTGTGGCAGGTCGTCAAGCCCGACGAGGTGTACGCGCTGGCGATGCCCGGCCCGGTCGCCACCGCCACGATCGCGACCACGGCCAGCGCGGCGGCCGCGGCAATGGCCTGGGGGCGGAACTGGCGCCAGGCCAGCCAGATCATGGCCTGGCCTCCAGCGTCCTGATGTCCGGCGACCCTGTCGGCGGCCCCGTGGAAGTGTGGCCCAGGTACGCCAGGACCAGGTCTTCCAGGCTCACCTCCTCCACCGTCCAGGCCGGGTCGGCGACGGGCTCGCTGCTGCGCACCAGGAACGTGCTCTGCCGGCCGGCGTGGCTTTCGGTGATGACCTGCTGGCTGGCCGGCAGCTTGGCGGCGTCGCGGCGCGGGCCGGTCAGCAGGTGGTGGGTGGCCAGCAGGTCCTCCACCGGCCCGGCCACCCGGACCCGGGAGGCGACCAGCACGACCAGGTAGTCACAGACGCGTTCCAGGTCGCCGACCAGGTGGGAGGACAGCACCACCGACAGGCCCTGCTCGGCGACGGACTCCATCAGGTCCGCCAGGAACTCCCGCCGCGCCAGCGGGTCCAGGCTGGCCACCGGTTCGTCCAGGATCA
>JASHOI010000279.1 GCA_030041195.1 Streptosporangiaceae bacterium | reverse complement strand
CGAATACCCGCAGAACGCGACCGAGTTCGAGGTCATCGCGCTCAAGGACGGGGACCGCGTGGTTGGCGCGGTGCAGCTCACCAGCGAGGCACCGGATCTGGCGTTCGTGACCAGCGACGCGCAACTGCTCCGGTTCGGCGCGGCGTCGGTCCGCCCGCAGGGCCGGTCGGCCGCCGGGATGGCGGGCATCCGGCTGGCCGCCCGCGCCTCGGTGATCTGGTTCGGTGCCGTCGACCCGGCCGCCGATCCCGCACCGGTCGTGGCCACCGTCGCGGGCAGCGCCAGCGCGCTGCCCGGCACGTCGGCGGTGACCGTGAAGGTCACGCCCTACGCCGAGTACCCGCCGAAGGGCCGCGCCACCGGCGGGGTCCGCTGCCACAGGTTCCTGAAGGGCGAGGACGTGCTCGTGCTCGCGTGGGCCGGCCGGGCTCCGGTCCGCGGCGCCACCGAGGCCGGCTCCCCGGTGGACCTGCCGCCGGCCGACGGGCGCAGGGACGGCTCCGGCGTGCGGATCCGTCACCCGCTCGCCGCGCTCGGCGGCACCGCGCCCTCCTGACCGCCGCCCCGCGGCCGCGTCGGCGGGCGGGCCTTGCGGAGAACGCCGGGGTCAGGTGTCGATGCGCGACGGGTCGAGTTCGGCGGCGCCGGCGACGATGAAGTCCCGGCGGGGCGCGACCTCGCTGCCCATGAGCAGGTCGAAGATGCCTGCCGCCGCCGCGGCGTCCTCCATCCGGATCCGGCGCAGCGTGCGATGCCTCGGATCCATCGTGGTCTCCGCGAGCTGTGACGCGTCCATCTCACCGAGGCCCTTGTAGCGCTGCGGCGGCTCTTTCCACCGCTGGCCGCGGCGCTCGAGCTGCAGCAGCGTGCGGTGCAGCTCCGCGTCGGAGTAGGTGTAGGTGTATTTCTGCTGCCCCTTGCGCGCGTTGACCAGCTCGATCCGGTGCAGCGGCGGCACCGCGGCGAACACCCGGCCCGCCTCCACGATCGGCCGCATGTAGCGGTGGAACAGCGTGAGCAGCAGCGTCCTGATGTGCGCACCGTCCACGTCGGCGTCCGCCATGAAGATGATCCGCTGGTACCTGGCCGCGTCCAGGTCGAAGGCGGCGCCGGAGCCAGCGCCGATCACCTGGATGATCGCGGCGCACTCGGCGTTCTTGAGCATGTCGGTCAGCGACGCCTTCTGCACGTTGAGGATCTTGCCGCGGATCGGCAGCAGCGCCTGGAACTCGGAGTCCCTGGCCAGCTTCGCCGTGCCGAGAGCGGAGTCCCCCTCCACGATGAACAACTCGCTCCGGTCGTCGGCCGAGCGGCAGTCGACCAGCTTCGCGGGCAGCGCGGACGTCGCCAGCTGGGACTTCCGCCGCTGGTTCTCGCGGTGCTCGCGGGCCGAGATCCGGGTCTTGGCGGCCGCGGCCACCTTGTCCAGGACCGCCCGCGCCTGCTGCTTGACCCGCCCTCTGGACTCGAAGAACGCCCGGAGTTCCGACGCCACCACCTGGCCGACGATCCGGGACGCCGCCGGCGTGCCGAGCACCTCCTTGGTCTGCCCCTCGAACTGCGGTTCCGGCAGCCGCACCGCGACCACGGCGGTGAGTCCCTCGAGGATGTCCTCCTTGGTGACCGGCTCGTCCCCGTTCTTCAGCAGCCGGACCGCGCGCAGCTGCTCGTTCAGGCTCCGGACCAGGGCCCGCTCGAAGCCGGCCACGTGGGTCCCGCCCTTGGGCGTGGCGATCACGTTCACGAACGACCTGGTGACGGTCCCGTAGCCGCTGTCCCAGCGCAGCGCCACGTCGACGGCGAGCTCACGCTCGACATCGGTGGGGACCAGGTGGCCCTTGTCGTCGAGTACCGGCACGGTCTCGGTGAACTGCCCGGATCCGGTCAGCCGCACCACGTCGGTGACCGGCTCGCCGACCGACAGGTGGGCGCAGAACTCGCTGATCCCGCCCTCGAACCGGAACTCCGCCTCACGGCTGTCGTCGACCCGGTCGGCCGGAGCCGCGCCGTCCTCCGTGCTCGCCGCGCGGTCGGCATCGGTGCGCTCATCGACGATCCGGATCGTCAGCCCGGGCACCAGGTACGCGGTCTGGCGGGCCCGCTGGGCCAGCGCGTCGAACTTCCACGCCGCCCCGCGCACAAACACCTGCTGATCGGGCCAGAACCTGATCCTGGTGCCAGTCACGGTCTTCGCCACCCGGCGCACCTTGCGCAGCCCGCTGCCGGGCCGGAACGAGGCGCCAGGGCCCGGTCCGGCGAACTCGCCGGGCACGCCGCGGCGGAAGCTCGTGGCCCACTCGGCGCCTTCCCGGCTGACCTGCACATCCAGCCGGCCCGCCAGGGCGTTGACCACGGAGGCACCCACGCCGTGCAGGCCGCCGGAGGCGGTGTAGGACCCGCCGCCGAACTTGCCGCCGGCGTGCAGCCGGGTCATCACGAGCTCGACGCCGGTGAGCCCGGTCTTGGGCTCGACGTCGACCGGGATCCCGCGGCCGTTGTCTATGACCTCGGCGGAATGATCATCGTGCAGGATGACCTCGATCTTGGTGCAGTGACCGCCCAGCGCCTCGTCCACGGCGTTGTCTATGAGCTCCCAGAGGCAGTGCAGCAGCCCCCGGCCGTCGGTGGACCCGATATACATCCCCGGGCGCTTGCGCACCGCCTCGAGCCCCTCGAGGACCGTCAGGTGCCGTGCCGTGTAGCCGTCGGC
>JASHOI010000278.1 GCA_030041195.1 Streptosporangiaceae bacterium | reverse complement strand
TGCCGGCGGCCGGAACCGTCACCGTGGCGCTCATCCCGGACTGGCCGCTGGCACCCCCCGACGCGGCATCCGCGGCACCGCCCGAGCCGGCGCTGCCCGAGCCCGCGCAGCCGGTGTTCACCCGCTACTGGCTGCACGGCAAGGGGCCGGCCCCGGCCGGGAACCTGCCGGTGGCCGTGCACCTTTCCCCGGGGCGGACCGCCCTGCTGGCGGGCATGGCCGAGGACGAGGATCGCGACGCCGCTGCCACGCTGCGGCTGACCGTGGCCTGCGGCACGGCACCGGCCGCGGGCATTGTGCAGCTCGACCCGGGCGCGCGGCTGGCGCTGGAGCCCGCAGGACCGATGCGCTATGACCTGGCCGCCCGGGATCATGCGAGCTGGGATATCACGGTCCGGGCGCTGCCCGGGGCGGCGCGCGGGCGGCACTTCGTGACCGCGCGGATCGTCGACGGCGGCCAGGTCTTCGAGGACGCGGTGCTGGTCAGCGTCGGCGAGCCGGCCGCGCCCGCTCTCGACCTGCCGCTGAACGAGCTGTTCCCGCTGTACCTGGCCGACCAGCAGAAGCTCGCCGCCGAGCTCGACCTGGCGCTGCTGACCCCGCGGCTGCTGTTGCGGCCGGGCGAGCGCGGCGAGATCTCGGTCCGGCTGGGCAACACCACGGCCGCGCAGATCCGCGGCGAGGCTCAGCTGATATCCCCGTTCGGCAGCTGGGCCGAGGCGCGCCCGTGGACGCAGGGTTTTGCCGCCGAACCGGGCGGCGAGCTCACCCTGGGCCTGACGGTCACGGCCGCGCCCACAGCGCGCCCCGGGCAGCACTGGTGGGCGCTGGTCAAGGTGATGTACTTCGGCCGGGTCCGTTACAGCGAGCCGGCGTCGGTCACGGTCGTCGCCGGGTAGTTTGTCGTGATCGCGGGCGGCTTCGCCGGGATCGCCGGGCAATATGCCCCTACTCGCCCCATGCCTTACCGCCGGGGGCGCGCGGGTGAGAAACTGTTCGGTGACCACCAATCGAGACTGGCGGTGACCGCGACGATCAACAAGGGGCAATGGCCATCCAGACCGCGATTAGTGACGGGAACCTCCCGGCGGAGCCGAACAGCTTCGTCGGCCGGGAGCGGGACCTGGCGGAGCTCGCCAGGCTGCTCAGTGACGTCCGCGCGCTGACCCTGTGCGGACCTGGCGGCATCGGCAAGACGCGGCTTGCGTTGCGGCTCGCCGTCGAGGTCGTGCCGGACTTCCCCGACGGGGCGTGGCTCGTCGAGCTCGCCGACGCGGATGCCGGCGAGACCGGGCTCGGCGACATAGGGGACGACGCCCCGGTGGGACGGCGGGTCGCCGCAACGTTCGGCGTGCGGGAGGAGCCCGACCGGCCGCTGGCCGAGACGCTGACGGTCGCGTTGCGGCCGCGGCGGCTGCTGCTGATCCTCGACACCTGCGAGCACGTGGTTGACGCGTGCGCGGCGCTGGTGCAGCAGCTGCTGGCGGGCTGCCCTGGCCTGCGCGTGATCGCCACCAGCCGGGAGCCGCTGCGGGTCCGGGGCGAAACGGTGTGGCGGGTCCCGCCGCTCGAGCTGCCCGGCGCCGGTCAGTTCAGCGCGGCTGAACTGGGAAAGCACGAGGCGATCCGGCTGTTCACCGATCGTGCGGCCGCCGTGCGGCCGGGGTTCGCGCTGGACGCGGAAAACTCTGGCGCCGTGGTCCGGCTGTGCCGCACCCTGGACGGAATGCCGCTCGCGATCGAGCTCGCCGCGGCGCGCGTCGGCGCCCTGTCGGTGGAGCAGATCGCCGGGAGGCTCGGCGACCGGTTCCAGCTGCTGGCCTCGGGCGATCGCACCGCCCCGGTCCGGCAGCAGACGCTGCGGGCCGCGGTGGACTGGAGCTACGAGCTGCTGACCGAGCCGGAGCAGATACTGCTGCGCCGGCTGGCCGTGTTCTCCGGCTGGAACCTGGACATGGCCGAGCAGGTCTGCGCCGACGACGCGATCCCCGCCGAGCAGGTGCTCGACCTGCTGGCCGCGCTGATCGACAAGTCGCTGGTCACGCTCGACGCCGAGCTGGAGGGGGACGCCCGCTACCGGCTGCTCGACACGATCAAGGAATACGCCACCTCCCGGCTCGACGCATCGGGCGAGGGCCCGGCGATACGGCTGCGGCACCGCGACTACATGCTCAAGCTGCTCGAGGACATCGTCGCGATCGCGTTCGTGCGCGGCGACCCGCCCTGGCCGGTGCGCGTGGCGCTGTACCGCAGGGCCCTGGCCGAGCGCGCCAACAACCGTGCCGCGCTGACCACCTGCCTGTCCCGCGGTGACATCGAGGTGGGGCTGCGGATGTGCACCGGGCTGCGCAGCCCCTGGGTCGCCTACGGTGAGGCGACCGAGGGGATGGCGTGGTTCGACCGGTTCTTTGCCGCCGAGGGCGAGGGCGAGGTTTCTGCCTCCGTCACGGCCCGTGCCCTGATGGTGCGGGCCGAACTGGCCGCCGAACAGCAGGACTTCCGGGCCGCCGGCGAGTACGCGCAGGCCGGGCTCGAACTGTGCCGGGCAAGCGGCGGCACCGGCGCTGCGGCCGCGCTGCGCGTGCTCTCGGTGGTCAGCCTGCGGGCGGGCCGGCACGAGGACGCCCTGGCCAGCATCGAGGCCGCCGCGCAGGCGGCGCGCGGCGACGGCGACGAGTGGGAAGAAGGCCTGGCGCTCGCGGTCAAGGCCACGATCATGGCCCACCAGAACCTGCTGGACGAGGCCCAGCGCGCCTTCACCGACGCGCTCGAGATGCTGCGGGACAACAACGGCTGGGGCGTGGCGCAGGCCCTGTACGGCTTCGGCAACCTGGCCAGGGCACGCGGTGATCACGCCGCGGCGCTCCGCCACTTCCGCGACGCGCTCGCGCTGTACCGCGAGATCGACGCCCGGCCAGAGATCGCCCGGTGCCTGACCGGGATCGGCTGGGTGGCGCTGTCCCAGGGCGACCTGCAGCTGGCCAGGTCGAGCCTGGCCGAGAGCCTGCAGCTCAGCCTCGCCACCGGGCAGCGCCTCGCGGTGGCACGCGAGCTTGAGGCGGCAGCCGCGCTCGCGGTGGCCAGCGGCCAGCCGGCCAGGGCCGTGAAGCTCCAGGGCGCCG
>JASHOI010000277.1 GCA_030041195.1 Streptosporangiaceae bacterium | reverse complement strand
CGCCCCGCCCGCCCGCGGCGCCTGCGGGGCCCGCCGTGCTCACCTCGGCGCCGGAGGCGGTCGCCGCGGCGCGGGAGTACGCCGAGTCGGTCGCCGGCGGCGTGATCGAACGGGACCGGGCCGGCGCGGTGCCAGCGGCCGAGATCGCCGCGTTCGACGCCAGCGGCTTGCTGGCCATCACCGTGCCGCGGACCTGTGGCGGCCCGGAGCTGCCCGCCAGCGTGCTCGCCGAGGTGATCCGTGTGATCGCCGCCGTCGATCCCGCGCTCGCCCAGGTGCCGCAGGCCCACTACCTGTTCACCGACGTCCTCGCGACGTGGGGCACCGACGCCCAGCAGCGGCGGTTGTTCGGCGACGTCCTGTCGGGCGGCAGGTTCGGCAACGGGCTGGCCGAGCGCGGCGGGAAGCACGCCCAGGACCTGAAGACCCGGCTGCACGCCGCCGGATCCGGAGCTCGCCTCAGCGGCCGCAAGTACTACTGCACCGGCGCGATCACCGCGCGCTGGATCGGGGTCAGCGCGATCGACGACGGCGGTCACCTCGTGCTCGCCTTCGTCCCCCGCGACGCGGACGGGGTGCTGATCGACGAGGACTGGAACGTCATGGGCCAGCGCGCCACGGTCAGCGGCAGCGCGGTCTTCGACGACGTGGCGGTGGACCCGTCGCTGGTCATCCCCTATGAGCGGGCGTTCCAGGCGCCGCAGCAGTTCGGCGCGCGGGCACAGCTCGTGCACGCCGCGATCCAGGCCGGCATCGCCGGCGGGGCGCTGGCCGACGCCGGCGAGTTCGTCCGCGGGAAGGCCCGGCCGTTCTTCGAGGCCGCCAACGGTGGCTGGGCGCAGCGCGCCAGCGACGACCCGCACACCATTTACCGGTACGGCCGGCTGGCCACCAGGGTCCGTGCCGCCGAGGCGCTGCTGCGGGACGCCGCGGCAACGCTCGACGACGTGACCCGCCGCCCGAGGGACGCGCAGGCGGCGGCTCGCGGGTCGATCGCGGTCGCACAGGCCAAGGCGTTCGCCAGCGAGGTCGCCGTCGAGGTGGCGAGCGACCTGTTCGGGCTCAGCGGCGCGAGCGCCGCCGATGAGCGCTACGACCTGAGCAGGCACTGGCGCAACGCGCGAACCCACGCGAGCCACGACCCGGCCGACTGGAAGTACCACCACGTCGGCAACTACCTGCTCAACAGCGTCCCGCCGCCGAACCACGGACAGGTGTAACGATGACTGCAGCCGGCCAGACCGTCGCGGGCATCGGCGCCGCCGAGTTCCGCCACGCCGTCGGGCACCTCGCCACCGGGGTCACGATCGTGACGTCGGTGGGGCCGGACGGGGAACCGGTGGGAACCACGGCCAGCGCGGTCTGCTCACTGTCCCTGGACCCGCCGCTGTTGCTGGTCTGCTTCGACCGGTCCAGCCTGACGCTGGCGGCGATCCGGTCCCGCGGCGCGTTCGCCGTCAACGTCTTGGCCGCGCCGCAGCAGCACCTGTCGGCGAACTTCGCCCGCCGCGGTGTCGCGGCTGCCTGGGACGGCGTCCGGCACCGCCCGGGCCCGACCGGCAGCCCGCGCCTGGCCGACGTGCTGGCCACGCTGGAATGCACGGTGGAGGACCAGCTTCCGGGCGGCGACCACGAGATCATCGTGGGCCGCGTCCGGCACACCGAGACCGCCGGAACCGACGCCGAGCCGCTGCTCTACTGGCGTGGCGGGTACCTGAGGGCGACGGGATGAGCGTCCTGCGGATCGCCAGCCTGGTCGGCAACCCGCGGCCGCAGTCGCGGACGCACGGCCTGGCGCGCACGCTCGCCGAGCAGATCGCCCGGGCTCTCGGCTCCGCCGTGGTTGCCGAGGTCGACCTGGCCCCGTTCGGGCCGCGGGTGCTCGACCCGGCGGACGAGCCGGTCACCGAGGCCGTGGGCGAGGTCCTCGCCGCCGACGTGCTCGTGGTCGCCAGCCCCACCTACAAGGCTGCGTACTCCGGGCTGCTCAAGGGCTTTCTGGACCGGTTCGCCACCGGGAGCCTGGCCGGCACCGCCGCGGTCCCCGTGCTGCTGGGCGGCGCACCGGGGCACCGGCTGGCCGTGGACGTCCACTTCACCCCCCTGCTGCTCGAGCTCGGCGCCGCCGTCCCGGTGCGGGGCCTGTTCGTTCTCGAAGCCGAGGTCGCGGACTTCGGCGCCGTCGCCGCGGCCTGGGCGGATGCGCACGCACCCGCGCTGCTGGCCGCGAGCAGAGCCAACACGCAAGCACTGGCAACCAGCTGAAAGGACACCGCCGTGACTGCCACCGAAACCACCAGCGCGCCGCCCGCCGGCCCCGCCCCGGGCGATCCGCTGGCCATCGCCGAACAACTTCGCGACGAGTTTCGCGTTGGCGCTGCCGAGCGCGACCGCGACCGGAAGTTCCCCTACGAGCAGTGCGCGGCGTTCCGCGCGTCCGGCCTGCTCGGCCTCATGGTCCCCCGCGAGCACGGCGGCCAGGGCGGCTCCTTCGTGCAGCTGATGAAGGTCGTGAACACGATCTCGGCCGGCGACTCCAACATCGGCCAGATGTACCAGCTGCACACCGGCGGCATCCGGCTGATGCAGGAGTTCGCCTCGCCGCCGGTGCAGGCGAAGTGGCTGCCGCGGTTCACCAGGGAGCTGTGGATCACCAACGCGTACTCCGAGGTCGGCACCGCGAGCGTCAACGATTTCAACACCACGGTGACCAGGGATGGCGACGGCTGGCGGCTGTCCGGCCGGAAGTTCTACTGCACCGGGAGCCTCGCGGGCGACGTCACGTTCGGGCCGTGCCGCGTGGCCGGCTCCGACGAGGTGCGGGTGTTCTTCACGCCGACCGACGCCGAGGGAGTGACCATCCACGACGACTGGAGCGGGTTCGGCCAGCGGACCACGGCCAGCGGCACGACCGAGTTCGACAACGTCTGGATCCCGGACGAGCTGTGCCTGGGCAGCCCGGACACCGAGGGCGGCGGGGGAGGGGCGATCACCTCGCTGAACTACCAGGCGGTGCACACCGGGGTGTTCGTGGGCATCGCGCGCAACGCGCTCGACGACACGGTCGAGTTCGTGCGCACGCGGGCGCGGCTGTGGTACGAGAGCCCCGCCGAGCGCGCCACCGATGATCTGTACATCCAGCTGCGGGTGGGCGAGATGAAGACCGCGGTCGACGCCGCCGAATTGCTGTCGCTGCGGGCCGCGGAACTGTGCGACGAGGCAGTGGCGCACCCGGGCGACGAGCACATCAGGGGCGAGGCGTCCGTGGTGACCGGGCAGGCCCGCGAGGCGGCGGCCGAGGCCGCGATGTTCGCCGGGTCGACGCTGTTCAAGGTCTGCGGCGCCGGCAGCGTCCTGGACAAGTACGGCTTCGACCGGCACTGGCGCAACGCCCGCACCCTGTCCCTGCACAACCCGCTCGACTTCAAGTCGATGCACGCCGGCGACTACCTGCTGAACGACAGGTTGCCCCCGGTCGATTCCTACAACTAGGAGCGCGCGATGTCCGATGTGGGCCTGATGTTCGTGGGCGCCGTGCTGTTCGTCAACGGGCTGCTGCTGCTCGGCAAGGTCGACGCCAAGGGGGCCGCCACGTTCAACCTGTTCGTCGGCGCCCTGCAGACGGCGATCCCGTTCTACCTGATCGCGACCGCCCCGAACACCAGCGACATCCTCTTGGACTCCGGGATCTTCCTGTTCGGGTTCACCTACCTGTACGTGGGGATCAGCAACCTTGCGGGCCAAGAGCCGCGCGGCCTCGGCTGGTACTCGGCCTGGGTGGCGATCATGGCCGCCGCCTTCGGCATCACGAACATCGTCAAGTTCCACGACCCGACGATCGGCCTGCTGTGGCTGCAGTGGTCGGTGCTGTGGGCGCTGTTCTGGCTGGTGCTCGGGCTTGGCATCAGCCGGCTCACCGCGGTCACCGGCTGGCTGACGCTGATCCTGTCGTTCACGACCTGCACGATCCCCGGCTTCCTCCTGCTGCTGGGGGAGTGGGTGCACGTTCCCACGTGGCTGGTGCTGGTGGTCATCGCGGCCACGGCGGCCGGGCTGGTGCCGGTCGGAACCCGGACGCTGCGCAAGCCTCCTGCCGCGCCCGATCAGGCCGGGGCCGAGGTGGCCGTCTCGGTGTCGTGACGAAGCGTGCCCGCCCCTGGGCCTCCGGTAGCCCCTCCGGTGAGCCGGCTACGGTCATGATCCATGAGGCGGAGCACCGAGCGGATCCTCGTGTCACATGCTGGAGCGCTGCCCCGGCCGGAGAACCTGCAGCGGCTCTTCGACGCCGGGCCAGCGGAACAGGACGTGTTCACCGCGGCCCTGGACGGGGCGGTCACTGAGGTCGTCGGGCAGCAGATCGTCGCGGGTGCCGACGTGGTCAACGACGGCGAGATCTCCAAGCGGGGCCTGTTCACCGGGTACATCAGGGACCGGATGACCGGGTTCGAGGAGCGGACGTTCGCGCCCGGCGAGTTGCGGCCGCTCAACGCGGGCGTGACCGGCCGCGACCGCAGGGACTTCCCCGGCTTCTAC
>JASHOI010000276.1 GCA_030041195.1 Streptosporangiaceae bacterium | reverse complement strand
GACCGCCGTCGCTGCCGCCGCCAGCAGGCAGCCGGCCGCGTAGCCTGCGCCGCGCAGCCGGCTGTCCGCGTATGCTCGGCTCTGCACGGCATGCGCGGCCCGGCCGAACAGCGCAACCGGGTGCCCGCGGCGCGGATCGCCGAGCAGCGCATCGGCCACGGTGCCCGCGAGGATGCCGGCGGCCACCGGCCAGCCTTGCGACCTGCGGCGCAGTACGGCCGCACGGGACCTGCCGACGGTAGCTGTCACGGAACAAGACGATAGGCAACCCGCGCCAGCGCCGCGCGGCGTGCGCGCGGGAATGCGACCAGGGCTCATCCGCTCTGTTGCCCCCGCGTGACCTTGGCCGTGCAAAATTGCAGACCCGGCGCCTGTAGCTCAGCAGGACAGAGCAGCTGCCTTCTAAGCAGCCGGTCGCAGGTTCGAATCCTGCCAGGCGCGCGAAGTGGGACCTCACCAGGCGGGACGCTAACCCAGGTCTGCTGGCCTACGGCGCTGCAGCGATACCAAAGCTCCTGACCGCACTCTGTGGTCACGCCACGCTGATCGCCAGCTTCCCGCGGGTGCCGGCGGCGAAATCGGCCAGGGCGCGGGGGACGTCGGCTAGTCGCGTCAGCATCGCCGACACCCGCCGTACCGCCCACGATGGCCTGGTGTACGTAGCGCCGCCAGCCCATTGCCCGGGCTTGGCGGTAGGAGATCGGCGCAGCCGCCTCCAATGAATCTTCATAGCGGCTTGCTCTTTGGGGCCGTGCCCTGCGTGAACCTGGTCATAATCCCAGAGTTCCTGGCGGGACGGGCAGGACCGTATCCGAACCGTGACTGCACTCCTGCGGCTGACCGCCCGCCACGACGCACTCTTCTTGCCCTGAACGCGCCGCCCGCTGACCGGCCCGTGAAAAGGACGCTCATCCAGGACGGCGTCGGCGCGCAGCGCGGGCGAGTGCAGTCACGCATCGGATACCGGCCGGCATCCTGACCTCGCATGATGTCGTGCAGGGACGACCTTGACGGCGTACCAGCCTGAACCCAGAAGGAACCACTAAGCGGAGGGAACAGACGTGGAGCAGGCCGACGACCTGGAGCAGACCCGCGACATAAACGAGTCCGGAGGCATGGACGCGGGCAACGGCATGAACGAGCCCGGCGGCATGAACGAGCCTGCCGATGTGGACGAGGGCGACGGGATGGACGAGCGCGGCGAAATGGAGAGGAGCCCCTGAACGTGCTGCTGGCGACGGCCCCTGCCGCAGCGAGGGAGTTCTGTCACAGCAAGCCCGGGCCGCAGATCGAAACGGAGAACGCGAACGGCATCGTGTTCGGGTGCGGCAGCGGTACCTATCTGGTCGCAAGTCAGCGGCATTGGCGCTGAGGCGGCGGCGTGGACCATCGACTCAGCAGCGGACGCCCTGGGCATACTCCGAGTTAAGGGATAGACGGCCCGCACCCGGCCAGGGTCACCGGGCCGTCCTAGGTTCGGGGCGGCGTTGTGACGCGGAAAGATGCGATGGTGCGGAGGAACATGCGATGGTGATGCCGTTGGCCGCACGTGTGCTGGCAGCGGTGATCGGCGGCCTATTGGTACTAGTGGCCGTGTCCAGCGTCACTGAGACGCTGATCGTGTCCCGGCCGATCAACAGCCTGCTGACGCGGTGGGTGGACCGGGTGGTCAACTGGGCGTATCAGCACGTGGTGGGGCGCTTCGCCGATGCCCATCGGCGGGATCAGGCTCGGGCTACCCAGGCGGCCGCAGTGTTGCTGGGCCAGCTGGCGGCGTGGCTGCTGGTGGCGTACGTCGGGTTCGCGCTGCTGTTGTGGCCGTTCGCCACCCGCGGTGTGGTGTCCGCCTTTATCGACGCCGGGTCCTCGCTGTTCACCCTCGGCTTCGCCGTGCCGGCCGGGTCGGCGCCTGCGGTGATCGTTTTCCTGGCCGCGGCGACCGGGCTGGTGATCCTCACCCTGCAGATTGCCTATCTGCCGACCCTGTACGCGGCGTTCAACCGCCGCGAGACGCAGGTGGCTCTGCTGAACGAGCGGGCCGGGATTCCGTCGTGGGGCCCGGAACTGCTCGCGCGCACTCATTACGCGCTGGGAAGCGGGGTGTCCACCCTGGACACGATGCCGGATCTGTACGCGCGATGGGAAAGCTGGGCCGCCGACGTTGCCGAGAGCCATACCAACTACCCGGTGCTGATCCGGTTCCGCTCGCCGGGACCGATGTCGTCCTGGGTGATCTCGCTGCTGGCCGTGCTGGACTCCGCCGCCCTGTTCCTGGCCCTGTCCCCTAAGGCCGCGCCGGTGGTTCCGGCCCGGCTGTGTCTGCGCGGCGGGTTCCGGTGCTTCAACCGGATCGCCCGCGTCATGGGCTTCGACATCTCCGACGAACCCGCCACGGACGCCACGATCAGCCTGACGTACGAACAGTTCCTGGAGGCAGTGGCCCGGATGCGTGAGGTCGGCTTCCCGATCGAGCGCGACCCTGCGGAAGCCTGGCCGGACTTCGCCGGGTGGCGGGTCAACTACGAGCAAGCGGCGTACGCCGTCGCCGCCGCCGTCTACTCCGTACCCGCCCTGTGGTCAGGCCCACGCCGTCACCCCGTCACGCCCATCCCGCCCAAACGCCCCGCACCCGGCCGCCCGCCCAAGTAACAAGGGCGCGCTTGGCAGAACCCGAGTCAGCACAGAAGCAGGAGCCCCGCTTGCACACGCCGGTGCTGCTCGGGTCTCACGTTTGCTGAGGTGGTGGCACCGCACGCCAGGCTGGAAGGCAGCATCTTCGCCACACCGATCGACGGACGCGACAAGGTGTGGGCGAGCATGCGCACGGCCGCCGGTATAACCGACGCGCTGAGCTTCACCCGTGAGTCGACGGCGCAAGATCGCAGCTACCTCGAATGGGAGCAAGAGGGCCTGGCTCAGCGGATAGACGGAATCACCGTCCTCACATTCGACGAGTCCGGATTGATCGTCAACGTAGCCCTTCACCATCGGCCGCTCGGTGCTGTCCTGGCCTACTCAGCGGAGATGGGCCGGCGGCTCGGGAACTCTGTCGGTGCCGATGTGTTCTACCAGATCCCCCAGGTCAGCTAGACGCATGATCGAGTGGTTGCCGGGCATCACGGACAGTTAGGTGCGATGAGGATAGTGCGTGCCGTCATGATCACCAGGCCCGGGGATGCCGGCGTTCTCGAGGTCGCCGACCGTCCCACGCGCGAACCGGGCGACGGCGAGGTCCGGATCGCCGTCAACGCAGCAGCGGTCAACCCGACCGACATCACTTTGCGTAAGCGCGGTGCCGGTCCCGAACTCCCGCCGCCGTGGACGGAGGCGGGCGGCCTGCACGGACGGGCCGTGATCGTGTTCTAGCCATGAGCACCGATCCCTCGATCAAGGGCGAGCTGCTCGACGACCGGGCAGGCCGGGACCTCGGCCAGCGCGGTGCGCCATCATCGAATACATCGCAGCGAAGCCAGCAGACGGCAGAACCTGAAACACGGAGCCCGACAAGCCCCGAGTTGGCTCGGGTGGTGCTCACTTCTGGCCGCCGTTTAGCGGACGCCGTTGTCGCGGGTTTCGCGCTTCCCTGGTTCGCTCTCCGTGTTGATCGTCTTGGTCATGCAGTAGCCGACGTGTGCTCCGCGGACCATGTCCTGGACCTGGTCTCGGACGACCGGACTTGGCTCGTCGAGATGCACGAACAACTGGGGCACACCACCGAATGAATCCCGCTGCCAGGTCATCTCGTTCACCGGACCGGCCGAAAGCGCCGCCACCTCGGCGTCAAAGCGACTTGGGTCATAGGCCCACTGCAGGAGCAGCATCGCCTGGTAGCCGTGCCGGACGTAGAAGCCGGCCTCGGCATCGGCGCCCAGGGAAATGCGGGTTGCGCCCAGCCGGAGGGCGCTGGCTTCGAAAGCCCGCAGGAGGGCACGTCCAATGCCCTGCCTTCGCCAGCCGGCGGCAACGGCCAGGATCCTCAGCGTCACCTCCGACCCGCAGGACACAAAGCCCATAGCGGCGCCTGCGATCGAGCCGCTGTTCTCGGCAACCAGCAACAGTTCGCGCTCACCGGGGTAGGCGGCTTCGAGTTCGGCGAAACGCCGCTGGTCGGTGTGATCGATGGCCGGGTCGAACTGGGCGCCTGCGACATCGAAGGCGGCGACTAGCTCAGCTGGCGAATCGACGGGACGAATGATGACTGCCATGGCGGGCTCCTCCGGCGGTGAGGTGTCCAAGCCGAGCGCGATCGCCAGCGCCTCCAGGGCCCGCTGGCGGACTGCGGTTTCGGCGGCGAGATCTGCCAGCCATCGGTCGATCACGGCGGCGGCCGGTTCTGCCAGGAACCGCGCGATGTCGGCCAGGCCTATGCCGGCCCTGCGCAAAAGCGCGATACGACCCGCGGTAGCGATCTGGTCTTCCGTATAACGGCGGTAGCCAGTGGCCTGGTCAACGCGAGCGGGTGCCAGCAGTCCGCGCTCGTCGTAGAGGCGCAGCGCCTTGACCGACAGCCCAGTCGCCGCGGAGAACTCAGCCGGTCCCAGCTCCTTCATGACGCGATCATCGAGCGTGCCCCTGGGGCGAAGTCAAGCCGCCTCGGCGCTCCGTGCCGGGCCCCGGTGGCGACCTGGGCAGATTGGCGGGCTCAGGGGTGGCGGGAGGGCACCGGGATCCGGTCCAGATCGTGAGCCAGCACGACCGGCCCGCCGAACGCGGCCGCAGCTTGCTCGGCGAGCTGGCGATCGTCGCCTCGCTCGTAGCGTTGGGAGAAATGCGTGAGCACGAGCAGTCGCGCCCCGGACTCGGCCGCGATGCGGCCGGCCTGCCTGGCGGTCAGGTGCCCGTACTCGTCCGCCAGCGCGGCCTCGGCGTCGGCGAACGTGGATTCACACACCAGCATGTCCGCGCCCTCGGCGAGCGCGAACGCGCCGTCGCACAGCCGGGTGTCCATGATGAAGGCGAAACGCTGGCCGCGTCGCGGTTCGCTTACCTCATCAATGGTCACCGCACGGCCGCCGCTGTCCAGGCGGCCGTCGTGCTGCAGCCGCCCGATGTCCGGCCCGGTGATGCCGAACGCGGCAAGCTTGCCGGGGAGCATCCGCCGCCCGTCCTCCTCCACCAGGCGGTAGCCGACGGCGGCAACGCTGTGCGACAGCGGCTGGGCTTCCACCCGGAACTGCGCCGTCCGCAGCACCGTGCCGCCGGCCTCGACCGGCCGTTCCCGCAGTTCCAGCACGTCGTGGAACAGCGACGAATGCCGCAGCCGGTCGAACACGTCGCTGTGCCGCGCCGGGTAGCAGGCGTCGACGGGGTGCGGCACACGGTCCAGGGCGATCCGCTGGAGCACACCGGGAAGCCCGAGGCAGTGATCTCCGTGGAAGTGCGTGATGCAGATGCGGGTGATCCGGCTCGCCGTGACCCCGGCGAACAGCATCTGCCGCTGCGTTCCCTCGCCGGGATCGAACAGCAGCCCCTCGTCGTCCCATAGCAGCAGGTAGCCGTTGTGGTTGCGGCGGCGGGTGGGCGCCTGGCTCGCCGTCCCAAGGACGACTAGTTCCCGGGATGACACGCAGCAGCTAACTCTTTGCCGGGACTGGCCGGAGCCGCGCTCAGCAGGTCCAGCACGTCGTTCAGGGACTCGCACATCCGGTAGGCCAGCGCCCGGATGGCGGCGGGGATGACGCGCGGCACCGATGAGTCCGGCACGAGAATCGGAATCATCCCGGCTGCGGCCGCCGCGGTGATGCCGCTGTCGGAGTCCTCGAGGACGACGCACGCCCGTGGTTCGCGGCCCAGGCGCCGGGCAGCCTCGAGGAAGATGTCGGGCGCGGGCTTGCCGTGCTCGACCTCGTCCCCGCCGACGGTGGCGTCCACCGCCTCGCCCGCTCCGGCCTCCCGCAGCCGCGAGGCGACGTTGGCACGCGTGCTGGAACTGGCCACCGCAACCGGCACCTGCTCGCGTTTCGCCCAGTCGAGCAGCTCGAACAGGCCCTTCTTGACCACGACCGGCTCCGCCCTGGAATATTCCGCAGCCCGGGCCCAGATCTCGGTGAGGGTGCCGCGGCTGGCGGGCCGCTCGTCCCACCACGCGGTCATGAGGGCCCAGCAATCCTGGTTCGTCCTGCCGAGCAGCTGAGCGTGCTGCTCCCGGGAGAACGACCAGCCGAAGTCGCCGACGGCACGCGTCCAGGAACGGAACTCCACGGCCTCGGTGTCGATCATGAGCCCGTCCATGTCAAGAATCAGGGCGGAGAGCGACCGCTCCGCGTCGAGGTGCCGCAGCACGATGAACTCCGTTCCTGAGTCGCCTGGGAAGCCCCAGGGTAAGGCACCCCTGGTGCAGTCGGTGCCGGCGAACACACGCTCCCGGCCGACGATGCCGGCGAACCTGCCGGTCGACCGCGGTGCCCGCGGGTGAGATCCTCCGGCTGGGCGTAGCTGGCGGGGCCGGAGTGGGAATACCTACCTGCATCCCAGCCTTCCCGCATCCCAACCTTGCGAGGATCAATGTCCAAGTCACCGATGTCATGGCTCTCTGACGTGGCAGATCACGACTATGAGGCCGCGTTCGACTACCTGTCGCTGAAGCTCGACAAGAAGCACGCCACCGACGCCGTGGCCCGCATGAAGAAGACCAAGCCGACCTCGCGGCGCGCCAATGACATTCTGCGGGCCACCGGCCTGCCCGCCCTGCCGCTGACCGACCCCGGCGTCAAGAAAGACCTGCTCAAGCTGCTCAGCGGCGAGAAGCTGTCACCCGTGCTCGTGTTCGATCAGCAACCGAACCCGGACATAGCAGACGGATACCACCGCGTCAGCCTGGCCTACAACATCGACCCCTTCCTCCTGGTGCCGCTGCGGATGGCCTGACGGCCCGGTTGCCGTTTCACCGTGGCCGCGCGGATCATGGGTGAAGAGGGATCCGCACGGAAGCGAGGCACTATGTCGAACGTCGGGCGCCGGGTACGCGCCGCGGTCAATCCGGTATCGACCGCGGCTACCGGCTGGTGGTGCCATTCGGTATTGCGGCACGCGCTGACCGGGCACGGGCCGACGGCAGGGCAGCGGCGGCTCATCCGCCACCGGATGGCCCACGGCGTCGGCCACGTACCCTCCGCAGAGCAGGTGAAGGCGCGGGCGGCGGCGATCGACGAGTTGTTCAGCCGAGACAGCCAAGGGTAGCCGTGCCGGCTTGCGCCGCCGTGACCGTCACGGTGGTGTAGTGGGCCGTGAAGCCGCCGCCCGCCGCGTCGATGGCGGCGCCGATGCCGGCCAGTATCTGCTGCATCGCGCCGGGCTGGATGCGGGCGGCGAGGCCGGAGGTGGGCACCTGTTCCAGCCACTCGTCGCGGGTGTACGGCCGGTCCCACTCGAACTCCCACCGCTCGGGGTCGCCGAACGCGCCGGCCTCGCGGATCGCGCCGGCGGCCTTGGCGGCCAGCGCGCCGTACGCTTGCGCGCCGCGCGCCGAGCGCCCGAGGACCGGGGAATCGGGCAGTGCCCGGCGGAACACGGCCCCGAAGGCCTCGCCCAGGTCGGGCGGGGGCTGGAACGCGTTCCAGAACACCGCCAGCCGACCGCCGCTGCGCAGCGCCTGTGCCGCCTTGGCCGCTCCGGCGACCGGGTCGATCCAGTGCCACGCCTGACCCGCGACGACCGCGTCGAATACCCGCCCGGCCGGGTCCCAGTCCTCGAACGTCGAGACCTCGGCCTCGAGCCCGCGCTGGCGCGCCTGGCCGGCCATGCGCGCGTCCGGCTCCACCCCGAGCACGCTGCACCCGGCGGCCTGGAACTGCCGGCCGACGATGCCGGTACCGCAGCCGACGTCGAGCACCTCGCGCCCGGGGCTCGCGGCGATGATCCGCTCGACCAGAGCGGCCGGGTAGCTGGGCCGGGCCCGGTCATAGCGTTCCGGATCCGAACCGAATGACTGCGCCATGTCCCGCGCCTGGTGAGACTCGCCTTCGAAACGCAGCGGCCGCTGCGGCGGTAGAGTGACCATGCGCCCACTTTAAATGGGCACGCGCCCACTTAGGGCGCGGTTTCGCCCACAGCGGAAGGAAGGGGAGACGGTGCCGACAGGGGTGGCGCTGCGCGACGCGCGCGAGCAGTTGTTCGGCGCGGCCGAGCGGATTCTGCTGAGAGACGGGCCGGGCGCGCTGACCAGCCGGGCGGTCACCGCCGAGGCGGGCGTGGCCAAGGGGGTCCTGCACCGGCACTTCGCCGACTTCGACGCGTTCCTCGCCGAGTTCGTGCTGGACCGCATCGGGCGGATGGACGGCCAGGCCGCCGCGCTGCGCGACGCCGCCGGGACCGGCACCGTCATCGGCAACCTCACCGGCGCGCTGACCGCGCTCTACGGCTCGGCCGCCGTGGCGATGGTTCCGCTCGTCAGCTCCCGCGACGGCCTGCGTGCCCGGCTGCGCGAGACGTGGCCCGCGGGTGTCCCGGTGCTGACCGAGGCGATGGAGATGGTCGCCGCCTACCTGGCCGCCGAGCGCGACCTCGGCCGTCTCGAGTCCGATGCCGAGGTCGACATGCTCGCGCCGATGCTGATCGGGACCGTGCACCTGCTGTGGGCGAGCCAGGACGGTGCGCCGCCGTCAGCGGAAGAGGTACGCAGGGTCGTGACAACGGCCATGGCCCGCCGCGTGAATCGCCCAAGGCTCTGACGGTGCCGGCGGCCGGCGGCATCACACGTCACGGGTGATGCGCCGACCCGCGCGGCCCGGACGGCCACCGTGTCGAAGAGCTGCTCGATCGTGAGCGCGGTCCATGCGCAGGTGATGCCCCTTGGCGAACCTTCTGATCGCCACCGTGGCCGCGACGCCCACGGCGAACGCGAGCACGCCCGCGATGGCGCAGGCCAGGGCCAGGGAGGCGGCCGACGCGTGGCTCAGGCCCAGCATCGGCGGGTCACCGCGCCTTGCGCGACAGCGAGTGCTTGGTGAGCCGGATGTCCTCTTCCTCGTAGCCGAGCGCCTGGTAGAGGCTCCGTGCTGCGTGGTTGGCCGCGCCGGTCTCGAGCGTGAGGCAGGACAGGCCGCGGTCGATCGCCCAGCTCTCGACGACGGCCATCAGCATGCTGCCGATGCCGCGGCGTTCCATGCCGGCCTGCACGGCCAGCCAGCCGACGTAGGCCTCGCGATGACCGGTGAAGCTGAGGCGCTCACTGACGGTCACGAGTCCGACGGTGCCTCCGTCTGCCTCTGCGACGAACACGGCATGACCGGGTACCCGGAACGAGTCGATCGCGCTGCGCACGGCCACCTCGACCGCGCGCAGCGTCCCTGCAGGGTCTCGCCAGGGGGCGGTCCCTTCGGTGAGCCTCGGCGCTAACAGCATGACGCGGTCGCGGTCAGTGGCGCGGTAGGGGCGGATGCGGATCTCTGGCCGGGGTCGCATGCGGCGAGTGTGACACGAAAAGCTACCGGGATAAATCACCCATAGCGTGTGTGCCTCACCGCAGGCGACGTCGAGGCATATCCCCCCGTTCCCCGCTCCCCCCGTTCCCCGCGCCGAGCCGCTCCCTCAGGAACGCCGTTTCCTCTTCGTAAGAGAAGGCGCCGAACGTCTCGTCGTACCACTCGGAGTGGCCGTCGTACCGGGCCTGCGCGGGTTCCACGGGCTCAGGCTAACTGCCTACCGAAGCCGGTCATGGCACGAAGACCACGCGCCGCCCGGTGTCGGGATGCGCCCAGGCCATCTCGACGTCCGCGAGCGGCACTGGGTCCACGTCCAGGGCGATCTCCCCGCTGGCCGCCAGCTCGAGCAGGCTGCCGTACGCAGCCGCGGACTCCGCGAGCCCCGCCCGCCCGCCGACCCCGCTGCCGAAAATCTGGACCGGCGCCTTGCGCAGCGCCATCGCGGGGATGCTTGCCACCTCGCCGGC
>JASHOI010000275.1 GCA_030041195.1 Streptosporangiaceae bacterium | reverse complement strand
GAGATCCTGGACGCGGTCGGGCGCCGGAGCAAGGCCGCATGGGTCCAGCTCAGCAGCGCGACCGTGGAGACCCTGGAGGACGGCATCCTCACGCTGAGATTCGCCGAGCGGGGGAACGCTGCTGGATTCGTGAACCGGCGGTCCGACGAGGATCTCAGCCAGGTCCTCGAGAAGATGCTCGGCATCAGCCCCAACATCAAGGCGGTCGCCGGCGACCCGGACCCCTCCGGCGGATCCCGTGGGCGCCCGGGCCCGTCATCCAAGTCGGCCAGTCCCAGCACCGAGAATTCCGCCCGGAACGTGACGCCGCCCCCCGCTCAAGCCACGGCAGCCGATGTGGCAGACGCGCAGCCCCCGCGCCCGCAGGCCCGCCCGGCCCGGCCGCCCCGGTCCGGCCCGGCCCGGCCCGAGGAGCCCGGCCACGACCCGGCCGCCGGCGCGCTTACCGGGATGGACCTGATCCAGCGGACGCTGGGCGGGCAGGTCATCGAGGAAATCGGCGACGCCTGAGCCCGGGCGGTGACGCGGTGGTGCCCGCTGACAGCGGCAGGCCGTAGGCTCGGAACGACAAGGCAAGGCAACCTCGATGAGCGATGGGACAGAACGTGGACCCTAGCGGCCAGGTGGACATGCAGCAGCTGCTCGCCGCGGCGCAGCAGATGCAAAGCCAGCTCGTCTCCGCTCAGCAGGAGCTGGCCGACACGGAGGTAGAAGGAAGCGCGGGCGGCGGTCTTGTGACGGTGGTCGTCAACGGCCAGGGCGAGCTGGTGGATGTCACGATCGGCGCGAGCGCGATCGATCCTGCCGACCCGGAAGAGTCGGCGCAGACCATTGCCGACCTGGTGCTCGCGGCGGTTCGCGATGCCTATGACGCCGTGGGCGAACTGCAGCAGGAGGCGATGGGGCCGTTCGCCGCGATGGGCGGCGGCACCCAGGGCGAGGCGGTGCTCCCCGGATTCCCTGGGTTCCCCGGGCTGCCGGAGCCCGGTGACGAGCCGGACGACCCGGCCGACGGGCAGTGAAGGGGGACGGGGAGTCCTGAGGTGTACGAAGGTGTCATCCAGGATCTCATCGACGAGCTCGGCCAGCTGCCCGGCGTAGGGCCGAAGGGCGCGCAGCGCATCGCCTTTCACCTGGTTTCCGCCGACCCCGCCGACGTGCGGCGGCTGGCGTCCGCGCTGCTCGAGGTGCTGGAGCGGGTCAAGTTCTGCCGCACCTGCGGCAACGTCGCCGAGGAGGATCAGTGCCGCATCTGCAGGGACCCGCGCCGCGACCCCGCGGTGATCTGCGTTGTGGAAGAACCCAAGGACGTCGCGGCGATTGAGAAGATCCGCGAGTTCCGCGGTCGCTACCATGTCCTCGGCGGCGCGATCAGCCCGATCGACGGGATCGGGCCTGATGACCTGCGGATCTCTCAGCTGATGACCCGGTTGTCCGACGGAACGGTCACCGAGCTGATCCTGGCGACGGATCCCAATCTCGAGGGTGAGGCGACCGCCGCGTACCTGGCCCGGCTGGTCAAGCCGATGGGGCTGCGGGTCACCAGGCCCGCCAGCGGCTTGCCGGTGGGCGGCGAACTGGAGTACGCCGACGAGGTCACCCTCGGCAGGGCGTTCGAAGGACGGAGGCTGCTCGATGTCTAGTGAGCCGGGCGACGACTGGCGGCCGCTCGCCGACGGGATCGCACGGCAGGCCCAGGAGTTCCTGGACGGCGTGACCGCCCTCGCCAACGGGGAGGGTAAGGACGAGACGGTCCCGCTGCTGCTGCTCGAGGTCGCCCAGATCATGCTGGCGGGCGCCCAGCTTGGGGCGAGCCAGGACATCATCCTGCCGAGCAACTGGGAACCGGACGTGGGCGCCGACCCGGACCTCGACGTGCTGCGGACCGGGCTCGCCGGCGGACTGCAGGACTTCGACGAGTACGCCGAGCTGTTCGACCCGTATCAGGACACCAAGGCCACGCAGTTCCGGCTCTCCGACGACCTGGCCACCGTGGCCGCCGACCTGATCCACGGGCTCAAGCACTACGAGGCCGGGCGCGCCGCCGAGGCGCTGTGGTGGTGGCAGTACTCCTACGTCAACCACTGGGGCACGCACGGCGGCGCCGCGCTGCGGGCGCTGCACGCGGTGGTCGCGCACGCGCGGCTGGATGTCGCCGACGAGCCCTCGGCGGGCTGACGGCGAAAAATCGCGGGGGCGGTCCCGGCCGCGGTGGATACACTCGAGTCGGCTGGCCGGGCGGGATGAGCTGGATCAGGCGAGCGGGAGGAGCGGCCTGACCGTGGCACTTGTAGTGCAGAAGTACGGCGGATCCTCGGTTGCCGACGCTGACGGGATCAAGCGCGTCGCCCAGCGCATCGTCGCAACCCGCAAGGCAGGAGACTCGGTGGTCGTGGTGGTCTCGGCCATGGGCGACACCACCGACGAGCTGCGTGACCTGGCCACCCAGGTGAGCCCGCTGCCGCCGGGCCGGGAACTCGACATGCTGCTGACCGCGGGTGAGCGGATCTCGATGGCGCTGCTCGCGATGGCCATCGCCAACCTCGGCCTGGAGGGGCGGTCCTTCACCGGCTCACAGGCCGGCGTGATCACCGACTCCGCGCACGGCAAGGCAAGGATCATCGACGTCACTCCAGGCCGGATCCGCAGCGCGCTCGACACCGGCGCGATCCCGATCGTGGCCGGCTTCCAGGGCGTGTCCCAGGACACCAAGGACATCACCACGCTCGGCAGGGGAGCCTCGGACACGACCGCCGTAGCGCTCGCCGCCGCGCTCGGCGCCGACGTGTGCGAGATCTACACCGACGTGGACGGCATCTTCACGGCCGACCCGAGGATCGTGGCCGATGCCCGCCGCATCCCGAGGATCAGCTACGAGGAGATGCTGGAGATGGCGGCGTGCGGGGCAAAGATCCTCATGCTGCGCAGCGTGGAGTACGCGCGGCGGTACTCGATCCCGATCCACGTGCGCTCCTCGTTCAGCAACAAGGACGGCACGTGGGTCACGGACCCGGGCCAGGAAACCGGCAGTGACGCGGAAGGCGAGACGATGGAGCAGGCGATCATCTCCGGCGTGGCGCAGGACTTGGGCGAGGCGAAGATCACCGTTGTCGGGGTGCCGGACAAGGTAGGCGAGGCGGCCAGGATCTTCCGGGCCATCGCCGCCGCAGAGATCAACATCGACATGATCGTGCAGAACGTCTCGGCGGCCCAGACCGGCCGCACCGACATCTCGTTCACGCTGCCGCGCGAGGACGTCGCCACCGCGATGACCTCACTCGGCCAGCTGCAGAGCGAGGTGGGGTTCGAATCGCTGCTGTATGACGACAGGATCGGCAAGGTGTCGCTGATCGGCGCCGGGATGCGGTCGCATCCCGGGGTGAGCGCCACGTTCTTCGGCGCGCTGGCGGAGGCGGGGGTGAACATCGAGATGATCTCGACATCAGAGATCAGGATCTCGGTGGTCGTCGACGAGAACGACGTCGCCGCGGCTGTTGCCGCCGCGCACCGGGCCTTCGACCTCGGATCTGACGGGCAGCAAGCGGTCGTCTACGGCGGAACGGGCAGGTGAGCCCGGTGCCCGGCAAGAAGGCCAGCAGCAAGCCGACGCTGGCGATCGTCGGCGCCACCGGGGCCGTCGGCACGGTGATGATCGACGTGGTCTCGACCAGGGATGACGTCTGGGGAGAGATCAGGCTGGTGGCCTCGGCGCGGTCGGCCGGCAAGCGGCTGCGGGTCCGCGGCCGGGAGGTCGAGGTCGCCGCGCTCACCCCGGAGGTCTTCGACGGCGTGGACCTCGCGATGTTCGACGTGCCTGACGAGGTGTCCGCGGAATGGGCGCCGGTGGCCGCGGCCCGCGGGGTCGTCGTCATCGACAAGTCCGGCGCGTTCCGGATGGATGACGACGTTCCGCTGGTGGTGCCCGAGGTCAACCCGGGGCAGGCCGCGATCAGGCCGAAGGGCATCATTGCCGTCCCGAACTGCACGACGCTCTCGCTGATCGTGGCCGTGGCCGCGCTGCACCGGGCGTTCGGCCTGCGCGAGCTGCTGGTGTCGTCCTACCAGGCCGCCTCCGGGGCCGGGCAGGCCGGCACCGACACGCTCTACGCGCAGATCGAGAAGGTGGCGGGCAACCGGTCGCTGGGTCACCGGGCCGGCGACCTGCGCGGCGCCGTTGGCGACTTCGGGCCGTTCCCGGCGCCTCTGGTGCTGAACGTGGTGCCCTGGGCAGGATCGCTGAGGGATGCGGGCTGGTCGTCGGAGGAGCTGAAGATCCGCAACGAGACGCGCAAGATCCTCGGCAAGCCGCGGCTCAAGGTGTCCGCGACCTGTGTGCGGGTGCCGGTGGTCACCGGGCACTCGGCCGCGGTGCACGCCACGTTCCGCGAGGAGGTTTCCCGGCAGGACGCGCAGCGGGTGCTGAACGATGCGCCGGGCATCCTGCTCGTCGACGACCCGGAGACCGGCGAGTTCCCTACTCCGGCCGACGTCGTGGGAACGGACCCGACCTGGGTCGGCCGGGTGCGGCAGAACATGGACGACCCGAAGGCGATCGAGTTCTTTGTCTGCGGCGACAACCTGCGCAAGGGCGCGGCGCTGAACGCCGCGCAGATCGCGGAGCTGCTCGTCCCCGGCCTGTAGACCTCGTCCGCCCCATCCGCCTCACCGCCCCCAGCATCACCCCCGCCCGCCGCCCCTGCCTGCCGCCCGGCGCCCCCGCCCCCGCCCGGCACCCGGCACCCCCGCCCGGCACGGTCATCGATGTACCAAAAGGCCTGTTCTATGCGGCCCAACGGTTCATCCATGGCGGGCGAGAGGCGGGCGCGAGGGTGGCCAGGCCCGGCTGCCCTTCTATCCGGGTACCGCCTGGAGGTCGCTGGCCGTGCTGCCGGGCCTTGGCGGCTCCGCGGCGCCGTCAGGAAGCTGCGGAAAGTGGATCTCAACCTCGAGCCCGCCGCCGGGCAGCGGGCGGGCGCGCAGGTCAGCATCGTGCGCGGCGGCGATCGCGGTGACGATGGACAGCCCGAGGCCGAGCCCGTCGCGGCTGAGCCGGGTCGCCTCGAGCCGCCCGAACGGCTGGAACAGCCGCTCCACCTGATCCCGCGGGATCACCGGCCCAGTATTGGACACCGAAACGACGCTGCGGCCCGACCTGATCTTGGTCGCCACCTCTACCCAGCCGCCGGGGACGTTGTGGCGCACGGCGTTGTCCACCAGGTTGGCCGTGAGCCGCTCGGCGAGCCGCTGATCGCCGAGGGTTGGGGCGCAGTCGAGCGAGGCGTTCACCCGTATCCCGCGGTCCCGGGCTTCGGCCTCGATGGCCGCCAGCGCGGCGCCGGTCACAGCCGCCAGGTCGATGGGCTCACGCCGGTCGAGGCCGCGCTGGCTGCGCGCCAGGGTCAGCAGCGCCTCGATCAGCCGTTCCTGCTCCTCGCCCGTTGCCAGCACCCGCCGCATGGTCTGCTGCAGCGAGTCGATGGTCGGGTCCGGGTCCCGCAGCGCGACCTCGACCAGCGTGCGCTGCCGCGCGAGCGGCGTGCGCAGCTCATGCGAGGCGTTCGCGACGAACTGCCGCTGGGCCGAGAACGACAGCTCGAGGCGGGCGAGCAGCCCGTTGAACGTCTTGCCGAGGTCGGTGAGTTCGTCATCGGGCCCGTCGAGGGCCAGGCGCTGATACAGGTTGCTCGCTGAGATGCGCCGCGCGGCCGTAGTGATCGTCCGGAGCGGCTGGAGCACCCGCCCGGCCACCACCCAGCCGAGCCCCATCGATGCGGCCGCCATGATGCCCAGCGCAATGCCCGAGTCGGTGAGCAACTGGTCAAGCTCGTCGCTGCGCTGCGCCTTCAGCAGGCTGGTGCACCCGTTAGCCGTCTGGAACGTTCCGCTCGGCAGCGAAATCGGGACTCTATCGCTGCCGACCTTGACCACAGAGCAAACCTCTTCGCTGCTGGACGTGCTCCCGCTGGCGGTCACCTGCTCGCCGACGACCACCCCTCCGCTGCTGGCGCTGACCAGGGGAAGCCGCTTCGCGACGAGAAAGTAGGTGACGCCGAGCAGGGCGGTGCCGCAGATCAGGAACAGCGCGCCGTACAGCACGGTGAGCTTGAGCCGCACGGTGCGCCGGGGCAGGCGCCGCCGCCGGGTTGCCGGGTTGGGCTTGGCTGGTTCTGGCATCGGCACCCTCAGATCCGGTATCCGGCCTGGGCCACGGTCTCGATGACCGGCGGGTCGCCGAGCTTGCGCCGCAGCCGGCTCATGGTCACCTTGACCGCGGAGGTGAACGGGTCGGCCATCTCGTCCCACACCCGCTCCAGGATCTCCTCGGCCGACACTACCCGGCCCTGGGCGGATAGCAGCAGCTCAAGGACGCCGAACTCCTTCGGGCCCAGATCGAGCTGGCGGCCGCCCCTGGTCGCCTGCCGCCGGGACGGGTCGAGTTCCAGGTCCCCGGTGACCAGCACCGGAGGGAGCCCGGGCTGAGCGCGCCGCAGCAGTGCCCGGATCCTTGCCACAAGCTCGGCAAACGCGAACGGCTTCGGCAGGTAGTCGTCGGCGCCGATGCCGAGGCCGTCGACCCGGTCCTCGATCGTTCCGGCGGCGGTCAGCATCAGCACCCGGCTGCGCGAGCCGGCCTTGACCAGCCCGGCGCACACGTCGTCGCCGTGCAGGCCGGGCAGGTCACGGTCGAGCACGATGACGTCGTAGCCCGTCACCAGCGCCTGCTCGAGCCCGGTCTCGCCGTCGAGGGCGATGTCAACCGCAAGCTGCTCCCGGCGCAACCCGACGCCCAGCGCCTCGGCAAGCTCGCGGTCGTCCTCGATCACGAGCACCCGCATCGGTACGTTCCTCCCTCACTCCTTCCAACCATGATGCCGCGGCAGGGGGTCAGGGCTGGCCGCGACCGGGGCCGGGGCTGGCCGTGCCCGCGCCCCGGGCCGCGGTCAGGGCAGGCCCACGCCGGATTGGGCTTGCGCCGGATCCTGGAGCGCGGTGACCGTGGGCCGGCCGCCGTTTGACACCGTGATCTGGGCCGAGACCTGGTCGCCCACCTTGACCCCGCCGATGCTGCTCACCTTCCCGGTGATCCGCGTGGAGCTCGTGATCGCGGCCGTCACCGAGTTACCTGGCCCGCCTCCGATCGTGATCGATGTGCTGCTGACCGCGGTCACCGGGCCGCTGACCAGCATCTGCTCGACCGAGCCGTTGCCGGCGCCAGGAAACGTGCCGCCGCCGCTGTTGCCGCCCGGGGCGAGGGCTGACGGCTGGGTGCTCGGCGTCGCGGACGGTGATGTCGACTTGTCGAGCCCTCTGGTGATGGCCAGCGCCACCCCAGCCCCGGCGCCGAGCGCCACCACCGCGACGGCCGCGAGCGCGAGCGGGCGCAGGCCCCGTCGCGCCGGTCCGCCACCCGGGCCGTAGGCCGCGGCAGGTGCCGCCCGGCGCCAGGGCGGGTCTTCCCCGTCGTCGTCGGGCCAGTCATCGGGCCAGTCCGGGTCCCGCTCGCCCGAGGCCTGGTCCTCTGGCCAGTCGGGGTCGCGCTCCGACGCGTCGTCCTCTGGCCAGTCGGGACCCGGCTCGTCCGGCGCGTCGTCGTCCGGCCAGCCGTCATCGGCCGGCCGCTTGGCGCCGTCGAGCTTCGTGGGACCTGAAGATTCCGGCGACATCGGGTGCTCGCCTCCTCGTGCCGATCGTCAACCTCGGGCGGGGCCCCGCCGAGCCCAGGGTCCCGCACACCCGGTTGCGTCACGGTTACACCGCCGCGCACGACCAGCCGCGGGGCACGCTGGCGCTCGCCCGCCGCCATGCGGGCTGGCTCCGGTGTAACCGTCGCGCAACCGCGGCTTCCGTAGAACGGATCCTGCACCGGCCGACCCGAGGCAGGCCGGCCGGTGCGCCAGCCCGCGGGGTCGGCTAGGGGGGCCGGGCGGTGCAGACACTTCATCGCTGATAGGAGCGCAGATGTTCTTCGTTACATATTTGCGGCGCGAGCTGCGCCGCCGAATGCGCCAGGCGATCTTCATCGCCTTGGGCCTGGCGGTGGGAATCGGCTTGGTCGTCACCGTGAGCTCCGCCTCGGCCGGGGTGAAGAAGGCCGAGAGCGGCGTGCTGGCCTCGCTGTACGGGGTGGGCACGGATGTGACCGTGACCGGCCCGGCGCCGAGTTTCAAGGCACCGTCCTCGACGAACGGGAAGTCGCAGGGAACACAGATCCAGGTCACCCCGAGCGGCGCCGAAATCTGCACCAACGGCAAGTGCGAGAACGCGGCGGGCAAGACCATCCAGAACCTGGCGCCCGAGTACTCGACGATGAAGTCGGCGGACGTGGCGGACGTGGCCAGGCTGCATGACGTAGCGGCGGTCGCGGGCGGGCTCCTGCTCACCGACAACACGGTCTCGATCCCGAAGGACTTCGGTTCGGCCGGCGGATCGGCGCCGCCGACGCCGAGCACGCTCAGCGTGGACGGCGTAGACACGAGCCATCTGACACTGGGCCCGCTGAGTTCCGGGACGATCAGCTCCGGGCACTCGTTCACCGCCGCCGACGCGGACTCCGACGTCGCCGTCGTCGACTCCGGCTACGCGACGAGCAACAACCTGAAGGTCGGCTCGGTCATCACCATCGACAACGTGAAGTTCACGGTCATCGGCATCGTCCGGCAGTCCCAGGCCAGCAGCCCCAACGATGTTTACCTCCCGCTGCACGTGGCCCAGTCGCTCAAGGCCGGCCCCTCTGACGCCGCCGAGACCGGCGAAGTGAACATGATCTACGTGACCGCGGCCAGCGCCGCCGACATCGCCACCGTGCAGCACGAGATCCTCAAGCTGCTCCCGCACGACACCGTGACCACCGCGAGCAGCCTGGCCAGCGAGGTGACCGGCTCGGTGACCACCGCCGCCAAGCTGGCCAACGACCTCGGCAAGTGGCTGGCGATACTGGTCCTGATCGCCGCGTTCGCCGTGGCCAGCCTGCTGACGATGTCGGCCGTGGCCCGCCGGGTCGCCGAGTTCGGCACGCTGAAGGCGATCGGCTGGCGGACCCGCCGGATCGTCACCCAGGTGCTCGGCGAGTCGCTGGTGATGGGCGTCATCGGCGCGGCCGTGGGCGTCGGCCTGGGCTTCGCGGGCGCGGCGATCATCGACAAGGTCGCGCCGAAGCTGTCCGCGGGCGTCCCGGGGTCCGGTTCGGGCGTGAACTCGTTCCAGTCGGCGCAGTCGGGCGCCAACGGCGTCGTGCACTCCCTCACCCCCGGCGGGGGGTCGCACGTCGTGGCCGTGCCGCTGCACCCGGCGATCACCGGCGGTGTGATCGCGCTGGCGGTGATCCTGGCCCTGGCCGGCGGGCTGCTGGCCGGGTCGTTCGGGAGCTGGCGGATCGCCCGGCTGCGCCCGGTGGACGCCTTGTCCCAAGTCGGCTGACCAAGAGACCCTTCCACAGAACAGGAGACGATCGGTGTACAAGCTGACCGGCGTGACCAAGCTTTACCAGAAGGGCCGGCGCACCGTCCCGGCGGTCCGCGACCTGGACCTGGTGATCGAGGACGGGGAGTGGCTGGCGGTGCAGGGCCGCACCGGCCACGGCAAGTCCACCCTGCTGAACCTGCTCGGCGG
>JASHOI010000274.1 GCA_030041195.1 Streptosporangiaceae bacterium | reverse complement strand
GGAGATCACCGCCTGGAGCGGCGTCGCGCGGAAGAGTTAACGAACCCGAGCGCCAGCGAGCGCCGCTGCCTCGGCCCACGCGTCGTACTCGTAGATCCACCGCCGGTCGGTGAGCTGGCTTCCGGAGCTGTCGTAGCCGGCGCCATTGCGCCGTGAGCCGAGCTGGACCCGCGCGGTGCGGTCCCGGCGCAGCTCCTGGTACGCGGCCAGGGCCGGCGGCACCCCCGCCGGGCTCGTGACGGCGCCGAGCAGCGTGGCCAGCGATACCGCGTCCTCGAGGGCCTGGTTTACGCCCTGGCCCAGGTGCGGCAGCATCGGGTGCGCCGCGTCGCCGAGCAGCGTCAGCCGTCCGCTGCTCCACCGCGGCAGCGGCGCGCGGTCGTACATACCCCACTGGAAGCCGCTGCCACCCGGCCCGCTGATCGCCGCGATGACCTCCGCGATGACCGGATCCCAGCCCGTGAAGTGCGCGGCCAGTGCGACCGGGTCTCCGGGCGCCGACCACGACTCCCGGACCGAGGTGCCCGACGGGACGAATCCCACGTAGTTGAGCAGCCGCCCGGCGCGCACCGGAAACACCAGGAAGTGCTTGCTCTCACCGACCCACATGCGCATCGTGCCGGCCGGGTACCCGCCCGGGCACGGCACCAGCCCGCGGTAGGCCACCACACCGGAAAATACGGGTTGCGCGGGCGCGACGACGAACCCGCGCAGCACGGAGTGGATGCCGTCCGCCCCGATCACCACGTCCGCCCTGGCCGTCGTCCCGTTGCCGAAGCCGACGACGGCGCCGCCGGCGTCCTCGCGCAGGCCGGTGCACCGATGCCCGGTCCGCACCGTGCCCGGCGGCAGCTCGGCCACGAGCAGCTCGAGCAGGTCGGCGCGGTGAATGCCCACGTTGTGGCCTGCGCGCGCGAACTGCTGCGGCTCGTGCCGCGCGGGCCGCCCGTCGGACAGCAAGAGCTCGGTGGACACGTGCCGCGCGCCCAGCCGCTCAATCCCCGCGGCGACCCCGAGCCGGTCCAGCATCCGCAGCCCGTTCGGCGCCAGCGAAACTCCCGCGCCGACCTCGCCCAGCCGCTCCGCCTGCTCGTACACCGCGACGTCGATCCCGGCCCGCGCCAGCGCGACCGCCGCAGCGGTCCCGCCGATCCCGCCGCCGACGACCACCGCCCGCAGCGCCACGCTTTTCGCCCTCGTCTCGAGTCTCGCGAATGGCCGGGGATCCCCGCCACGTCACGTTCAGGCTAGTGCGCGTCCTTGGGCTCATCCGCCACATGGCCGATGTCTTCCCTGGGCGCGCTGCCGAGGATGGGCGAGACGCGGTGAGCAACGGGCTGGCTGCCGATCGGGAAGGAAGGGATGTCGCATGAGTGCCAGCAGGACCTCGGCCGGAGGCTTCTTCGCGGACGCGGACTTCGATTACGAGTCGCGGATCGTCCTTGGCGCCGCGGCCAGCGGGATTGGCGATGTCGGGTTCGTGCTGGCCACCCTCGACCGGATCACCGACGGCGACCGGCAGAGCTGGTTCGACGCGTGGACGGCGACGGCCGCCGACCTGGCCGCGCGAGGGCAGCAGGCCGCCCGCAGCGGGCACAGCCGGACGGCCCGCTGGGCGCTGCTGGCCGCGTCGGAGTACTACGGCAAGGCGCTGGCCGTCGTCGACGGGCTGGCCGACCAGAGCGTGCTGCTGCCCACGTTCCGGGAGGGCCGCAAGTGCTGGGAAGGCGTCATCGACGCCTCGGAGGGCTGCTACCTGCGCATGCAGGTCCCCTATGAGGGGACCACGCTGCCGGGCTACCTGCTTCGCCCGGACGCCACCGGCGCGGCCAGGCCCACATTCGTCGTCACCAACGGCAGCGACGGCACGCTGCCGGGGCTGCTGGGCTACGGCGCGGCCGAGGCGCTGCAGCGGGGATGGAACGCCTTTGTTTTCGACGGCCCGGGCCAGCAGTCGATGCTCTTCGAGCGCGGCGTGCCGTTCCGGTTCGACTGGGAGGCGGTGCTCACGCCGGTCATCGACGCCCTGGTGGAACGGCCCGACGTGGACGCGTCCGCGCTGACCGGCTACGGGATCAGCCAGGGCGGTTACTGGATCACCCGGGCGGTCGCGTTCGAGCGCCGGATGGTCGCGGCGGTGGCCGACCCGGGGGTGGTCGACGTGTCGGCGGGATGGACCACGCACCTGCCCGAGGCAATGGCGGACCTGCTGCGCTCCGGCCAGAAGGACGCGTTCAACGCCGCCATGCAGGCAGGGGTGGACAGCAATCCGCAGATGGCCAGGACGCTGGCGTTCCGGAGCCGGCCGTACGGCATGACCGACTGGTTCGACCTGTACACCGACGTGCAGAAGTACCAGGTTCGGGACGTGGCCGGCCAGATCACGACGCCGCTGCTGATCCTGGACCCGGACGACGAGCAGTTCTTCCCCGGCCAGCCGCGGCAGCTCTACGACCTGCTGCCGGGAGAGAAGAAGATCATCGAGTTCACGCAGGCGGATGGCGCGAACTTCCACTGCCAGCCGACCGGGCGCCAGCTGACGCACACCCAGATGCTCGACTGGCTGGCGGATCATCTCCCGGCCCGGTCTGGATGACCGGAGTTACGCTTGGCAAATGGCGGACGTGGCCGGCCGGTCACTGCCATCCGACCGTGGCACCGTGGCACGGGCCGCACACGACCTGGTGTCCGGAGTGGTTCAGCAGCTCACCCCGGCCGGGGCAAGCATCGTCGTTGAGGGCGCACCGGGCATCGGCAAGACGTTTCTGGCCCGGGAGATCCTGGATTCGATCGTGCCCGGCACGGCGAAGGTCCTGCGCGGGGCGGGCGAGCCGGGCCGCCGCAATGACCCGTTCGCGATCGCCGCTCAGCTGCTCGGCGCCGCGCCGCCTCCCGGCGACCCGAGCGACGCGGTCTTCGACCATGTCGACGAACTATGCGCCGATGGCCCGGTGGTGCTGTGGGTCGACGATGCCCACAACCTCGACGCGGGCTCGCTCACCCTGCTCCGCCGGCTGGTGTGGGCGAGCCGGAGCCTGCCGCTGGCCGTGCTGGTCACCACGCGGCCCAGCCCGTCCCGCGAGCAGCTGACCACGCTCGTCGGGCAGGCGCGGACCCGGCTGGTGCTGCCGCCGATGGGCCCGATGATGGCCGAGCGCATGGTGTTCGCCCGGACCGGCCGGTGGCCCGGCCCCCTGCTGCGCCGCATCTTGGAGCTGGCGGCCGGGAATCCGCTTTTCGTGGGCGAATTGCTGGGCGCCTACGAGAAGGCCGGCGCGCTCGCGACCGGAGCGCCGGACTCGATCGAGGCCAAATTCGAGCTCGAACTGCAGGCCACCGGGCTCGACGAGGTGATCAGGGCCCAGATCAAACAGCTGGACGAGCCCATCTTTGAGGTGCTCGCGGTCATGGCGGTGTGGGGGACGGATGTCGGCGTCGACGACCTGGCCGGAATGCTGCCGGGCTTGGCCGGCGCGCTCGGCGAGCTGATCGAGCAGGCCATATCGTCGGGCCTGGTCCGGCGCGAGCCAGCGGGCACGGTTGGTTTCGCGCACGACCTCTTCCGCGAGGTCGCCTATGGCGAGCTGCCGGAAGCGACGCGGCGCGACATTCACCGGCGTACCGCGGGGGTGCTCGCGGCCGCTGGCTACCGGCCGACCCTCATCGCGGACCATCTGCTGCGGGCGGCCACCGACGGCCCCGATCCGGCGCTCATGACCGCTCTGCAGGAGGCCGTCGCGGGGACCCGCGGCTACGCGCCCGAGGTCACCGCCGACCTGCTCGACGACGTCGCGGCGATCAGCGGCTCCGACCTGCCCGAGCCGATGCTGCTCGACCACGCCCAGGCCCTGTTCCTCCGTGGCCGGGGTCAGTCGGCGGAAACGCTGATCCGCCAGCGCATCGCCGCGATCACCGATCCCGCGGTGGCGCTCCAGATGCAGGTGGTCATGATCCGCTCCCTGGCGAACCGGGGGGACGTCGCGGCGGCCCTCGCGGCGATCGACCAGACCATGGGCATCGCCGGGCTGCCGGGAGCCGCTCTCCGCCAGCTGGAGACGACCCGGGCGTGGCTGCTGGCCCTGGCCGGCCGGATCCAGCCCGCTGCCGAGCTGGACGCGATGATGGCTCGTTTCGTTTCCGCTGGCGATCGGGGCGCGCAGTGTTCTGTGCTGGCAACGTCTGCCACCGCCGCGTTCCTGTCCGGACGGGCGGACGCGGCGCTGGAGTACCTGCGGGCCAGCGAGGAAATCCAGCTGGACCCGGGGGCGTTCCGGTACCGGTCGTCCATGCTCGTGCTGCCCGCCATGTTCGAGCTGGCCAGTTCCGGGCCGTCGGCGGCGAAGGCCGCCATCGACCGCACCCGGCGGCTCAGCGCGGAACGGGAGGCCGAGTGGGTCGACGCGTTCCTCGGGTTCGCCGCCGGGGGGATCGCGTTCGTGGCCGGCGACTGGGACGGCGCCGTGGCCGAACTGGACGCGGCGCTGGAGCGCGCCGAGGAGACCAGCACCGGCTGGATCTCACACCCGGTGGGCATGCGGTCCTACATCGACGCCCACCGCGGCGACACCGCGGCGGCGCGCGCCCGGCTGGAGTCGTTCCGGCACCGCGGCCTGCCGCTGCAGTTCGGGCACGACCGTCCCGGCCTGGCCGAGCTGGCGGTGCTCGAGGCCGAGGGGTCGATCCGCGAGGCGGCCACACTGGCCAGGACGCTGTGGTCGGCGGCCCGCAGCCATCCCGACCGCTGGGCCGCCGACCTGGCACCCGACGTGACCAGGGTCGCGCTCGCCGGGATGGACCGGCGGCTGGCCGGCCAGATCGGCGACGACGTGGCGGCGCTGTGCCCGCCCGACGCGGTCCGCCTGGTGCGCGGAATGCTGGCCGCCGACCCGGACGCGCTCGACGAGGCGGCCGCGGATCTCGGCGGAACCGGCCGTCACGCGGCAGAGGCGTTCGCCCGCGAGGAACTGGCGGCCGCCGCCGCGGCAGCCGGAGACCGCGGCCGCGCCGTCGAAGCGCTCGACGCGGCCCTGGCCGGATATCAGCGGATGCGCGCCGTCCCCGACCGGAACCGCGCGCTGGGGCGCATGCGCGCGCTGGGCATCCGCCGGGGGTCGCGCGAGGCGCACCGGGAGGCCGCCTTCGGCTGGGCGAGCCTGACCGTGACCGAGGTCAGGATCGCCGAACTGGTACGCGACGGGCTGACCAACCGGGAGATCGGGACCCGGATGTTCGTCTCGCCGCGCACGGTGCAGACCCACGTGTCGCACATCCTGCAGAAGACCGGCCTGCGGTCCAGGGTCGAGATCGCGCGCTTCGCCCAGGCTTAGATCCGCCACTCGGCTGATGTCTCGCCCGCCGGGCGTTCCTAGGTTCAGAGGTATGAAACCACTGACGCTCATCCTCGCCTTCGCCCCGCTGATCCTGTTCTCGTTCCTGTCCCGCCTCCTGCCGCACCACTACATCGGCGTCGCCGCGCTCGTCGCGGCCGTCGCCGCGCTCGTCGCGATGGCCTTGAGCCACCCGGTCTGGCCGCCCAAGATCCTCAACATCTGCTCGTTCGTTCTGTTCGCCGTGCTGGCCGTTCTCGGTTTCACGCTAGGCACCCACGACGACCGGTGGCTGGCCACGTGGGCCGGCTCGGGTGTTGGCCTCGTGCTCGGGCTGGTCATCCTGGCTCTGATCCCGGTCGTGCCGTTCACCGAGCAGTTCGCGAGGGAAAGCACCCCGCAGGCCTACTGGGGATCGCCGACGTTCAAGAAGATCAACCGGGTGCTCAGCACCGCCTGGGGCGTGGCGATCTTCGCGCTGGGCGTCTCCCGCGTCGCGGCCGCGGCCATCAACGGGCACACCACCCGCCGCCTGCCCGACCTGCTGCTGGGCCTGGCCGTCCCGGCCGTGATCATCCTGTACATGCTGAGGTTCTCCAAGAGCTACCCGGAGCGCGTCACGCACGGCGAGAACCCCGTCGCCCAGGCCCGGAGCTGACGGCCAAAGCTCACATCGGAACCTTGATGCCCCTCCTGACCAGCCAGACGTTGGCCGGCCAGGAGGTGGCGAACCCGATGATCATGCCGATCTGCATGAGCAGCCAGAACGCGGCCACGTTCGGCATCAGCTGGTGCGGCGCTGGGAACAGCACGAACGTCATCACCGCCATCCAGCCGAACAGGCCGACCTCGAACGCGGTCAGCGATATCACGTCCGCCTTCGCGGCCGCCCGCAGCCCGTCCCTGAAGCCCAGGCCGCGCATCGGGGCGATCGCGAAGTACTGGAACATGATGCCAAGCGCCAGCGCGAGGATGTAGTCGCCGGCGTACTCGGCCCACAGGGTGGTGCCGGCGATCGTGAGCGCCAGCGCGAAGATCACGAACTCGGAGATCACGTCGCCGAGGACACACCCGGAACCGCAGTGACTCACCTCGGTGGCCATCACGGCCCACCAGGGCTTGCCCCGTTCGCCCCGCTTGCCCCGCTCGCCCGGCGGCGCGGGCGCGCCCGCGTGATCTGCCCCGTGCCCGCCGGCCATACCGTGATCCGCGGACTGGCCGCCGGGCGCCCGCCCGCCGTCGCCCGCCGGTGCCATCGCCGGCCGGGGCATGGATTCCTGGCTCACCGACGCCGGTGCCGCCGGCCGGGGGGCGGCCCGTGCCCACCGCCAGTAGAACGCCAGCGCCAGCGGGCCGAGGTACAGCGCGGTGATCGGGTAGACCGCGTTCATCACGCCCATCGGCTGCCGGCGCCGGTTCCCGGCGATGTCGTAGCCGATGACCCCCGCGCAGGCGAAGCAGATCGACAGGGAGACCCACGCCAGGGCCGTCAGCCAGGTTGGTGCCATGACCCACCCCCACGGCTCGCCCGGGAGTCGCTACGCTGCGCGATGATCATTTTATCAACGGGCCGGAACGTGCCGCCGCTGGCGGGTTGCGCCGCCACCGGCGGGTGTGGTCAGCCGGTGCGCCGCGGCTTGCTGGCCACGCCGCCGTAACCCGACGACGGCGCGACCGGGTCGCTGCCGGCCGGCCGCCACTGGTGCAGCTGGACCAGGCCGGGCTCGACCGCGTCCAGCCCGGTGAAAAACCGGCCGACCTCCTCCTTGCTCCGCCGCCGCATCGGCGAGGCCACCAGCTCGTTGTAGCGGCTGGCCGCCTGCGCGGCGCTCGGCGCCTCGACGTCGCTGGCCGGGTGCGAGATCACCAGGTGGCTGCCGGGCGGGACGGCCCGCATCAGCCGGGCCACGATGGCCCACGGGTCGTCGGCGTCCGGGATCAGGTGCAGCACGGCGATCAGCATGACCGCGACCGGCTGGCCGAGATCCAGCGTGCTGGCGGCCCGGTCGAGGATCGCAGCGGTGTCGCGCAGGTCGGCGTCGACGTACGCGGTCGCGCCGGAGGAACTGGTCAGCAGCGCCCGGGCGTGGGCCAGCACGATGGGGTCGTTGTCAACGTAGACGACCCTGGCCTCGGGATCGACCGACTGGGCGACCTCGTGCGTGTTGTTCGCGCTGGGGATGCCGGTGCCGATGTCGAGGAACTGGCGCACGCCGGCCTCGCCCGCCAGGTACCGCACCGACCTGGCCAGGAACGCCCGGTTGGCGCGGACGTTGAGCCGGATCGCCGGCCTGGCCCGCAGCACCTCCTCGGCCGCTTCGCGGTCGACGGCGAAATTGTCTTTCCCGCCGAGCCAGTAGTCGTAGACCCGGGCCGGGTGCGCAACCGTGGTATCGATGTCCTTGGGCCGCATCGATCTACTGTATTCCTCGTGATTAGTGCGGTCTGATTGCGCAGTACGCGGTTTTCCGGCTGAGACTCCCAATATTGTCCCTCTGTGAACCTAACTAGGCTGACAAGAACATCGCCGCGGTCCGCGGCCAGCAACCCAGACGGCGCCGGGACGGCGCAGCGCCCCAGGACCCTGCCGTCATCCGGAGCCATGCTCTGCGCGGCCGTACTGGCCATCGCGGTCACGGCCGGCTGTGCCTCTGATCAACCGTCATCGTCTCGGGACTCGCCGCCGGCGGGCAGCCGCCCCTCGGCGGGCAGCCGCCCGGCGGCGGCCGAGTCGCAGGTAACAGGCGAGGTCGAGCACTGGGGGACGTTCTTCGGCGGCGCGAAAGGCGTGAACTACGACACGGTCAGGTCGCCGGTCGCCGTGACCCTGCCCGGGCCCATCGCCCAGATCGCAACCTCGAACTCGACCGAATATGCGCTGCTGACCAACGGCGCCCTCTACGCCTGGGGCCTGGGTTTGCAGGGCGAGCTGGGCGACGGCAAGCAGCTGAACTCATTCACCAAGCCGGTGCGGGTGCACTTCCCCAGGGGCGTGAAGATCGCGTCGATACCGATAGACGTCGAGCCGTTCGACACCGCGATGGCGATCGACACCAAGGGAAACGTCTGGGGCTGGGGCCACAATGGCGGCGGCGAACTCTGCACGCGAAACTCCAAAACGTACCTGACGCCGGTTAGGCTGCCGTTTTCGCACGTCACCGCCATTGCCGGAGCGAGCAATCACGCCCTGTACGACGCTGACGGCACCGTGTACGCATGCGGTCAGAACCTGGCCGGCTCTCTTGGCGACGGCAGCATGAGCAACAGCACCACGCCGGTCCAGGTGGCCGGGCTCAACGGCTCGCTGGTCACCGAGCTGGTGGCCGCGTTCGGCAACTCCGGGGCGCTGCTGTCCGACGGGCAGTACTACGACTGGGGGTACGACGCCAACGGCCAGCTCGGCGACGGGCGGGTACGCAAGAACTCCGACGTCCCGGTGCTCGTGAACCTCCGCGACCCGGTGATGCAGGTCGCCCAGGGCGGCTCGATCTGGGGCAACGGGCAGACGCTGGTGATCCTCTCCGACGGCTCGATGTGGTCCTGGGGCGATGACACGTACTACCAGCTGGGCACCGCAACCCCCGGCCAGTCGGCCTCGCCGGTGCGGTTCTACGCTCCCCCCGGCGTCACCTACCAGACCTTCGCCACCGGGTCGGCCACCTCGTACGCGCTCACCACAACCGGCCAGGTCTATGCGTGGGGCGTCAGCTTCGTCGGCCAGGTCGGCGACGGGTCGGACCGGACGGCCAGGAGCCCGGTGCTGGTCGCCTCCGGCGCCACGTCGATCTCTGCCACGGCCAACAACGTGGCCATCAACGTCTCGAAGAGCCTGTGACCCCGCCGCGGTCTCACTCGGCCGGCCGCTGCTGCCGCTCGAGCTCGGCCAGCCGCAGCTCGAGCTGGTCGACGCGGTGCCGGAGGATCTCGAGCTGGGCCTCGTCGGCGAGCCGCCGCTCCGCGGTGCGGCGCAGCCGCGGCGAGGCCTCGGCGCGCGCGGCGACGACCGCGAGCGGCACCAG
>JASHOI010000273.1 GCA_030041195.1 Streptosporangiaceae bacterium | reverse complement strand
TCACGAGCTCGGCGAGGCCCGCGTCGGTGATCAGCGCCCGCGGCTCGGTCTGCCGGGCCAGCCCGGCCAGCTCGGCCGGGGCGCTGCGCGGGTTGACCGGCACGGTCACCGCGCCGAGCGCGGCCAGGGCGAGCCAGCACAGCAGGTACGGCGGGGTGGTGCGGGCCGTGGTCATCACCAGGTCGCCGCGCCGGATCCCGGCCGACCGCAGCGCCGCCGCGAGCGCGCCCGCGCGCCCGGCAGCCTCGGCGAAGCTCATCGTGGTGTCGCCGGCGCGCAGCCAGATGCCGTCCGGGTCACGATCGGCCGCGGCCGCCAGCAGCCGCGGGATCGTGCCCGAGTAGGCGGGCAGGCCAGTCATGCGAGAGACGATACGTCGAGCCGGCGCAGCGTGGTCACGCTGTCGTAGTCCTTCGCCGGGCCGAGTACCTGCCAGTTCTCTTCCAGCAGGTCCTGGGCAAGCACGCGGCAGGTGACGGCGTAGCGATCCCGGCCGCAGCGGTGCTCGGCCTGGCAGCGCCCCTGACCGAGATCGAGGCGGTAAAATTCGCGCCCGTCCGCGAACCGCACGTCCGCGGCGCCACCGGGGCGGCCGAGGAACACAAGCGTGCGGGTCGCCGGCCCAACGTGGCCGCCGAAATGCAGCTCGCCGCGCTCGGTGTAGTTCAGCACCGCGGGATCGGCGGTCGCGGCGAACTCCGCCTCGCCGTCGAACGTGCCGCTGACCCCGGAGCGATGGTCGGCCAGCCGCCGCTCGATACGCCACCAACCGCGCAGGAACGCGAGTGTATCCGGGACCGGGATGGTTAGCCGTGGCCGCGTCCGGTAGGGTCCGAGCGAATCCGCTCGCAGGTCAGAGCCCGTCATGAGTGAGGCAGAACCCTTCTATGTCGCAATCAGCCGCCCTGCGCAGGCCCGCCCCTGTCGTGCTCGCCGACCTGGTTCCCGGTGCGGTAGTACGAGACATTCTCCTGGTCGTCGGCGCCGCGGGCTTCGTCGGCGCGCTCGCCCAGTTCTCGATCCACCTCTCGTTCACGCCGGTGCCGATCACCGGCCAGACGCTCGGGGTGCTGCTCGCGTGCACCGCGCTCGGCTGGCGGCGCGCCGTGGCCGCGATGACCCTGTACGCCGTGGCTGGCCTCGCCGGCGTCCCCTGGTTCGCGGGCCACGCGAGCGGCTACGTCGGCGCCTCGTTCGGCTACATCCTCGGGTACATCCTGGCAGCCGCCGTGTGCGGCCTGCTCGCCGAGCGCGGGGCCGACCGTTCCGTGCTCAGGTCGCTGCCGACGATGCTGGTCGCCGAGGTGGCGCTGTATGCGGCCGGGCTCACCTGGCTCGCCCTCTACGCGCACCTCAGCCCGTCCGCCACGATCGCCGAGGGCTTGACGCCGTTCATCGCCGGCGACGCGATCAAGGCCGCGATCGCGGCGGGGCTGCTTCCCGCGGCCTGGCGCCTGGCCGGCCGACAGGCCCGCACGCCCGACGAGCCGGGCACGCAAGGCTAGGCCCTGGGCGGCAGGCCTCGGGCCAGCACCTCGAGCACGTCGTCGAGCACGTCTGGAGGCACCTGTCCGCCAGCGGTCCAGTCGGCCCAGCGCATGCCCACAAAGTTGCCGACGCCGGTGTACAGGTATGCGATCACCTCGGGGTCGTACCGCGCGTCCACCTCGCCGGCCAGCTGGGCCTGGCGGACCCCGCGGGCATAGCCGCGGGCAAGGCGCTCGTAGTACTCCCGGAACAGGCCGGGGTCAACGAACTCCGACTCGCGCACGATGCGGTCGATCCACGGCCGCCGCGACAGCATCTCGAAGAACGCGCCGAACGCGGCCCGTTCCCGGGATCGCTGGTCACCCGCTACCTGCTCCAGCGCGGCGGCCATCGCCGCGCGGAGATCGGAGTTGATCCGCCTGACCACGGCCGCGAAGATTTCCGCCTTGGAACCGAAGTGTGCGTAGAAGCTTCCGGTGGCGATGCCTGCCCTGGCGCAGATATCGGCCACGCTGGTCCGCCGGTAACTGCGCTCGCCGAACAGGTGCTCGGCCGCGGTGAGCAGCCGCTCCGCTGGCGGCCTGTCGCCTCCCGGGGCAGGGCGGCGGCTCGCTGTGGCCTTCACGGGGGGTACTCCATTCAAGGATCCTGAACGTGCACGATACCGGTCTGGCACCGCAGGCCGGCCGCCCGCTGGCGAGCGGGCGGCCGGCCGTCAGTGGCGACGGTACCCCGCCTGACCAGGCAGGCGGCGGGCGGCCCCGGCGCGGTCCGGCACGGTCAGGGCGAGGGTATCCCGCTGGCCGGGGCGGCCGGCTGCGCCTTGGTGTACGTGGTGATCGCACCGGTCGGGCTGGTGTTGGTGACCTGGACCGGCCCGATCGGGCTGAGCGCGCCATTCTTGATCACGGCCATGTAGGCACCGGTGATGCCGTTGTGGTCGGTCGACGAGTAGGCGTACGGCGCAACGGCGAAGCCCTGCGGCAGCCCGCCGTTGATCGCGTTGATCAGGTCCTGCCTGGTCGGGTTGCGCCCGGCCTTGAGCATCGCCTGCACGAACGTGTACCCGACCGCGATCCCGTAGGCCACGTTGCCGTCGAGCGGGTACTTGCTGAGGTACTTGCTGTGGATCATCGTCATCAGCTTGATCCAGCTGTTGCTGGTGTCGCCGAGCGAGGGCAGGTAGCCATCGGTGATGATCCCCTGAGTCAGCGCGTTGCCGGACACCGTGGCGCCACCCTGCTTGGCGAACGACTCGAGCAGCCCGGCCAGCGTGATCGGGTCGGACCCGACATCGCTGACCACGAGCTGCGGCGCGAAGCTCAGCTTCAGGCTGTTCAGCCGCAACAGCGCGGTGAACGCCGGGACCGAGAACGAGACCACGACCTGGGCCCCGGCGGCCTTGAGCGCTGTCACCTGAGGCGCGACGTTGGTCACCGTCGGGTTGTAGCTCTCCGCCGCCACCACCTGGGACTTGGGGATCTCGTAGTTCAGGCCCTTGACGCCGTCCATGCCGAACTCGTCGTCCTGGTAGAAGTAGCCGATCTTCTTGCCGGCGAAGTGCTCCTCGATGTACTTGCCGAGGATCTTGCCCTCGCGGACGTAGTCGAGTTGCCAGCCGAACGTCTCCGGGTAGGTGCTCGGCTCGTTCCAGCACTCGCACCCGGACGCGACGAACACGTCGGGCACCTTGGAGTCGTTCAGGTACTTGACCACGGCCAGGTGCGTCGGCGTGCCGAGGCCGTTGAAGATCGCGTACACGTTGTCCTGCAGCACGAGCTGGTGCACCACGGTCGAGGTGATGGTCGGGTCGTACTGGTCGTTCAGGTACTTGTAGATGATCTTCCTGCCGTAGATGCCGCCGTGCGCGTTGACGTACTGGAAGTAGGCGTTGGACGCCGGGGCGATCTCGTCGTAGCCGGGAGCGGCAACGCCGGTGAGCGGCTGATGGCTGCCGATCGTGATCGTGGTTGCGGTGATGCCAGGGGCCGAAGCGGTGAGCTTGCTGCTGCTGGACGAACCCGAACTGCCGCTCGAGCCGCAGGCGGCGGCGAGCAGGGCGACAGCGGCGATCCCCGCGACCGCGGCGAGGCTGGATCTATGTGGTCTTCTCATGTACTTCTTCCTCCTGGTGTTCCGTGGCCGGCCTGCGCCGGCGCAGGGCGTTGAGCGGCACGGCCGTGGCGGGGGCGGCCGACCCGAACAGGCGGCGCAGGCCGCCCTGGATGCCCGCCGGGAAGGCGAGCATGACGACGATCAGGACAACCCCGTAGGCGGCGATCGGCACGCTGGAGCTCGCCGCACCGGACAGCCCGTGGCTGGCCGCCACGTTGGTGAGGTACGAAGGCACGAGGACCAGGACCAGGCTTCCCCACACCGCACCGAGCAGGCTGCCGAGCCCGCCGACCACCGCGGCGGTGAGCAGCCCGATCGACAGGGTGAGCGTGTATGCGCCCGGGGCGACGATCCCGGTGACCACGGCGAGCAGCACCCCGCCGAGCCCGGCGCAGGCGGAGCTGACCACGAACGCGAGGATCTGCAGCCTGGCGACGTTCAGCCCGGACAGCGCAGCCGCGACCTCGTCGTCGCGCACCGCCCGCCAGGACCGGCCGATCCGGCTGCGGCTCAGGTTGGCCAGCAGCACCAGGGTGATCAGGGCGCCGACGCAGGTCACCCACGCCAGCCAGCGCGTGGGCGGGAACGTGGCGCCGAGGAACGCCGGGGTGGTGATGCTGGTGGTCAGGCCCTGGTCGCCGCCGAACACCCCCGCGTACTGGTCGGCCAGCGTGGGCAGGGCAACCGCCAGCATCAGCGTGGCCCCGGCCAGGTACGGGCCGCGCAGCCGCGCCGCTGCCATCCCGAACACCGCACCACCCGCCGCGGCGATCAGGGTGGCGGCCAGGAATACCAGCTCCAGCGGCCAGTTCAGGTGCAGCATCAGCAGCGCCCCGGCGTAGCCGCCGACCGCCATGAACGCGCCGTTGCCAACGGAGATCTGGCCGCTCAGCCCGATCAGCACCGTCAGCCCGGCGACCGCGGTGACGTACGCGGCGACCTCCGCCATCTGGTAGTCCCGGTAGCCGCCGAGCTCGATGGACACCAGCGCGAGGACCACGGCGACGACAACCGCGGCTCCCAGGTGACGCAGCAGGGTCATCGTCACACCCTCCGCGCCGCGGCGGCCGAGAACAGGCCGCTCGGCCGGACCATCAGCACCAGGGCAAGCACCACTAGGCCGTACACCAGCACCAGGTCACTGCCCAGGTAGCCGCCGACATAGCTGAGCACGACGCCGAGCAGGACACCCCCGGTGACCGCGCCGACCGGGCTGTCGAGCCCGCCGATCACGGCGGCGGTGAAGCCGAGCACGAAGATCGAGTCCATGCTGTTCGGGTACAGGAACGTGGTCGGGGTGACCAGAACGCCGGCCAGCGCGCCGAACAGCCCGGCCAGGGCCCAGCCGAGGGTCAGCACCCGCCCGATCCTGATCCCGAGCAGCCGTGCCACGTCGGGGCTGAACGCGGTGGCCCGCAGCCGCAGCCCGACCGCGGTGTACCGGAACACCAGGGCCAGGGCCAGCGCGGCAGCCAGCACGGCGGCGGCGGTGAACAGGTCGCTCGTGGAGATCCCGAGCGCCACGCTCCCGATCTTCAGCCCTTTCACCGAGAACGCCACGGGGAACGAGCGAAACTGGCCCCCGTAGATGATCCCGGCCAGCCCCTCGAGGAAGATGAGCAGGCCGATCGTCACGATCACCGAGTTCAGCGGTGACTTGCCCTCAGTGGGCCGGACCACCGTGCGTTCCAGGATCGCGCCGAGCACCAGTCCGGAGGCCAGGGCCAGGACGAAGCCGAGCCAGTAGTTTCCGGTGTGGCTGATCACGACCCACGCCACGTAGGTCGTGAACATCGCCATGCCGCCCTGCGAGTAATTGAGCACCCGGGTGCCGCGCCAGATCAGCACCAGCGACAGCGCGATCGCGGCGTAGATCATGCCGATCGCGATCCCGCCGAGGGTGAACTCGAGGAACTCCTGCATCCGGCCTCTCTCCTCCCGCCCTGCCCGCCCTCAGAAACCCAGGTAGTGCCGCCGGAGCCCGACGTCGGCCGCCAGGGCCGCGGCGTCGTCCTCGGCGACCACCTTGCCGAGGTTGAGCACCAGGCCCTTGTCGGCGATGCCGAGTGCGCTCCGGGCGTTCTGCTCGACCAGCAGCACGGTCAGCCCGGCGTCGTCACGCAGCTGCCGGATCAGGGTCATGACCTGCGCGACCATCCGCGGCGCGAGGCCGAGCGAGGGCTCGTCGAGCAGCAGCACCCGGGGGGCTGCCATCAGCGCTCTGGCGATGACCAGGATCTGCCGCTCGCCGCCGGACAGCGTGCCTGCCGACCGCCTGCGCCGCTCGGCCAGTACCGGGAACCGCCGGTACGCATCGTTCAGCGCGACTGCCCGGCCGGCCCGGTCGCGCCGGGCGAGCGCGCCGACACGCAGGTTCTCCTCCACGGTGAGCTCGGTGATGACTCCCTGTCCCTCGGGCACGTGCGCCACGCCGGCCCTGGCGATGTCCTCGGGATGACGGCGGGCCAGGTCCGTGCCGCCGACCAGGACCCTGCCGTGCCGCGGCCGGACGAATCCGCTGATCGCCCGCAGCAGCGTGGTCTTCCCCGCGCCGTTCGCGCCGAGCACGGCGGTGATCGTGCCCTGCCGGGCCGAGACCGAGACTTGGTCGAGCACCTGCACCCCGCCGTATCCGGCCACGATCTCCTCGACCGCCAGCGACGCGGCGTCAGTCACGGCCGGCCCCGTTCCCCTCAGCGCCGAGATACGCCGCGGTCACCGCGGGATCGGCCTGGACCTGCGCGGGGGAGCCGGTCGCGATCAGCTTGCCGAAGTCGAGCACGAAAATCTTGTCGCAGACCGACATCATCAGGTCCATCCGGTGCTCGATCACCACGACCGTGGCCTCGGCGGCGAACTCCTCGATCAAGCTGCCGAGTTCCGGCAGCTCCTTCTCGGACAGGCCGCTGGCCGGCTCGTCGAGCAGCAGCAGCCGGGGGTGCCCGACCAGCGCCCGGGCCAGCGCGACCCGCTTGCGCAGGCCGTACGCCAGCGTGTCTGGCATGCTGTCGGCCAGGTCTGCGGCGCCTACCCGGCCGAGTGCCTGCGTCGCCTGCTCCCGGAGCCGCCGTTCGTCCCGGTCCGACCTGGGCAGGCCGAAGAGCCCGGACCAGAACCCGGCGCGTGCCGCGCGGGTCGCGCCGATCATGACGTTCTCGGTCACAGACAGGCCGCGGAACAGCCCGACGCCCTGCAGCGTGCGGGAGATCCCCAGGCCCGCGAGCCGGTGTGGCCTGATCCCGGTGAGCTCGTGACCGTCGAAGGTGATTGAGCCTCGGGATGGCCGGACGAACCCGCACGTGGCGTTCAGCAGCGTGGTCTTGCCGGCCCCGTTGGGGCCGATGATCCCGGTGATCTGGCGCGGCGCCGCGCTGAGCGACACGTCGTCAAGCGCGGTCAGCCCACCGAACTGCACCGTAATGCCGCTGATGTCCAGCACGCCCGATCCCGGGGCGCTGAAAGAAACCGCTTCTGATGAACGAGCATTCATCGAACTGACCCTCGGTCTAAGAGGTACGACTGCCGCGTTATGAACCACTATTCAGAACCTGTTGCGGGGTGCACCGCAAGGGTGCATGCGAGAGTCGGTGCCGATTCGTTGCCGATCCGAGACCCCGGCACCGCGGCCGGAACGCACCGCCCCGTGGACGGTCAGGCGGGGACCGGCGGGCGCGGCGGGCCGCTCTGCTGCGACGGCATGGAGTTGGCGGCCGGGGCCGGGTAGGGAATCCCGACGTCGAGCGTGCCCGCCAGCGCGTCGAGCACGGCCTGCTCGGCCACGGACTGGTCGCCAAGGCTGGCCGCTGGCAGCGGCGGCACCGTCGCCACCGGGGGCTCGGCCAGGGCCAGCGCGCTGGTCATATCGCCGGTGACGCTGCGCCGCCAGGCCGACAGATTGGGCACCTCGACGCCGAACCTGGTCTCGATGAACCGGAGCAGCGATGTGTGATCGAAGACGTCCGAGCAGAGCCGGCCGCCCCGGCTGAACGGCGAGACCACCACGCACGGGACCCGGAAGCCGAGGCCGACCGGCCCGGCGATGCCGCCCGCGGCCGCGGGCAGCGGCGTGGTCGTCAGCCACTCCCCCGGCGTTCCGGCAGGGGCGGTGACCGGGGGCACGTGATCGAAGAACCCGCCGTTCTCGTCGTGCACGATGAACAGCACGGTCTGCGCCCAGACATCCGGCCGGGCCACCAGCGTCTGCAGCACGCCCTGGATGAAGTGCTCGCCGTACTCGGGCGGGGCGGCCGGGTGCTCGCACTGGGCGAGCGGCGGGATCAGCCAGGACACCGCGGGAAGCCGGCCCGCGGCCACATCGTCGGCGAAGTCGTCGATCGACGGGTCGAGCGCCCGGCTGGTCAGCTCGAACCCGGTCACCGAGAACGGGTCGTTGAACGCCTTGAAGTACGGCAGCGGGCTCAGCGCAAGCTCGCTGAGCCGGTCGTTGTAGACCTTCCAGCTCACCCCGGCGGCCTGCAGCCGTTCCGGCATCGTGGCGAAGGTCAGCTTGCCGTACTCGGCGATCCGGTCGCCGAACGTCTCGACCACGGGGCCGCCGGCCACCCCGTCGGGGTCGATGGAGGCGGCCACGGCCATCAGCCGGTTGGAGTCGGTCGGGCCTATCACCGAGCTGAAGTAGCCGTCGCACACGGTGAACGCGTCCGCGAGCGCGTGGTAGAAGGGAAGGTCGGCGCGGGCGTAGTAGCCCATGGTCGCCGGGCCGTGCACGGCGTCGTCGACGGCGACGTGGGTGGCCACGAACTTGTCCATCGCGCCGCCGTTCCAGCTGCGGTGCTGGGTCGGCCACGTGTGCGAGATGTCGTTGAGGGTCTGGCCGTCGCGGGCCGGCGGGTCGCTGGTCAGGCGGAACGGCTGCAGGTAGTCGGACGGGCTGGCGCCGGTCCCCGGCTGGTAGCCGAACTGGTCGAAGACGGGGAACTGCCGTCCGCCCACGAACTGGCCGAGGATGTCGGGATCGGAGAAGCCGCGGAC